>NZ_JBKFGF010000063.1:0-49716 GCF_051233485.1 Massilia sp. LXY-6
GGCGAAACGGCAGTAGGGACGATCCTATTCGCCCAGCAACTCCGCCACCACCTCCATCCCCTCCACGCGCTCGGCCACCACCTTGATCACCACCACCACCGGCACGCCGAGCAGCAAGCCCCACATGCCCCACAGCCAGCCCCAGAACAGCAGGCTGACGAACACGGCAGCTGGGTTCATCTTCGCGATCTTGCCGGTCATCCAGGTGGTGACGACCATGCCCACCAGGGTCGCGATCGCCAGCGAGGCGCCGGCCACCAGAATCACCATGCGCAGCGATTCGAACTGCAGGAAGGCGACCAGGCCGGTGGCCGACGTGATCAGCAACGGCCCGAAGTACGGCATGATGTGCGCCACGCCGGCGAAGGTGGCCCAGGCGCCGGCATTCTCCAGGCCGATCATGCGCAGCGCAGCCCACAACAGCAGCGCCAACAGCGTGTTGGTGACGAGCAGCATGAACATGTAGTTCTGGATCGAGGTGTTAATGTCCTCGAGAATGTGCACGGTGACTTTCTTGCGCGTCAGCGAAGGGCCTGTCAGCTTGACCAGCTTGCGCTTGAAGGTGTCGCCCGCCAGCAGCAGGAAGAACACCAGGAACACCACCATGGTGGCCTGGGATACGAAGCTGGCCAGGCCCATCGAGCCGGCCAGCAGCCAGTCCATCACGCGGAAATTGCTGGCGCCCGGGCTGCTTGCCGGTGCCGGGTGGCGCTGCTGCAGCGCGCGCCGCGCGTCCGAGCCGGCATTCGCGGCAGCCTGCTCGATCTCGGCCGCGGCCGCCTGCACCTGCTGGATGGTCGAGGGCTGGCCGTCGGAGGCTTCGGTGAGCAGCCTGGTGACCTTGTGGGTGAGCGCCGGGAGCCCGTCGATGATGTTGAAGAACTCGCCCTGCAGGCGCTGGATGGTCAGCCCCATGCCGGCCAGGATCGCGGCCGTGACCAGGGTGGCGCCGATCGCGCGCCTGATGTGCCAGCGCTCCAGCCAGCGCACCACCGGGCTGAGGGTGTAGGCAAGGAAGATGCCGAGCAAAAGCGGCACGAAAAAATTCTTGGCCCATTGCAGGCCGAACACGAAGGCGACGGTGGCCAGGATGCCCAGCGACATCCCGCGCGCGTTCACGTGCACGGGCAGGCGCAGGGCGCCGTGCAGGGCGCCCAGCTCTTCGCCGGTGGGCGCGCCCTCGCCGCTCAGCAGCCCCGCTTCGCGCGCCGCCGCCTCGGGCGAACGCAGGTCCGCGCCAGGATGGGCCGCGGCATGGGGTTCGGATTGCTCTGCGGATGTGTTGCCGGGTGGAGCGAGCTGCATATCGTTACCTGCAAAAAGAAAAGGCCAACCCCAGGGCTGGCCGATATGTTCCTGTCCAGCCGACACGCCCAGGACGATCACCCAGCGGACCGCCCGCAGCGGCCGGAAAGCAGATCCGGCGTCAGCTTATTCTACGCGGATCGCCCGGCGCTTCTTACTTGACGCGAATGTCGTTCTTGACCGAGGTGACGCCCTTCACGCCACGCGCGATGTCGGCGGCGCGCTGGGCATCCGCCGGATTGGCAACGAAGCCCGACAGCTGGACGGTGCCCTGGTAGGTCTCGACCTTGACTTCGGTTGCCTTGACCTGCGGGTCGGCGGCGAAGGCGGCCTTCACCTTGGTGGTGATGCCGGCGTCGTCGAGGTATTGGCCGGTGCTTTCGTGGGTGGCGGTCTGCGCGCAGCCGACGACGCCGAAGGCGACGGTGGCGGTGAAGATGGCGGTGGCGATACGTTTGGTCATGGTCATGATGAGCTCCTTTGTTGTTAATGAATCACAGGGGTGATGCGGATTTGCCGAAACGGCAGGTACAACCATCACTTGCCGAACTGGGTTTTGGCGTTCGACATGCACTGGTCGCGGGCGGCGCCGGCGAAGGCGTCGCAGCGCTCCTTCGCCACTTTCCAGGCCGCGTCCAGCTTGTCGTCGCGCGCCTGGTTGCGCGCTTCGATGGTTTTTTGGTCGGCCTTGGCGTCGGCCTGCGCGGCAACCAGCGCAGCCTTCGCCTGGGCCTGGCAGACATCTTTCTCGTTGCCCGTCAGGCCGGCGCATTTGGTCTTGTCGCGGTCGTATTCCGCGTCGGCGACGCGCAGGCGGGCACGGGTATAGGCCTTCAGCGTGTCTTCGTATTTCGCGCGCGCTTCTTCCTCGGTGCGCACGCGCGCGGCCTTGGCTTCGGCCACGCACACGTCCTTCGGGTTGCCGGTCACGGCATCGCACTGGGCGCGCGCATTCTTGTAATTGGCGGCCGCCAGTTCGCGCGCCTGCTCATACGCCAGCTTGGCCTGCGGTGTGGCGGACCGTCCCAGCTGGCCGGCCGCGCGGGCATGGCCGGCGCCCCACAGCATGGCAGCGCCGAGCAACAGAATCATATGGGGTGTTCGCATTTTTTTTCTCCTTTTTTCAACACGCAGATGATGTTTTACTCTGCCGTAACGAAGAGTTCTGTTCGGTGCCGAACACAGGCAAATAGTGAGTGAAGAACATGGACGCGCTGCAAGTACATAGGGTGCGTCATCGCACAGACCTCAGGCATGGCACTGCTTAATCTGACCCTACATCTTTTGCCAGGAGAATAAGTCATGAAAGCTATCCGCACTCTTGCCGCGCTGGTGGCGGCCGGCGCAATCCTGGGCGGTTGCGCCAGCAGCAGCCCTGACCCCTACTATGGCAACAATGGCTACGGCAACAATGGCTACGCCAATAACGGCTACAACAACGGCTACGGCAACAATGGCTACGCCAATAACGGCTCCCGCGACAACGCCGCGGCCGGCTACGGCACCATTGAATCGATCCAGGTGGCCAGTGCCGAAGCCCGTACCAGTGGCGCCGGCGCCATCGTCGGCGGCCTGGTTGGCGCGCTGGCCGGCAACCAGGTCGGCAGCGGCGGCGGCCGCACCGCGGCCACCGTGGCCGGCGGCGTGGCCGGCGCGGCGATCGGCAACAACGTCGAACGCAACCGCAACCAGGATGGCGGCCAGCAGGTGTATGCGGTGAATATCCGCCTCGACAACGGCGAATACCGCACCGTCATGCAGGACAACGTCTACGACCTGCGCGTGGGCAACCGCGTGCGCATCGTCGACGGCCGCGTCTACCGTTATTGAAATGCGTTGAATGAAGTACACGCCGGCGCCTCCCGCGCCGGCTTTCGCTCGTCGAGAGCATGGAGGACAGCATGAAACAGCCACGAGGAGCCTGGCGCGCCGTCGCGCTGGCAGTCCCGCTCGCCGCCCTGTTGGCGGCCGCGGGCGCGCATGCCCGGACGCAGGACCAGGCCCAGGACGACAGCACGGTCGGCAAGGCCGTGGCGGCCAAGCAGGCCAATGAGATCAGGAACGGCGACCCGGCACGCTGGCATCGCGAGGACCTGTCGCGCCAGGCACGCCTGCGCATCCTGCAGAAGGAAATCGGCGCAGCCTACCAGGAAGCGAAGAATGCCTGCCGCGAAGGCGCGGCGGCCGAGCGCAGCGCCTGCCTGAAGGAAGCGCGCGCGACCTACGAGCAGGACATGAAGAACGCGCCGTCCCAGCTCGATGCGGCGCCCGAGGGATCCGCTCAAACATCCGGTCAACCGACGACGCGCTGAGCGCGGCACGTAAAAAGGCGGCGTCCAATCCAAGGATTGCGACGCCGCTCAAGCCCCACCATATTCTGTCATACGGACCGGCCTTGGATCCTGGCCGGCCACGCATGCGCTCTCAGTATGCCATGTGCTGCGCGCGTTTGCGCTGCACGTACCAAGCGGCAACGCCTGCCAGGGCCGCGATGCCCAGCGCAGGTTTCCCGAGCTTGCGCTTTCGGATGAAGCCTAGCACGGTTAGGGCATAAGGAGCCAGCGCCGTGACGCTTGTACCGGTAGGTTTCAACAGCGTATCGGCACGCGCGCGCAAGGCCCAGCTCGCGTGGTCGATGACCGTATGAAACATTACGTCGGGACGCGCCGCGTGCTTGATCTGGGCACGGGCATGGGCCAGACCCGCGCGGTAGAACTCGCCGTCGCGCAGCAGCGCGCGCTTCTGCTCCTCGTGGCTGCGATGATCGTTGTTCTTTTGCATGTTTCCTCCGTTATCCTTGGGCGCTGGCATGCTCACATCAGCATGTCGCGGTCGTTGCGCAGTTCCTTCATCGTCTCAGGGAAAGCGAGCTTGCCCTGCTTGAGCATGGAGAGGCCCTTGGCCACCAGAATGCCGGTAATGATGATGAAGAGGAAGAACATGACGAGCAGGATCTTCCAGCCCATTTCGTCCCATGCCAGCGCGACGATGGTCGCCGTGCCGTAAGCAAGGGCGAACCAGGTGGCGAGCACGGCCATCGCGAAGATGGCGACGAGCTCGATCACATGGTTGCGCACTTCGGTCATTTCGAGCGCGGCGAGCTCCACACGCGACACCACCAGGCCGAACAGGTTTTTCGCCAGGCCCGTGATCCCACCCATGAGGCCGGGGCCATGCACGACGGTTTCTTCTTTTTCCATGGCTGCCCCCGGCTCGAATTATTTACGGCCCAACAGGACACCGATCAGCAGGCCGGCACCGGCTGCCACGGCAACGGTGCGCCACGGGTTGTCTTTAACGTAGACATCCGCATTGCGTGCCAGTTCCTTGCCCTTGACCATGGCTTGATCCTGGTACTTGCGGCCCTGACCCAGGGCGGCATCCAGCATCCGCATCCCCCGCTCGCGCAGTTCGTCGGCCTTGGTACCGGTCAGGGAAGCGGCCGCCGTCAGCAGCGACTGGGCATCCTTGACCAGCGCCTGCATGTCGGTGCCGGCGTCGTCCAGCTTGCTGTCGACGGATGCGGCATTGGCTTTGGCGCGTACCGAATCGGTGGTGGCGCGGATGGAATCGAGCATGTTGTACTCCTTGTTCTTGGTGGGTTGGGAAAGATTCGTTATGCCAGCAGGTCGCGCATGTCGTCGGCGTGTTCCTCTTCGGTCGCCAGGATCTCGACCAGCATGTTCCTGGTGGTCGGGTCCTTGTCGCCGATCGCCTGGATCATCTGGCGGTAGGACTCGATCGCGACGCGCTCGGCGATCAGGTCGGCGCGGATCATCGCCTGCACGTCTTCCGACTCGTCGTACTCGGCATGGCTGCGCTGGGTCAGCGTGGCCGGGTTGAAGTTCGGCGAACCGTTCAGCTGCACGATGCGCTCGGCGATGCGATCGGCGTGGTCCTGCTCCTGCTGGGCATGCTCGAGGAACTCGGCCTTGATGTGCCCGGTGTTCGGGCCGCTGACGGTGTAGTAATGACGCTTGTAGCGCAGCACGCACAGCAGCTCGGTGGCCAGCGCGGCATTCAGCATCGCGACCACGGCCTCGCGGTCGGCGGCGTAACCCTCGGTGACGGCGCCGTCCTCGAGGTTGGCGGCCGCGCGGCGGATCTCTTCGATGTCGAAGCCGTGGGCCAAGTTGGAATTCGTCTGGTTCATTGTCGCTCTACCCTTCTATCAAAAAACTCAAAGCAAATCAGCGCGCCGGCGCACGCGGCGGGATCGGCGCGTTCTCGTTCGACAGCACGATCTCGACACGGCGGTTCAGCTGGCGGTTCGCGGCGCTGTCGTTCGGTGCCACCGGATACATCTCGCCGTAGCCACGCGTCGCCACGCGTTCGCGCGGCACCCCGAGGCTGGTCAGGGCCATGGCCACCGATTGCGCGCGGCGTTCCGACAGGTCCTTGTTGTGGGAGGAACTGCCGGTGCTGTCGGTAAATCCTTCGACCAGCACGGTACGGTCGGGGTTCTGCATCATGACCTCGGCCAGTTTGCGCACGGTCGCCATGCCGTTCGGCGTCAGCTCGGCGCGATCGGTGGCGAACAGCACGTCGCCGATCGTCACCACCATGCCGCGCTCGGTCTTCTGCGCATGCAGCTCGGCCAGCATCACTTCCAGGCGTGCGGTATGCTGGGCCAGCTGGGCAGCCTGCTGCTGGGCCGCGGCGGCCTGGGCCTGGGCGTCCTGGGCCTGCTGCTGCGCAGAGGCGGCCTGGGCATTGGCGGCGGCGGCTTCGCGCTTGGCGCGCTCGGCCTCGGCGGTACGGGCTTCGAGCTGCACGCGGTCGCGCTGGCGGCTGGCGTCGGCGATCTCGGCCTCGGCCGACTTGGCCTTCGCCACTTCCTGGGCGGTGGCGATGCGCTGCTTGGCCACGTAGGCCAGGCGGTCGATCGTGTCCAGGCTATCGCGCTTGGCGGCGGCCTGGTTGGCGCGGTCGAGGGCTTCGCTGGCCTGGCGGAATTCCACCGGCGCGTAGCTCGACACCTGCGGGTTGTTGCTGGCGGCCACGTAGTCGGCGCGCGCCTCGTCGAGCGTGGCGGTGGTAGTCGGGACGGTGCTGCAGGCGGACAGCAGCACGGTGCCGGCGAAGATCGCCGACTTCAGAAAATGCGATTTCATCGTGGGTCCTTTCTTCTTATTGGCGCCTGCGGGCGCGTTCTCAATGCTGATCGGAATTCGCGCGGTCGACTTCCTGGCGCAGCACGCGCAGGTCTTCGTTGAGCGCGTCCGAGGCGGCGGTGGCCTTGGCCGAATTCGCCTTGGCCTGGGCCAGCTTGGCATCGGCCTGGGCCTGCACCGCCAGCTCGCGCGCCCGCTTGTAATCCTTGGCGGCCAGTGCCTGGTTGGCTTGCATCATCTTGGCGCGCGCGGCGCCGATCTCTTCGGGCGCAAGTTCCGGCGCGCCGGCCGAGACGGCGTTATCGACGGCGTTGTGCGACACCGCGACCGCAGCCGTGGCCGGAGTCTTTTCCGGGCTGGCACAGGCTGCCAGGCCCAGGACCGCGGCAGCCGCGCCAACCCGCAGCAGCAGGTTCATCGATTTCGTATCCATCGTTTTCTCCCAGTGAACGATTTGTGTTGGTAACGTTATAAGCCTCTTGCCCCGAGCGATCGGTTCGCTGGCGCACATAGAGCGGGGTTGGCGCAGCGGGGCGCCCCGGTAGGGTGCGGCACCGCACATTGATCGGCAGACCTTTACGTTAATCTGGCTTCAACACACTCCCACCAGAAGGATTGCCATGACAACCCAACAGCATGAGGAGAACCGGCCGGCGGACGAGGCGAACCGCGGCAACGCATCCACCAGCCAGCACGGCAAGCGCCCCATGTCGCGCACGCTGAAGACCGTGCTCTGGCTCCTCGGAATCCTGGTTGCGATTCCCATCATCGCCATCATCATCCTGCTGAGCTTCGACTGGAATCGCGTCAAGCCCTGGCTGAACGCGAAGGTCAGCGACGCCATCGACCGCCCGTTCGCGATCGTCGGCGACCTGTCGGTGCACTGGGAACGCCCGTCCGAGAGCATCATCCCGGGCCAGCGCACCTGGCGCGATCACATCCCCTGGCCGCACCTGGTCGCGAACGACGTGCACGTCGGCAATCCGTCGAATATGCCAAAGGGCGACACCGCCAGCGTACGCCAGTTTTCGTTCTCGCTGAATCCATTTGCCCTGCTCAGCCACACCATCAGCATTCCGGTGCTGCGCTTCGACGGCCCGCACGTCGAGCTGCTGCGCACTGACGCGACCCACTACAACTGGGTCTACCAGCACGAGCAGAAAAAATCGAAGTGGAACCTGGACCTCGAGCGCCTGGTGCTGTCGAAAGGCGTGATCCATGTGAAGGATGCGCTCACCGATGCCGACATCACGGCGGACGTCGACACCATCGCCAACGATCCGCGCTACGGCATCGGCTTCAAGGTCCACGGCAGCTACCACGACGCGCCGGTCACGGGCGGCGGCAAGACGGGCGGGGTGCTGACCCTGAAGGACCAGGACGCGCCCTTCCCGGTCCAGGCCGACGTCCACTCGGGGCCCTACGCGCTCGCCGTCGATGGCACGGTCACGCGGCCGGCGAAGCTGGCCGGGCTCGACCTGCGCCTGAAGCTGGCCGGCCCCAGCATGGCGCGCCTGTACGCGTTCACCGGCGTGCTGCTGCCCGAGACCCCGGCGTTCTCGACCGAGGGCCACCTGACCGGTTCGCTGGGTGCGGAAGGGAGCCGCTGGACCTACGAGAAATTCAAGGGCAAGGTCGGCGAATCCGACATCGCCGGCACGCTGAGCTTCCAGCACCGCAAGCCGCGCAACAAGCTGAGCGCCACCGTGCACTCGAACCAGCTGCGCTTCGCCGACCTCGGCCCCTTGATCGGCGCCGATTCCAACGCCAGCAAGCGCGCGCGCGGCGTGGCCGCCGTCCAGCCCGAGAACAAGGCGCTGCCGGTCGAGAAATTCCACACCGAGAAATGGAAGGTGCTGGACGCCGACGTGCACTTCACGGCCGACCGCATCGTCAAGACCGCACAGCTGCCGCTCAACAAGCTGAAGACCCACCTGACCATGGACAAGGGCGTGCTGCGCCTGCAACCGCTGGACTTCGGCCTGGCCGGCGGCAGCGTGAACTCGAACGTCACCCTGGACGGCAGCGGCGGCGCCGGCAAGGACGCGATCAAGGCCACGCTCGACGCCACCGCGCGCAACATCGAGCTCAAGCAGCTGTTCCCGGCGATCCAGAAGATCCAGCAGGCCACGGCCGGCGACATCTTTGCCCAGACCAAGCTGACCGCCACCGGCGACTCGGTCGGCGAGATGCTGGCGAAGTCGAACGGCGAGCTGAAGGCCCTGATCAGCCAGGGCGTGGTCAGCAAGCTGCTGCTCGAGGAAGCCGGCCTGAACGTCGGCAACGTCATCCTCACCAAGGTGTTCGGCGACAAGCCGGTGCAGCTGAACTGCCTGGCCTCGGACTTCGGCGTCACCAACGGGGTCGCCAAGACCAATACCTTCGTGCTCGACACCCAGGATGCGATCGTCGACATCAACGGCTGGGTCAACCTGGGCAACGAGCAGATCGACCTGCGCGTGAAGCCGGAAACCAAGGGACTACGCATCTTCACCC
Source organism: Massilia sp. LXY-6 (assembly GCF_051233485.1). Taxonomy (NCBI): domain Bacteria; kingdom Pseudomonadati; phylum Pseudomonadota; class Betaproteobacteria; order Burkholderiales; family Oxalobacteraceae; genus Massilia; species Massilia sp. LXY-6. The sequence continues at coordinate 8,916 of NZ_JBKFGF010000063.1, forward strand.
TGCGCACGCCCTTCTACGTGCGCGGCACCTTCAAGAAGCCCGACCTGTCGCTCGACAAGAAGGTGCTGGCGCTGAAGGGTGGCGCCGCCGCCGCGCTGGCGGTGGTGGCCGCGCCGGCCGCCGCCCTGCTGCCCCTGATCAACACCGGGCCGGGCAAGGACAGCCCCTGCGCCGCCCTGCTGGCCAAGGCCGGCGCCAAGCCGCAGGCGCCGCCGCCGGGCAAGCAGAAACGTTGAGTACGGTAGTGTGAGTTGTCGTACAGACCCAACTATCGTGCGCGCTTAATCTGAACACACTGCAACACGTAATAAAGCAAGGATGCAAATGAAGCAATTCGGATGTACCGTGACGCTGCTGGCCGCCTTGGTGCTGGGCACGGTGACTGTCTCGGGATGCGCGGCAACCGGCGAAGCAGCCGGCCAGGCCATCGACGACACCACCATCACGACCGGAGTCAAGGCAGCCATCAACGGGGATCCGACCCTGAAGGTTTCAGAGCTCGATGTGGAAACCGAACAGGGAGTCGTCCGGCTGAGAGGATTCGTCAGCTCGGCGGACGATGTGGCGGCAGCAGCAGCGGCTGCCCGCACCGTGAAGGGCGTGAAATCGGTCAGGAATGATCTGCGCCTGAAATAACAACCCACCGTAAGGAGATCAACATGAAAACCATCAAACAAATCATCGTCACCGCTTCGCTGGCAACCGTGGCCCTGGGCCTGACCGGCTGCGCCGGCATGTCCCACCAGGACCGTAACACCGCCGTCGGCGCGGGCGTCGGCGCAGTGGCCGGCTCGGTCCTGACCGGCGGCAGCGCTGTCGGCACCGTGGCCGGCGCAGCTGCCGGCGGCGTGATCGGCAACCAGACCAGCAAGACCCACTAAGCAGGCCGGCCGGCGCAAGCCGGTTGCGCAAGCTAAAACGCCCCGTTTCGACGGGGCGTTTGCTTTGTGGAGCGCGCTTTTGATGGAAGCGCGCATTTCGGCAAGAACGGTTTATATGGTTTATACGAACAGCCGGGCAGGCACGCCGGCGCCGACCTCGCGCACGATCTCGTAGCAGGTGCAGGCGGCCTGGGCCAGGCCTTCGGGATCGAGGATCTCGATATTCCCGCGGCTGTAGTTGATCAGTCCCTGCTGCTGCAGGGCGCTGGCGGCCTTGGTGACGCCGACCCGGCGCACGCCCAGCGCGTGCGCGAGGAATTCATGGGTCAGGTGGAAGCGGTCGGATTGCAGGCGGTCGCGCGTGACCAGCAGCGAACGCGCCAGGCGCGCCTCCAGCACGTGGTAGCGGCTGCACACGGCGATCTGGATGGCCTGGGCCAGCAAGGTGTCCGTGTAGCGGTACAGCACGCGCTGCAGGGCCGGGCTGCGCGCGAACGCGGCGCGGAACAGGTCGGCGTCGATGCGGCTGGCGCTGCCGGCGCGCTGCACCACGGCGCGCACCTGGGTGGTATCGTGGCCGAGGGTGACGGTGGCGCCGATCATGCCCTCGCGGCCGACCAGGCCCACTTCGAGCGTCATGCGGACTTCGGCCACGGCCATCACCGAGACCAGGCAATCGTGCGGAAAATAAATGTGACGGATGGGGTCGCCCGGTTCGCACAACACGGCACCGACCTCCACCTGGACCTGGTCGAGCGCCGGCAGCATGCGTGCCAGATCTTCCGGCGGAAGCGCGGCCAGCAGTAGGTTGGCATTATGCTCGGCGACCATGGGTGCAGCAGGAGAATTCATCGGACCCTCGCGGTTGGACGCCGGCCGAATCGGCCACGGCGTCGCGGTATCATTTGCTTACAACGTGAGGTCAGCGTACCGGCGCCGTCAGGCGAAGTATGTACGGTGACGCACGGAACCGGGTGTTGTTGACAGGGACAATGATCTGACCGAACTGAAGAAAAAAAGGACCCGCCATGAACACCCATCCGACACCGCCGGCACGCCGCGGACAACATCCCCTCCTGATCCTTGCGGCCCTCGCCGTGATCCTGTTCTGCGCGGTCGGCACCGCCGCCATCATGGACTGGCTGCCGTCCTCGAAGGGCCGCACCGCGACCGGCGAACTGAATCCGGCCGACCGCGACGCCCTCGCCGCCAGCCTGCAGCAGCCGGGCGCGGCGCCGGTCGCTGTGCAGGGTGCGATGGCGCCCGCCTATCCGGTCCAGCCGGCGGCCGGGACCTATGCGCCGGCGCCGGCCGCTGCGCTGCCGCCGGTACCGGCGACTGCCAGCACCTACGCGGCGCCGGGCTACGCCGGCCAGGGCAGCGCCGCCTACGGCAGCAGCGCCCAGGGCACGAGCGCTTCCGGCTACGAGGAGCCGGCCCCGGCGCCGCTGCGCGAGAGCCATCCGAAGGCCAGGCAAACGACCCGCGTGGCGCAGGAAGACACGTCCAGCCGCTGGTGCGGCACCTGCGGCAACGTCGAATCGATCCGCCAGATCACGACCCGTGCGCAAGGCAGCGGCGTCGGTGCGGCCGGCGGGGCGATCCTCGGCGGCCTGCTCGGCAACCAGCTCGGCGGCGGCCATGGCCGCCAGCTGGCGACGGTGGCCGGGGCGGTCGGCGGCGCCGTGGTCGGCAACCAGGTCGAAGGCAATATGAAGGCCGGCCACAGCTACGAGATCCGGGTCCGCCTGGACGACGGCACGCTGCGCACCTTCCACCAGCAGAGCGTGCCGCAATGGCGCACCGGCGATCGCGTGCGCATCGTCAAGGGTGCGCTGCGCTCGGCCTGAGGTTTCATGCACGCCGGGTGGTTCAGAACGGGGCTTCGGCCCCGTTTTTATTTTCTTTTTCGCAATGTGCGCTAGCGCACGGAACGCGACCGTATGGCGATTAAGAATCAATCACAATCACGCGAAAGGGGATCCAATGAACAGCATCGCATGGGTAGGGATCATTCTTTGGGGTCTGCTGATCAGCGGCTTCGGCCTCGTCAGCGCAGGGCCGGCGCAGCCCGGCAGCGCCGACATCGCCGCGCACGACGTGTTTTTCCTGATCACGGGCGGCCTGATGATCTGCATGATCGGCTTCGTCGGCCTGATGGGTTTCCTGGGATGGATCCCGGGCTTGCGAAAAGGACAAAAATCCGCCGCATAATGTACGTCAGCGTACGGAGCACAGCCGCGAATCCGGGAATACTGAACTTACGGCAAAGACATCGCCGGTTCAAACGGAAAGGACATCATCATGCTCTACACTATCGCTGTTGTGCTCATCCTTCTGTGGCTGCTTGGTCTGGTCACTTCCTACACCGTCGGCGGCTTCATCCACATCCTGTTGGTCGTTGCCGTCATCATGATCCTGGTACGCCTGATCAGTGGACGCGGAATATAAATACCCGCCACGTAATACCCTGCAAGACCGCCCGATCCGTTTCGCGGTCGTGCCCCTGAATGGCGGCGCGACCTCGAAACGGATGTTTTTTTTGAAGGAGAACACCATGCACACTGCTTTCATCCGGTCGACGCTGTGCGCGACCGTACTTGCCTTGGCCGCCAGCGGCTGCGCTGACATGAATGCCACCCAACGCGGCACCGCCACCGGCGCCGGCGTCGGCGCGGGCCTGGGTGCCATCCTCGGCGCCAGCACGGGGGGCGGCGGCAGTGGCCGTGCCACCCGCGGCGCGGTCCTGGGCGGCCTGGCCGGCGCGGTGGCCGGCAACGTCTGGTCCAAGCACATGGAGCAGCAGCGCCAGGCGATGGAACAGGCGACCCGCGGCACCGGCGTGCAGGTCTCGCAGACCGCCGACAACCGCCTCAAGCTCGAGATCCCGAGCGACATCTCGTTCGACACCAACCGCGCCGACATCAAGCCGAATTTCCGGCCCATCCTCGACCGCTTCGCCTCGACCCTGAACGAGAACCCGGGCACCTACGTGACCATCATTGGCCACACCGACAGTACCGGCGGCGACCAGATCAACCAGCCGCTGTCGCTCGACCGCGCCTCCCATGCGCGCGACTACCTGGCAGCGCGCGGAGTGAATCCGAACCGCATCACGGTCGAAGGACGCGCCTCGCGCGAGCCGGTCGCGTCGAACGACGACCCGGCCGGCCGCGCCCGCAACCGCCGCGTCGAAATCTATGTGAACGAGCCGGCACGCGCCGGCTGAAACCTGCCGGGCGCCGCCATCATCGCGGCGGTGTCCGGCATTGTTGTGAGTTTCCGTGAGTTTTCAGGTGCCCCGGGCAGCGGCTGCGCCGCGCCGCGAGGCCACGCAGCGCTGTGCCTGCCGCCGTGTTGGCACAAGTAAAACCCTATATATTTACAATACTTTAGGACTTCCCCCTCTCCATGCATAAGTTTTTCTTGTGCATCAACGAAAACTTCACAATTGTTGCATAGCACCATCACCCCGGTTTATACCCGTTGTAATCTCCACACAAAATCACGGATGAGATTTGACACTTTCCCATCAGAAATGATCTGATCCTCCCCCTTGGCCCGTCTTTACCCGCCAAGGTTGAAAAGAGAAGCCTTGGCTTCGAGATTAAGCAATGGAGAGATTTTGACTAAGCAACTCGCAGTAAAGCACAGCGTCCTCGCTGTCGCCCTCACCCTGGCAGTACCCGGTTTCGTCTACGCACAGGCCGACCAGGCCGCGGTACAGAAGGTCTACGTGACCGGTTCGAACATCAAGCGTGCAGACAAGGAAGACTCCTCGCCGATCACCGTGATGACCGCCAAGGAAATCACGGCAACCGGCGCCAACACCGTCGCCGAACTGCTGCACAACATCCCGGCCTTCGGCTCGGGTACCGCGAATGACTTCCAGAACGACAACGGCTTCTCGAAAGGCGCATCGACCGCCTCGTTGCGCGGCCTGGGTTCGTCCTCGACCCTGGTCCTGCTGAACGGCCGCCGCATCGCCGCCTCGGCCTACGCCGACCCGAACCAGGGCAAGTCGACCGTCTATGACCTGAACAGCATTCCGGTGTCGGCCATCGCCCGCGTCGAAGTGTTCAAGGATGGCGCCTCGGCCGTGTACGGTTCGGACGCGATCGCCGGCGTGATCAACTTCATCACCAAGGACGACTACCACGGTGCCGAAATCACGGCATCGACCTCGGCCAACGATAATGGCCAGTTCGCCCGCAACAACATCAACGGCGTGGTTGGCTTCGGCGACCTGGACAAGGACCGCTACAATGCCCTGATCAGCTTCGACGTCGCCCAGCGCGGCCACACCGGCATCAAGGATGTGAAGGACATCGAGCAGGACGAGTACGCCCGTATCAACTACCGCCTGAGCGGCTACGGCAGCTACGCCTCGAACACCCCGTTCATCTTCCGCCAGTCGGCACCGGGCGCGGCCTTCTCGACCAGCGCCGCCGCCGGCAAATACATCTCGAACAGCACCGCCGGCTGCGTGGGCAACGTCATCACCGGCGGCCCGCAATACGGCATCGGCGTCACCAACAGCTCGATGCTGACCGACCGCAAGTTCTGCAGCTTCGACACCGACGCCTACGCCGAAGCGCAGTCGAAAGGTACCGACGTCAACCTGCTGTCGAAGATCACCGTCAAGCTGAGCGACACCATCACCTCGTTCACCGAAGTCGGCTTCTCGCGCGTCGAGCGTGAATACGTCGGCCTGCCGAAAACGATCTCGTCGACCACCCCGACCACCGTGTTCCGCGTCAACGGCCTGCCGACCAGCTACCAGCTGCTGCTGCCGTCGGGCCACCCGGACAATCCGTACACCGGTTACAAGGCCGCGGCGGTATTCCGTTTCGCCGGCACCAATGGCGGTTCCGAAAACGTCAACAAGACCTACCGTTTCCTGACCGGCCTGAAAGGCACCGCCGGCGCATTCGACTGGGAAACCGGCCTGCTGTACAACCGCGCAGAGCGTAACGACCTGGGTCACGGCTACCTGTACTTCCCGGTCGTCAACCGCATCGTGACCGAGAACCGCACCATCGCCGCCACCATCGCCGACCCGAACGCGGTGCGCGACGTCAACAACAGCGGCTACTCGCAAGTCACCCAGCTCGACGCCAAGGCCTCGACCTCCTTCGGCAAGCTGGCCGGCGGCGAAATCGGCCTGGCCTTCGGCGGCGAAATCCGCCAGGAAAAGCTGGGTCTGACCTCGGATCCGGAACTGGCAGCCGGTAACATCATCGGCCTGTCGAACTCCGTGCTGCAAGGCCAGCGCGTGGTCAAGTCGGGCTTCGTCGAACTGCGTACGCCGTTCACCAAGACCTTCGAGATGGACTTCGCCGGCCGCTACGACAAGTACCCGAACGCGAAGAGCTTCGTGCCGAAGGTCGGCGCCAAGTGGGAAGCGACCGACAAGGTCACCTTCCGCGGCACTTTCGCCAAGGGCTTCCGCGCTCCGGCGCTGTCGCAGGTGTCGCCGGGCGGCGTGCAGTCGTTCAACAACAACTTCGCCGACCCGCTCCGCTGCCCGGACGGCCGTACCCCGGTCGCCGGCGCCGATCCGCTGGATTGCGCACGCAGCATCTCGTCGATCTCGGCCCCGAACCCGAACCTGAAGAACGAAACCTCGAAGAGCTACTCGTTCGGCGCGATCATCAACCCGACCAAGAACGTCGACCTGCTGATCGACTACTACCGCATCCGCAAGGAAAACGAGACCGCGCTGCTGTCGTCGACCTTCGTGGCGCAGCACCCGGAGCTGTACCCTGGCCTGGCAGTGCGTGACAACAACAACCTGGTCGATGCGAACGGCAACGTGATCCCGAACTCGGGCCAGCTGCTGGCGATCAACCGCACCTTCGTGAACCAGGGCAGCACCGACACCTCGGGTATCGACGTCGAAGCCGCACACCGCCTGAACCTGGGCGAGAACGGCCGCATCTCGACCCGCCTGAACTACACCTACGCGCTGACCTTCAAGCGCGCAGAGCGTCCGGGCGAAGTCTCGCACAACCTGGTCGGCACCAACGGCGGCCTGTCCGACTGGGCGACCTCGGTCGGCGACATCCCGCGTCACCGCCTGAACATCGCATCGACCTGGACCCGCGGCGACCACGCCGTGACCGTGTCGGCCGACTACGTGTCGTCGGTCTCGCTGATGCGCCGCTACGACAACGACGTGACCTACGCACAGCCGTACTGCCACTACGGCGTCGGCCAGCCGAAGGGCGCGTACTCGCTGGGCGGCCTGCCGAACTACGGCTACTCGAACACCGACTGCAACGTCGACGAGTGGCTGACCTTCGGCGCCGCGTACTCGTACACCGGCTTCAAGAACTGGACCCTGTCGGCCAACGTGAAGAACCTGTTCGACACCAAGGCTCCGTACGATCCGCGCGATGCGAGCCTGGGCTTCGACAGCCAGCTGCACAACGGCATGGGCCGCTACTTCCGCCTGACCGCTTCGTACAAGTTCAAGTAATCGCCGCCTGATCGCTTGACGGGCTCGCCGCCCGCATGAAAGCCGCCCCGCGCAAGCCGGGCGGCTTTTTTCATGGCCGCGGTGTATGCTCGGCTGACATGTTGATCAGGAGATGCCATGGCAGAAGACAGGATCCGCATCGTCCGCGAGGACATCCTCTCGGACGACTATTACCCGCTCAAGAAAGTCACGTATGCACAGTTGCGCAAGGACGGCAGCTGGCAGGAGCAGCAGCGCGAGGTCTACGACGCCGCCAGCGGCGCCGCCGTGCTGCTGTATAACCGCGAACGCCGCACGGTGGTGCTGACCCGCCAGTTCCGCCTGGGCGCGCGCCTGAATGGCAGCGACGGCTTCCTGCTCGAAGCCACCGCCGGGGTGCTGGACGGCGCCCCGCCCGACGAGCGCGTGAAGCTGGAAGCGCGCGAGGAAACCAGCTACGAGATCGAGCAGGTGACGCCGGTGATGCAGCTGTTCGTCAGCCCCGGCTCGCTGACCGAGCGCATCCACCTGTTCGTGGCGGAATACGATCCGGCCCGGCGCTGCGGTCCCGGCGGCGGCAAGGCCGAGGAAGGCGAAGACATCGAGGTGCTGGAGCTCGACTTCGACGATGCCCTGGCGCTGATCGAGACCGGCGGCATCGTCGATGCCAAGACCGTGCTGCTCCTGCTGCACCTGGAGCGCAAGGTGCTGGGCCGGCACGAAGCGTCCTGACCACCTTTCCCCCGACAGGAGAACACCATGAAGACATCCCTTCAATCGCTGAGCTGCGCGCTGAGCTGCGCGCTGGCCTGCGCCCTCGCCTGCGCGCTGGCCCTGCCGGCCGCTGCCCAGGACATGAAACCCGGACTCTGGGAGCTGAACAACAAGGTCGGCTCACCGGACCCGCAGCTGAACGCCGCCATGGCCGAGGTGCAGAAGCAGCTGGCCGGCATGCCGCCGGAACAGCGCCAGGCGATGCAGGAAATGATGGAACGCAACGGCATGCAGATGCGCATCGGCAGCGGCGCCGCCCTGAGTACCCGCATGTGCATGACCAGGGAAATGATCGAGCGGAAGGAGTTTCCCGTGCAGCAAGGCGACTGCAGGCAAAAGGTGACGCCGCTTTCCGCCAAGCGGATGAAGGTCGCCTTCAACTGCACCAGGCCGCCCGCCAGCGGCGAAGGCGAACTGACGCTGGACAGCGACACCAGCTACCGTGCCAGGATGCACATCACGGGCACGGACGGCGGCAGGCAACAGACGGTCGACATGGATGTGACCGGCAAATGGCTGGGCACCGATTGCGGCGGCCTGCAAGCAAAATAGCAAAGCCCCTTAAACAGCATCAAACCGGGGTCAGACTCCGGTTTTTGGAAACTTCCTCCAGGTTATTTGCAAAACGCGGAGTCTGACCCCGGTTTGTGCGAACGCAAGCTCAGGTGGTTTCGGTGAACGCCAGGTAGAGATCCCGCGCGTGCTTCGCCACCGGTCCGGCCGGCAGTTCGCGCGATTCGTAGCGTACGCAGGGCGTGACCTTGCCGTAGTTGCCGGTGCTGAAGATTTCGCGCGCCGTGTCCAGCTCTTCCGGCTTGACGGTGCGTTCTTCGACCGTGATGCCGGCGTCCTTCAGCAGCGCGATCACGCGGGCGCGGGTGATGCCGGCCAGAAAGGTGCCGTTCAGGGCCGGGGTGACCACCGCGCCATCCTGCGTGACCAGGAACAGGTTCGAGGACGCGAACTCGGCCACGTTGCCGGCCAGGTCGAGCAAGACCGCGTTGTCGAAGCCGCGTGTACGGGCGTCGCGCAGGGCGCGCGCGGTGTTGGCGTACAGGGCCGAAGCCTTGGCGTCGGTCGGGGCCATGGTCGGCTGCGGGCGGTGCAGCTCGGACAGGCAGGCGGAGAAGCCGGCGAACGGCGGCAGCGGCGCGTCGAACAGGGTCAGGGCGAAGCCGGCCTTTTCCGGCACCGGAATCAGGAAGCCTTCGGAAGCGAACACCAGCGGGCGGATGTACAGTTCGGCATCCGGCGGGAACTTGGCGACGCCTTCGCGCACCAGCGCCTCCATCTGGTCCACCGACAGCGGGCAGGTCAGGCCCAGCTTCGCGGCGGAATCGATCACGCGCTGCAGGTGCGGGCGCAGGTCCGGCAGGTGGCCGTGCAAGGCGCGCGCGCCGTCGAATACCGAGGAACCCAGCCACACGCTGTGATCCATCGCGCCGAACAGCGGCGTATTCCCCTCGGCCCATTCGCCGTTGAAGTAAGTCAGGTACATGTTCTTCCCTAGTTTAATAATCCGATGACATAACGCATCAAGTGTACCGCAGCAGCCTGCCCGGCGCAGTGGCCGGGTCCGCTCAGTTCGGTGGCGTACACAAGCCCGCCGTGTCCACAGGTACACTACGATTTCCGGGCAGTCCGACCGCCCAGCCCTACAATTCTCCATGCTCCACATCCTCGAACGTCTCGACCCGAACAGCGACCGGATCGACCTGCTGGTCGACCTGGTCGACAAGCTGCGACCGCGCCGCGCGGCTGACCACGCCTATGCGCGGGCCCAGGTGCGCACCCTGTGCCAACTGCTCAAGGGCAATCCGGAACAGGCGTGGGCACTGCGCCGCTACATCACGACCCTGCTCGAGACGCGCCGCCACACCAGCCTGTACTCCGATGTCGGCATCCTGTCGAACGACGGTTTCTTTACCGAACTCAAGAGGCGCATCGCCTACCGCATCCTGCCGCCCGCCCTCGACGACCACTATCTCTCCGACACCCTCGACCGCCTGCTGTGCCGGGAGACCGACTACCAGTGGATCAGCGCGGTGCCGAACGCCGATTGGCTGGAGCTGTTCGACACCGTCTCGAACGCCCCGCCGCCGCTGGATGCCACCCCGGACCGCGCGCGCCACGTCACCCTGCTGGGCCTGCTGGACGCGATCCGCACCCTGTCCTGCCGCGTCTGCGCGCTGGGCCTGGAGCCGCGCCTGATCCACGCCCACATGGAAATCGAGGACGTCGATTCGCCCTTCCTGATGCAGAACATCGAGACCAACACCTATCTCGACCAGTACGGCCGCCTGCTGGCCGGCGAGGCCGAGCGCATGGAAGACGCGCGCCACCTGCTGGTGATGCTCGACCAGTGCGAGGACGTGGTGCTGAAGGTCCGCCGCCGCGCGCTGGCGGCCGGCACCAGCGTGTCGCTGACCTACCTGCTGCTGGCGATCACCCAGAGCATCGACCGCCTGCGCAAGCTGCTGTTCCTGGTCGACGTCAGCGGCGAACTGCCGGGCGCGCCGACCATCGACCTGGAGGCGCTGGCCAACGAGGCGAGCGCGCCGTCCGAGCCGCCGACCACGCTGCGCCGCGCGGCCGCGATCTCGCTGGCCCAGGAACTGGCCGAAGCCCACAACACCAAGTACCAGGTGCGTGGCCTGGTACGCGACAACATCGACCTGCTGGCGCGTAACGTGACGGAGAACGCCAGCCGCACCGGCGAGCACTACATCGCCGAGCGCCGCACCGACCTGCGCCAGATGTTCAATGCCGCGGCCGGGGCCGGCATCATCATCAGCTTCATGGCGCTGATCAAGATCCTGCTGTCTTACCTGCACCGCGCGCCGCTGATCGAAGCCGCCCTGTACAGCATGAACTACTCGCTCGGCTTCATGCTGGTGCACGTGCTGCACTTCACCATCGCCACCAAGCAGCCGGCAATGACGGCCGCGCGCATCGCAGCGACCTTGCACGAGAGCGACCAGAAAGGCCGCCACCGCCAGGCCGACGTCGACAGCATGGCGGCCCTGGTCAACAAGGTGTTCCGCACCCAGGTGGTGGCGGTGCTCGGCAACCTAGCGACCGTGATCCCCTTCTCCTTCCTGATCGCGCTCGGCTACTGGTACCTGACCGGCCACCACCTGGTCAGCCCGGACAAGGCGCGCCACCTGATCCACGACAGCCACCCGTGGGAATCGCTGGCCCTGCTGCACGCGGCGATCGCCGGGGTCTGGCTGTTTGTCTCCGGCCTGGTGTCCGGCTACTACGACAACAAGGCGCTGTATACCCGCATGGGCCAGCGGGTGCAGCAATTGCACGGCCTGCGGCGCCTGCTGGGGAAAGAGCGCCTGGAACGCTTCGGCGCCTACGTCGAGGACAACCTGGGCGGCCTGATGGGCAATATGGTATTCGGCGTCCTGATGGGGGTGACGGCCACGGTCGGCTTCCTGCTCGGCCTGCCGCTCGACATCCGCCACGTGACCTTTTCGTCGGCCAACTTCGCGATCGGCTTCGTCGGCCTCGACTATCAGGTCAGCCTGGAGACGATCGGCATCACCGCGCTGGGCATCCTCCTGATCGGCATGGTCAACCTGCTGGTCAGCTTCGGGCTGGCGCTGTGGGTCGCGCTGCGCGCCCGCAAGATCCGCTTCTACCACGGTTTCCGGCTGCTGCGCGCGCTGGGCCGGCGCCTGCGCGCGGCGCCGCTGGACTTCTTTATCGGACCCAAGGACTACGGGGACATGAGCGAGCAAATGAGAGGATACGAATGAGCTTCCCGCGCCTGCAATCCTGGCTGGCGGCCCTGTGCCTGGGCCTGGTCCTGGTTTCCTGCAAGACCCTGCCGGACGTCGATCCGGCCGCGCCGGCGAAGGCCACGCCTACCGTCGCCACCACCAAGGGAACCCTGGCGCCGAAGCAGGTGTCGGCGCTGGTATCGAAGCGCTGGGCGAATGCCACCACCGACCTGAAATCGCTGGCCCTGCTGGAGGAACAGGCGACCGGCGTGCCGCTCATCGCCGGCAACCGGGTGACGCTGCTGTTCGACGGCCCGGCCACCATGCGCGAAATGATGGCCTCGGCGCGCGCCGCCACCAGCTCGATCAACCTGGAAACCTATATCTTCGACCAGGACCAGGTCGGCAACGAGTTCGCCGACGTGCTGATCGAGAAGCAGCGCCAGGGCGTGCAGGTCAACATCATGGTCGACGCCGTCGGCGCGATCGCGACCCCGGCCGCCTTCTTCGACCGCATGCGCGCGGCCGGCATCCGCGTGCTGATCTTCAACCCCGTCAACCCGGCCAAGGCCAAGGGCAACTGGGACATCAACAACCGCAACCACCGCAAGCTGATGGTGGTGGACGGCCGCATCGCCTTCACCGGCGGCATCAACATCAGCTCGACCTATGCCAACAGCTCGCTTTTCCGCTCGCACCAGCGCGCGGACAAGGTCGACGGTTCGAAGGTCGGCTGGCGCGACACCCACGTCAAGATCGAAGGCCCGGCGGTCGCCCCGCTGCAGTGGTCCTTCGTGAATTTATGGGTGCAGCAGGAAGGCGGCGAGCTGCCGAAGGCCGACTACTTCCCGGCCCTGCCCCCCGCCGGCGACAAGCTGATCCGCGTACTGGCCGGCAATCCGGAAGGCGATTCCGACATCTACAAGGCGCTGGTGGTGGCGATCAGCGAAGCGAAGAAGAGCATCCACATCACCTCCGCCTACTTCGTGCCCGACCAGCAGATCGTCGACGCCCTGGCCGGCGCGGCGGGGCGCGGGGTCGACGTCAAGCTGGTGCTGCCGGGCGTGTCCGACCACAGCATGATCCGCTACGCCGGCCAGGCCTTCTACGACCAGCTCCTGAAGGCCGGCGTCAAGATCTTCGAGCTGCAGGTGGCGGTGCTGCATGCGAAGACGGCCGTGATCGACGGCGGCTGGTCGACCATCGGCTCGGCCAACATCGACCGCCGCAGCTTCCTGCACAACTACGAACTGAACGTGGTGGTGATGGACCCGGCCTTCGGGCGCGACATGGAGAGCGCCTTCAACGAAGACCTGCGCGACTCCAAGGAAGTCACGCTGGAGAAGTGGAAGCACCGGCCGTGGACCGACCGGATCCGGGAATGGGCGGCACGGCTGGGCGAATACTGGATCTGACGGCCGTCGTTCCCGCGGCATTTTCGCGTGGTACCCGCGCCATTACCCGTCGTTCCCGCGAAGGCGGGAACCCATGCCGAGCTTCCGATACCGGTATTTCTGAAACACCTCAATAGCGCCGACGTACCGAATCCTGTTCTTCAGCTTGGATCCCCCGCCTGCGCGGGGACGACGTGTATGCGCAGGTGGTCTAGATTCCCGCCGCAAGCAGCCCCTCGTTCACCTCGGCCCAGACGTTCCCGCTACGCATGAACTTTTCCGTCGCCATGATCTGGAACTGCTTGTGCACGGCATCCCAGCCATAGCGGTCGACCTCGATCTTCCGCGGCTCGATCCGGATCACGTTGAAGGAATTGACCTCGCCGCGGCCGCGCGTGGAGGTGGCGGTGCCGGCCTGTACCACCAGGGCCGCGTACTCGCTGATCTTGTAGCGCGCCTGGGTGTTGCCGGCGTGGCTCTGGTGCAGGTGGCCGGCCATCAGGAGATCGACCCCGACGTCCGCGAACACGTCCATGGCCATGTGGGCGCGGTCGACCAGGTCGTCCTCTTGCGCCCCCTCCGGCAGGTCGAAGGGGTGATGGGTGACGACCACCCGCGTCACGCCCTCCGGAAGGCCGGCCAGCGTGGCGCAGATCTTCTCGACCTGCTCCTTGTTCACGCGCCCGTCCTTCCAGGTCAGGGAACGCGCCGTGTTCACGCCCAGCACCGCGATCTCGTCGTCGATGTAGACCGGATCGAGGTCGTCGGTGATGTGGCGCTTGTAGCGTTCGAGCGGCAGTACGAAGCGGCGGAACACGTTGTACAGCGAGATGTCGTGGTTGCCCGGGACGATGATCTGCGGGCCGGGCAAGGTGTCGAGCCAGGCGCGCGCCTCCTCGAACTGCTCGCTCTTCGCCCGTTGCGTCAGGTCGCCCGATACCACCACCACGGTCGGGGCGATGCGGTGGACGAGCTCGCGCAGCGGGTCGAGCAGCTCCTGGTCGACGCGGCCGAAATGCAGGTCAGAGAGATGGACGAGTGTGCGCATGATCTTCCGTTTCCGTTTCCGTTGTGGTTTTCGTTGTAGTTTTCGTTGAAGCGATTGTCGCAGCCGGCACCAGCACCGTCAGTGCGCCAGGCCGCACCCGGTAGCGCAGCGGCGAGTTCATCATCGTGACTTCGCCGTCGGTGGCGACGTGCAGGCGCGCGTGGTGGGTTTCGATCTGGAATCCGGGCGCTTCCAGCACGTCGAAGTCGCGCTCGCTGCCGAGCTTGCCGAACAGGGCGTCGACCGCGAAGCGCAGCAGGCCCAGGCGGGTCGGGTGCTGGGCCACGTACAGGCTGAGCACACCGTCGTCGAGGCGCTCGCGCTCGCCGATCGCCAGGCCCTCCATGATATAGCGGTTGTTGCCGATGAAGACGAAGGGCGTGCGGCGGGCCAGCGTTTCGCCGCGCACCGTCAGGCGCACCGACAGGAAGGGGTAGCGGCGCAGCGCCGCCACGCTCGCCCACAGGGCCGCCGGCCACTTGCCGCGTCCCAGGCGGCGCTGCTGCTTCTCGCGGTCGCGCACGATGTCGGGGTAGAGGCCGAGGCTGGAATTGTTCAGGAAGATGCGGCCGTTGACCTCGCCGACATCGACCTTGCGCGGCACGCCGCCCGCCAGGTTGCGCACGGCGTCGTCGAGGTCGAGCGGAATCCCGAGGTCTTTCGCGAAATGGTTGAGGGTGCCGAGTGGCAGTACGCCGAAGCGCACGCCGCTGTCCGCCATCACGGAAGCGACGGCGTTGATGGTGCCGTCCCCTCCCCCGGCCACGACCAGTTCGGCGCCGCCATGGAGCGCGCGGCGGGCGGTGGCGATCATCTCCTCGCCATCCTTGGCCAGCACCAGTTCGGCGTCCAGGCCGGCATTGGCGAGCTTGGCGCGCAGCTCGGCGCAGGCACGGTCGTCGTGGCCCTGGCCGGCGCCGCCGTTGATGATCACGGTAACGGGTTTCACGCGGGGTTTCATGCCGCCACCTCCCGCCCGCGCGCCCGCGCGATCCGGCGCCGCTGCAGGGTCGACACCGCCGTGATGCAGACCGCCAGCCAGGCCGCGCCTTCCGCGCTTGCCGCCAGCACGTCGGACAGGTAGTGCACGCCCAGGTACATGCGCGACAGCGCCACCAGCATCACCATCAGGCAGCAGGCCGCCACCACGGCGGTGCGTTTCGGCCAGCCCCGCACCCGGCGCACCAGGTAGCAGGCCAGCAGGCCGTAGAACACGGTCGCGGCCGCCGTGTGGCCGCTTGGGAAGCTATACGTACTCAAGGTCAACAAGGGGTCCTCCAGACTGGGCCGGGCGCGCCGGAATACATGCTTGAGGGCGACGTTCAGGAGCATCCCGCCCGGCACCGATACCAATACCACGACCAACCAGTAATGCGCCTTGCGATGCCAGAACCAGGCCGCCAGCAGCGCGCCCATGATGCTGGAGCCGAGGATGCCGTTCCAGTGCGTAACGAACAGCATGGCTTCGGTGAAGCCGCTGCTGGCGTGGGCACGGAACCAGTGGGCCAGGCGCACGTCGAGCAGGGTGATGGCGCTGCCCTCCACCACGTCCTCGGCGATCGCGCCGAACGCCCAGGCCGCGGCCAGGATCAGGACGATGCCGATGGTGAAATGGATGCCCATTTCCCCCTCCGGAGAGAAGCGGGCGGCCAGGAAACGGTGCAGGCGGTCCGGCAGTAGGTTCAGCATGCCCCTCCACTAGCGCTGTTTGCGGGAAAACCACAGTTGCGAAAAAGAACTGGTTTTTTGTACAGTAACTGTGGATTTATACAGTAGTTGTGATATTCTGAATGCACTTGAGCAAGACTTTGTACAACACAACTCAAAAAGGGATCCTCATGACTACTCTGAACAGCTCCTTCGGCATGGAATACGCACCGACCCCGTTCCTGGCCCGCATCGGCCGCCGCGAGATTCTCGTCACGCGTGATTTCCGCAAGCGTTTCTATGCGGTCAACCCGATCATCGAATGCGATACCGGTGTCGAACCCGGCCACGTCGAAGTGCTGCTGTTCCGCCGCTGGCTGCTGATCCTGTCGAAGGCGCATTAAAAACCGCATAAGCTTTGTCGTTTAAATTCGTTTTCTTTCGCTGAGCAGGAACCTAGCCTATGGTTTCCTCACTGCCCGAAAGAAAACGATGTTCCATAAAAAAATCGCCACCGCGCTGGCCCTCGTCGCACTTGTCGGCTCCCCCCTGGGCCAGTCCGCCGCCTTCGCCGCGGACATCACCCTGCTGAACGTGTCCTACGACCCGACGCGTGAGCTGTACCAGGATTTCAACCAGGCCTTCGCCCGCCATTGGAAGGCAAAGACGGGCGACAACGTCACCGTCAAGCAATCGCACGGCGGCTCCGGCAAGCAGGCGCGTTCCGTCATCGACGGCCTGTCCGCCGACGTCGTCACGCTGGCGTTGGCGTATGACATCGATGCTATCAGCGAACGTGGCTTGATCGCGCACAACTGGCAACAGCGTCTCGCCCACCGCAGCACGCCTTATGCCTCGACCATCGTGTTCCTGGTCCGCAAGGGCAATCCGAAACAGATCCGCGACTGGGCCGACCTGGTCAAGCCGGGCGTGTCCGTGATCACGCCGAACCCGAAGACCTCGGGCGGCGCGCGCTGGAACCACCTGGCCGCCTATGGTTACGCCCTGCGCCTGCCGGGTGCGACCGAAGCGTCGGCGCGCGACTACCTGTCCAGGCTGTATAAAAACGTGCCGGTGCTCGACTCCGGCGCACGCGGCGCCACCACCACCTTCACCGAACGCGGCATCGGCGACGTGCTGCTGGCCTGGGAAAACGAAGCCCTGCTGGCGGTAAAGGAACTGGGCCCGGACAAGTTCGAGATCGTGGCCCCGTCCAGCAGCATCCTGGCCGAACCGCCGGTCGCGGTGGTCGACAAGGTCGTCGACAAGCGCGGCACCCGCGCCGTCGCCGAAGCCTACCTGCAATACCTGTACAGCGCGGAAGGCCAGCAGATCGCCGCCAAGCACTACTACCGCCCGGTGGTCGAGCCGTATGCGAAGCAGTACGCGGCGCAGTTCCCGGCCATCAAGCTGTTCACCATCGACGAGGTGGCGGGCGGCTGGACCAAGGCGCAGAAGGCGCACTTTGCAGACGGCGGGGTGTTCGACCAGATTTACCAGCCCGGCAAGAAGCAATAGTTACCGTTGTCCCCGCAATGTCCGCCGTCGTCCCCGCAATCTCCGCCGTCGTCCCCGCGCAGGCGGGGACCCAAGTTCCAGGTGCGTTACATTAACGCGAGCAAGCTTGGGTTCCCGCCTTCGCGGGAACGACGCGTTTAGGCGTGTTTGTAAAAACGACTTGAAATCCCGGGCACGAACACGATTGTCGTGTGCACAAGCCAAACAAGAGGGGGCATTCATGTCAGTGCAATTACGCAAGATCGACGAACAGGTGATGGTCATCACCGGCGCCACCAGCGGCATCGGCCTGACCACCGCGCGCATGGCCGCCGAGCAAGGCGCGAAGCTGGTGCTGGCGGCGCGCAACGGCGATGCGCTGGACCAGCTGGCAAGCGAGCTGCGCCTCAAGGGCGGCAAGGTCGCCACCGTGACGGCCGACGTCGGCAAGCCGGAAGACGTCGAACGGATCGGCAGGACGGCGATGGAGCGCTTCGGCCGCATCGACACCTGGGTCAACAATGCCGGCATCTCCATCTTCGGGCGCAACGAAGACGTGGCGCTGGAAGACATGCAGCGCCTGTTCCAGACCAATTACTGGGGCGTGGTGCACGGCTCGCTCGAAGCCGTCAAGCACATGAAGACGCGCGGCGGCGGCGCCATCATCAACCTGGGCAGCGAACTGTCCGACCGCTCGATCCCGCTGCAGGGCCTGTACGCGGCCTCCAAGCATGCCGTGAAAGCCTTCACCGACGCCCTGCGCATGGAGCTCGAGAAAGAAGGCGCGCCGCTGTCCGTCACCCTGATCAAGCCGGCCGCGATCGACACCATGTTCACCGTGCATGCGAAGAACTACATGGAGAAGGAGCCGGCCCTGCCGCCGCCGGTCTACGCACCGGAAATCGTCGCCAGGTCCATCCTCTACGCGGCCCAGCATCCGAAGCGCGACGTGTTCGTCGGCGGCGCCTCGAAGGCCATCTCCTCGGCCGGCTTCGCCATGCCGCGCGTGCTCGACAAGCTCATGAACGCCTCGATGTTCAGGCAGCAGCAGGCCGACGCACCCAGCGCGTCCGACCGCCGTGACGCCCTGCATGCGCCCGATCCGCGCAACGAACTGCGCCAGCGCCAGGGCATGGAAAACCGCCACGTGATGGAGCACTGCCCGTACACGGCCGTCGCGCTGCGCTCGAACAAGATCGTGCCCGCCCTGCTGGGCGCAGGCGCCCTGTTCGCCGCCTGGAAGCTGGCACGCCGCCCGAGCCTGCGCAGCGCCTACCGAACGCGAAAGGAACAAGCACCATGTCAGTCAAACTCAAGAAACTGAACGAGCAAGTGATGGTCCTGACCGGCGCCACCAGCGGCATCGGCCTGGTGACGGCGAGGACCGCGGCCGAAGCCGGCGTCAGGCTGGTACTGGCGGCGCGCGACGGCGATGCGCTGGACACCCTCGCGCAGGAGCTGCGCCAGCGCGGCGCCGAGGCGCTCACGGTGGCGGCCGACGTCGGCAACCCGGCCGACGTCGAGCGCATCGGCCAAGCGGCGATCGAGCGCTTCGGCCGCATCGACACCTGGGTCAACAATGCCGGCATCGGCGTCTACGGCAGCCAGGAGCAGGTCACGCTGGAAGACATGCAGCGCGTCATGGCAACCAATTTCTGGGGCGTGGTGCACGGCAGCCTCACCGCCGTGAAGCTCATGAAGCAGCACGGCGGCGGCGCCATCATCAACGTCGGCAGCGAAGTCTCGGACCGCGCGGTGCCGCTGATCGGCACCTATGCCGCGTCCAAGCATGCGGTGAAAGCCTTCACCGAATCGCTGCGCATGGAACTGGAAAAGGCACAGATCTCGCTTACCCTCATCAAGCCGGCCAGCATCGATACCCCGTTCACGGCCCACGCCAGGAACTACATGGAGTACGAGCCCGACCTGCCGCCGCCGATCTACGCGCCCGAGCTGGTGGCGAAGACGATCCTGCACGCGGCCGAGACGCCGGAGCGCGACCTGTTCGTGGGAGGACGCGCCAGGCTGATATCGACGCTCGGCGCAGTGCTGCCGCGCCCGCTCGACCGCTTGATGCGGGCCGCCGCCTTCCGCCAGGAACAGCAGCCGGACCAGCCCAACAATCCGGACCGGCGCGACGCCCTGCACGCGCCCGACCCGGCACGCGAACTGCAGCAGCGCAACGACCTGCCGCACAAGACCTTTGAACGCAGCGTGTACCAGGCTTATCAGTTGCGGTCGACGCCGGTGAAGACGGTGCTGGTGGGCGGTGCCCTGCTGGCGGCGTGGCGTTTGATGCGGCGGCCGGCACAGCGGAACGTGTGGCACGCGTGATGTAGCGATGTAAAAAAACCGGGTGCTCTTTCAAGCGCCCGGTTTTTCTTTGCGTCTACGTGATTACTTACCCGGCGCCGGCCCTTTCGGCGGTTCACTGCCAAGGAAATCCACGTCCTCGTCGGTCAGCGGCAGGTCCGGGATCGATTCGATGTGGTCGGTATCGATGTCGCCGCCGTCCCTGATGTTCAGGTCGCGGCCGGCGGCGGCGCGCTCGCCGGTGCCGCCGAAGTCGCTGTCGCTCTCCAGGTTCGGGTCACCCATGTCGGCGCCGGCGGTGTCGTGGGCATAGCCTTCCTCGTTGTCCGAGGTCGTGCCTTTGTCCAGGTCCAGCACCTGGTCGTCGTCCAGGTTGGCCGCGAAGCCAGGGCCGCCGACCACGTCGCTGCCGCTGTCGGTCACGTCGCTCGGGCCAAGGGCGTCCACGCCGTGACCTTTGCCAAGGCTGCGGTCTGGTGCTCCGGGAAAGTTATCCGGATCAAGTGTGCTCGAGCCAGTCATATGTCCTCCGATTCAATGCAATAAGTCAAAAATTCAGGCTACCCCAAAATCAAAACGCATGGCGCATGCCGACGTTCACTGCAAGACTGCCGCTGGGGTGCGCGGCGCCGCCCAGCAGCAGGCCATTGCCGTTCGTGGTGACGGTGCGCGACACGGCCGTGTAGAAGTCGGTCTTGCGCGACACCACATAGCTGGCGCCCACCGCGAACTGGTTGGCGTCGCGGTGGGCGAGGTCGCGGTCGTTCTTGTGGATGAAGGACGCCAGGAAGGTGGTCGCGTGCGTCACCGGCACCGCCACGCCCACCAGGGTGTCGCGGCTGTCGGTGGAGGACGTGCTGGCCACCCCGGCGCCGTAGGGATTGTCCGGGTTGTACAGCGGCGAACTGCCCCAGCCGCGGTTGGCCGCGTAGGCCGCGTAGGCCGTGCCCCAGCGCATGCGCAGGTTGGCGGCGATCAGCGAATTCTTCGCATCCATGTTGGCGCCGGCCAGGTCGTATAAATGGATCTGGGCCACGTGGCGGTTCTGGTGCGCAGCGCGCAGCGAGATGCTGCCCAGGTCGACGCCCACCGTCATGCCCCAGGCGCGGTCGGCCATCGGGTCGCCGCCCAGGGTGTCGACGGTCCAGGACGCGCCGCTCGACAAGTGCTCGGACCGGTTGCTGAAATAGCGCACGTTGTCGTTCGCGCGCCGGCCGCTGGTTCCGACCAGGTTGCTGGCCCTGCCGGCCGTACCGGCGTGGAAAGGATCGCCGACGTCGGCCAGCGTCAGGTATTCTAGGTTGTACTGGCGGCCCAGCGTGAACCCCTCGATGCCGCCGAAGGGCGACCTGAGGTCGAGCTGGCCGTAGGCCCGGCGCGGCGGCGTCGCCCAGTCCGGACTGTGGTTGCGGCTGGGCACGCCTGTAAACACGGCGATGTCGTGTCCGCCTGCGGCCGCGTCCTGTGCGAACGCGAACCTGGCGGCTCCACAGAATACGATGGCAATGATGGGCGGCGTTTTCATGATGTAATCCTCAGTACGCTCCTACAGTAGCCCGTCTTTACATCGTTTCTCTGTCCAAAATCGCACAAAGTCACAGGGAACTTGGCTCGCGTGTTTGTCGGCCTAGTCCCACGTGGCGCGCGGACGTACGCGATCTCATCTAGGCGCAAGCGGGTTTCCGGTTTAGAATCGGCAGACGCATCTGTAATTAAACTACAGGAAAACGATGAGAATGAGACAGCTTACCCGTACCCTTGCTACAGCCACCCTGGCGCTGAGCGGCGCCTGCGCGCTGTTCCCGGCCACGGCCGCGCAGCCCGCAGCTGTAGCGGCAGCGGCCCCGATGGCCCACGTGGCCTGGTCGAAGAATGCCAACATCTACGAAGTCAACATCCGCCAGTACACGAAGGAAGGGACTTTCAAGGCCTTCGCCGCCCACCTGCCGCGCCTGAAGAAGATGGGCGTGGACATCCTGTGGCTGATGCCGATCCAGCCGATCGGCGAGAAGAACCGCAAGGGCACGCTGGGCAGCTACTACGCGGTGCGCGACTACACCGCCGTGAATCCGGAATTCGGCAGCCTGGCCGATTTCAAGGCCCTGGTAAAGCAGGCGCACGGACTCGGCATGAAGGTGCTGATCGACTGGGTCGCCAACCACACGGCCTTCGACAACCCGTGGACGGTCGAGCACAAGGACTGGTACCTGCTGAACGAGAAAGGCGAGATCTTCCCGGTCACCTACACGGAAGGAGCCGAGCCGGAATACTGGACCGACGTGACGGGCCTGGACTGGAGCAAGCCCGGCTCGGGCCTGTGGAAAGGCATGACGGACGCCATGGCCTACTGGGTGCGCGAGACCGACATCGACGGCTTCCGCTGCGACGTCGCCGGCAAGGTGCCGACGCCGTTCTGGAACCAGGCCCGTGACGCCCTCGACCGCATCAAGCCCGTCTTCATGCTGGCCGAGGCCGACAAGCCCGAGCTCCACGAGCACGCCTTCGACATGACCTACGGCTGGGACACGAAGGACCTGTTCAAGGATATCGCCAAGGGCAAGAAGGATGCGCGGGCACTCCATGATTTCCTGGCGCATCCGCCCAAAGCCTACCCGCCGGGCGCCTACCGCATGCGCTTCACCTCCAACCACGACGAGAATTCGTGGGCGGGCAGCGACGTCGAACTGTACGGGCCGGCCTTCAAGGCGATGGCGGTGCTGGCCGCCACCCTGCCCGGCATGCCGCTGATCTACGGCGGCCAGGAAGCTGGGCTCGACAAGCGCATCGAGTTCTTCGAGAAGGACCCGATCCAGTGGAAGAACTACCAGTACGCGCCCTTCTACGCCGGCCTGCTCAAGCTCAAGCACGACAACCCGGCGCTGTGGAACGGCCAGTACGGCGGCGCCGTCGAGGTACTGGAAACCGGCAACGACAAGGTCTTCGCCTTCCAGCGCAAGCGCGAGAGCAACACGGTGAAGGTCAGCGTCAACGTGTCGAACGCGGCCCAGCAGTACACCCTGCCGGGCGGCAAGCGGCAGACGCTGGCTGCCTGGGATTACCGCATCGAGGCGCCGGCCGCGGCACGCTGAGAAGCTTCACCACGCCACGGATCGCCCGCCTTGCGCACATAGTGGGCGATCAGATAGCGCCACGGCAGCACAAAGGGAATCAGCAGCGCAAAAGCGCAGGCGAAGGCATTCGCCTGCGTCGCCTCGTCCATCCGCCCGCCCTGCCAGGCCGGCAAGCCGACCGCTGCCAGCCACACCACCTTCCACATGAATTCCCACAGCAGCACCGGCAGCATCTGCAGCGGATAGCGCAGCCCGAACAGCGCCAGCGTCCAGAAGGCGGTCAACATGCAGTTGACCACGCCCTGCATCAGTTCCCAGGGTCCGCGGTGATGCAGGATGCCGGGCCAGATGAACATGCCGAAGCCCACCACGATGAACAAATACATTGCGCGCAGCAGGTACAGCCGGAACAACGAGACTTCGACCATGATGGCGCCTCCTGGGGTTGATTACTCGACCTGCTTCAGGATCTGCTCGACGCTCGCCGTGCGCGACTCCAGCCTGGCCAGCGTGACGCTCATCGATGCCAGTTGCGCGGCCGTCTCCGCCTGCGATTGCGCGGCCTGGGCGGCGAGCTGGCGATAGGCCTCGTCCTGCGCGAGCCTGCTTCTCGCCTGCTGCACGGCGGCGAAGTACTTCATGCCGAAGACCAGCAGCACGGTGGCGAGCGGCAGGCAAATGGTCAGCAGATAAACGCTTGTGGACATGGCAACCTCTACTCTTCCTTGTTGTTCAGGGTCTTCACCGCTTCGGCGATGAGGCCGGGGGCCAGCGGCAGCGCGAAATCCGCCACTTCGAAATAGTTCAGTGCCTTGCCGTCCGCCGACAGCTCCAGTTTGCTGGTGACTAGCCCGGCCTCCGCCAGCTTCTGCAGGTGCAGGTGCAACAGCGGACGGCTCAGGCCGATATCGCGCGCCAGCTGGCTCACGTAGTTGCGCCCGCCCGTCGCGAGCGCGGCGACGATGCGCAGCCGGTGCGGATTCGCGAGCGCCGCCAGCATGGCCAGCAGGCGGTCGCCGTCGATGTTCTTGGTTTCGTCTTTCACGTGTCAATAATTCCTTACACATGAAAACAAGTCAAGCGAAATCCTGCCGTCACCGGCAGCCGGGGATTCGTCCCACGACGCTTGCAGGCGGCGGGAGGCGGATCGCATACTCTTTTCTCTTTTTAGAAACTTTTCGATCCGATGAAGACTTCACGAGCCGACCTCTGCGCGGCGTTCCTGTTAGCGGTTCCCGCTTGCGCGCACGCGCAATCCCAGGCTATCCAGCAGGTGACGATCAGCGCCGGCGCCCTCGACCAGCGCGCGCAATCGACCACTACCGCCATCGTCGTCACCCGCGACGAGATCCTGCGCCAGGGCGATTCCAGCCTGCTCGACGTGCTCAAGCGCCAGCCCGGCATCAGCATCGACGGCGCGCCCGGCAAGCCGGCGATCCGCATGCGCGGGCTGGGCGCAGGCTACGTGGCGATCCTCCTGAACGGCCTGCCCGCCCCCGGCGGCTTTTCGCTGGAGGCGATCGACCCCGAGCTGGTCGAGCGCATCGAGATCCTGCGCGCGCCCACGGCCGAGACCAGCGGCCAGGCGGTGGCGGGCGCCATCAACATCGTCCTGCGCAAGGCCGGCAAGAGCGCCGCGCCGCAGGCCGAGTTGAAGGCCGGCGCGATGCTGGATGCCGGCCATACCTCGCCCAGCCTGACGGCCCAGCGCTCGGGCCGCACCGGCGCGCTCGGCTATACCTTCGCCGCGACCGTCAAGCGCAACGACAAGACCTACGCCGGCGTCGCGACCGAGGAAGGCCGCGCCCCTGCTCTGCTGCGCCATACGGCCTACGACGACCATCAGGTCAACGACTCGCTGGAGCTGGCGCCGCGCCTGGACTGGCAGCCGGGCCAGCGCGATACGCTGTCGTCGCAGAGCTATGTGCGCTGGCAGCGCGTCGACAACGCCAAGAGCGAACTGGAAGACGTGGCCATCGGCGCCCCGACCAGCTTTCCGCACGGGTACCACAGCTACCGTGCCCACGTGGCCCAGGGGTATGCGGACCTGTCCTGGACCCGCAGGCTGGACGAAGGCGCGCGCCTGAGCGCCAAGCTGTCCGGCTATGCGATCAAGCGCGATGCCGATTTCGTCTACCGCGGCATGACGACGGGCGATGTTTTGCTCGCGACGCACCGGGTGGCGTCCGGCCCCTCCGAGCGCGAGCTGAACTTCAACGGCAGCTACCGGCGGCCGCTCTTCAAGACCCATGCGCTGGCGCTGGGCTGGGAGCTGGGCCGCAAGCGGCGCGACGAATACCGGCGCGAGCACCAGTTCGACGCCGGCGGCCGTCCGCTGCTGGACAGCGACGAGGACTATCAGGCGCGGGTAGAGCGCAGCGCCTTCTGGATCCAGGACGAGTGGGAGCTGAACGAGGCCTGGTCGGCCTACCTGGGCCTGCGCCGCGAAGACCTGCATACGACCGGCGAAGGCAACGCGCACGCGCCGGTCGACGTCGACTCGGGCGTGTGGAGCCCGATCTTCCAGACCTTGTTCAAGCCCGGCGGACCCGAGAACAAGGGCGACCAGTTCCGCTTCGCCCTCAGCCGCACGTACAAGGCGCCGCAGATCGTCCAGCTGATGCCGCGCCGCTACACGGTCGACAACGGCAACAGCGCCACCAACCCGGACCAGCAGGGCAATCCGAACCTGCGCCCCGAACTGGCGCTCGGCGCCGACCTGGCCTGGGAACACTATGTGGGGAAGGACGACATGCTCAGCGTCAGCGCCTTCGCCAAGCGCATCCGCGACATCACGCTGGACCGCGTGTTCCAGCAGAACGGCGTGTGGATCGTCATGCCCGACAACCTCGGCGCGGCCTCGGTGCGCGGACTGGAGTTCGAAGCCAAGAGCCGGCGCGGCGCCGTGGCCGGACGCGTGAACCTGGCGCGCAACTGGTCGCGGCTGGACGCGGTGGCGGGGCCGGACAACCGCATCGCCGGCCAGCCTTCCTGGAGCGGCAGCCTCGGCCTGGACTACGCGGCGCCGGGACAGTCGCTCGAGATGGGCGGCACCTACAGCCATCGCGGCGGCTACGCCGCGCGCCGCAGCCCGCAGGCGGCCGACTACGGCGGCGCCAAGCGCCAGCTCGACCTCTACGCGGTGTGGAAGCGCGACGCTCGCTCGAGATTACGCTTATCGGTGACTGATCTGCTGCATCGGAACTATGTCGAGCGCAGTACGTATTCAGGCGATCCGGACCTTGCCATGACGGTCGTGCACCGCACGCGGACCGTCTGGCGGCTGGTGTGGGAGCAGAGCCTGTAGGCATTGCGGCAGGGTTTCTTTTATGACAATATGTGGTGTCAAATTACACCGCATTAACATAAGGAACCCCATGCAGCTTGCCGACTACCTTGCCAGCGACGCCACCGCCCTCGCCCAGCACGTGGCGCGCAGCGAGGTCCGTGCCGGCGAACTGCTGGACCTGGCGCTGGCCCAGCACCGGCGCGTGCACGGCAGCGTGAACGCCATCGTGCGGCTGATGGAGGACCAGGCGCGATCGCAGCTGTCCGGCCCGCTGACTGGCCCGTTCGGCGGCGTGCCCTTCCTGATCAAGGATGGCGTGCAGGATTACGCCGGCCTGCCGACCAGCTATGGCAGCCGCTCGATGGCGGGCATCGTCTCCGCGCGTCACGCGCACGTGGTCGAGCGCTACCTGAAAGCGGGCCTGGTCATCTTCGGCAAGACCAACCTGCCCGAGTTCGCGATCCGCGCCGTCACCGATCCGGAGCTGTTCGGCCGCACGAACAACCCCTGGGACCTGGCGCGCACGCCGGGCGGCTCGAGCGGCGGCGCGGCGGCGGCGGTCGCCGCCGGCATCGTGCCGATGGCGGCCGGAAACGACGGCGGCGGCTCGCTGCGCATCCCGGCGGCCTGCTGCGGCTTGTTCTCCCTGCGTCCATCGCGGGGCCGGGTGTCGTCCGGGCCGGGCATCGGCGAGGTCTGGTTCGGGGCCTCCAGCGAAGGCGTGATCTCGCGCAGCGTGCGCGATTCGGCCTTGGCGCTGGATGTGCTGCAGGGCGCGGAACCGGGCGATCCGTTCGTGATCGCGCCGCCATCCGAGCCCTACGCGCAGGCGATGCTGCGCGAGCCGGGGCGGCTGCGGATCGGCTTCACGTCCCTGTCGCCGATCGGGACCGAGGTGCATCCGGAAGCGGTACGCGCGGTCGAGCAGGCTGCACGATTGCTCGATAGCCTCGGCCACCACGTCGAGGAGGCCGCGCCGCAGATCGACGGGGCTGCGCTGGCGCAGAGCTATCTGCACATGTACTTCGGACAGATTCCGGCTGCGGTGTCGCGCGCCAAGGCGCTGGGAGCCCGGGAACGTGACCTGGAGCTGATGAACCGGATTCTCGTCACGCTGGGGTCGAGCGTATCGGCGGTGGAGCTGACCACGCAGCTGAACCGGTGGAACGCGTTCTCGCGCGCGCTTGCCGCTTTCCACGCGCAGTACGACCTGCTGTTGACGCCGACCCTGGCTGCGCCGCCGATCACGCATGGTACCGGCGATCCGTCCGGTGCCGAAAAGGGCCTGCTGGGCTTTTTGCACGGGACCGGCGTGCTGGGCGTGCTGGCGCGGCTCGGCTTGCTCGATTCGACCGTGCAGAAGATCGCGACGGATAACCTGCGCTATGTGCCGTTCACCCAGCTGTCGAATCTGACCGGAACACCGTCGATGAGCGTGCCGCTGTACTGGACGCCGGACGGCTTGCCGCTGGGGGTGCAATTCGTCGGTCCGTTCGGGAGCGAGGACAAATTGCTCCAGCTGGCGCATCAGCTCGAACAGGCGCAGCCGTGGTTCGATCGCTTGCCGGGGTTGGCGCGGGGGTGAGGCGGGCCTTCAGCCGACGATTAGCATAATGCTTGTTACTTTTGGTTAGACTTTGATGTCTACGCATAAGATAAACTGGTTCGTAATTCCGGAGTGAAACTCGCCTACAGCGCGATTTCTCTTTTGCCCGCAATCTCTGGCGGGCTTTTTTCTTTTCGGCCGGATGACCAAACCGAACCGTTCCATCACCATCGGATCAGGCCATGTTCAACTCCGCACGGACTTCTTGGTGGCGCCTGGCGCCCAATCAACTCCTGGAAAAGTACAGTGCATTTTCATTCGACAAACGCCACGGCACGGATACGAAAACGTTCGCGGAACTTCGGGAACTGGACATTAGCAGCGAAAACAAGCGGCACGGCGAACGCTATCAGCCCTCCCCCGTCTACTCGCTGAGACGTTTGCTCAAGCGACTCAAGCTGCATTATCCGACGTTTTCCTTCGTCGACTTTGGATCCGGCAAGGGGCGCACGCTCCTGGTTGCAAGTGAGCTGCCCTTCAGGCAAGTCATTGGCGTGGAATTCAGCGAAGACCTTCACCGCACGGCAGAGGACAATATCAAGCGCTATGGTTCCCGCCTGGCCGGCGAGGTGGAGGCAGTGCACGCCGACGCAACGCAGTTCGCACTTCCCTCGGGGGACCTCGTGCTTTACTTCTTCAATCCGTTCACAAAACCGGTGCTGGACAAGGTCCTGGAAAACATCGTGAGATCCGCCACCGCGGAGCCGCGCAGAATTATTCTTATCTACTTGTACCTCCCGGAACAACAGTGGATTACGGGACTGGAAGGCTTCCGTTTGCAGGAACGATGGCGGAACTACGATGTGTTTGAATGTTCGACGACCTGACCATGGCCGGGGCCTGCTGTAGAAATCCCTGCTTTGCACTGATGGCCAAGCCGCCCCGGTCGCCGATCCAATTTCTGCGCGTAGCTTCACTTCTATAAAGGATTTACCCGATGAGTAAAGGCTTGACTGGACTGGCAATGCTGGCATTGGTCGGCGGAGCTTCACCCTCCTTATTGGCCGCACCAGCGGCGCAGTGGGCGACCGCCGACGCATTTGCCAAGCCACACCAGCTTGTCGATATCGGTGGCCGCAAGATGAACCTGTATTGCAGCGGCCAAGGCGCCACCACGGTGGTATTCGACGCGCCATCCGGCGAGGCGGGCTGGAACTGGTTCAGAGTGCAGCCTCTCGTCGCCGGGCACACGCGCGCCTGCGTGTTCGACCGCGCCGGTCTCGGATTCAGCGACCCCGCAAAGCGCCCGAATACGTCGGAGAACGTGGCGGAAGATTTGCATAAGCTCTTGGCTGGCGCGGGCATCAAGCCACCATATGTCATGGTCGGCAATTCGCTGGGCGGCGCGAACGTGCAGGTCTATGCCTATCGCTACCCTGCGGAGGCCAAGGGATTGGTGCTCGTCGAACCGCAACACGAGGATGAAACCAGCCGCCTGGATAGGGCCAGCCAGGGCAATCTCAACAAGGTCTATGCGATGGTCACGGAGCAGAACAAGTACTGCATGGCCGCCGCCCAAAAAGGCATGAAGCCTGGCAGCCAAGAACGGATGAATTGCATCGGCAACCCGGCGGAAGTGTATGGCCCCACCCTGGGGGCCGCCGTGACGTTGGCGACGGCCAAACCTGCCTACTGGCGCACCAGCGTCGACGAATGGGATGCCATCAAAGTCAGCGACGAGCAGCTGCGCAAGCTGCGCCGGCCGTTCGGCGATCTGCCGGTGGTGGTGCTGACGCGCGGCGTGAGCCCTTATGCCGTACCGGGAAAGCCGCAGAGCGCCTTGAACAAGGCGATGGAAGACGAGAACGCCGCTATTCAAAAAGAGACCGCCGCCTTGTCGACGCGCGGCCAGCAGCGCGTGGTGCCGGGTGCCAGCCATGTGATCCACGCCGATAAGCCGGAGGCCGTTGTTGACGCAGTGTTGGAAGTGTTGAATCAGGTGAAGTAGGAACTGCTCGCTATCTCTGCGGCATGGATAAAAAGCGCCATCACCCTCAGCTGCCCGGCACTTTCTTCCACAACAATAAGCTCATTCACCGACGTTTCCATATTACAATACAAAGTATCTAAAAAATAATGAACAAAAGTCGATGGCGACCATCCCTCACTACGAACGGCACGCGGCTCGACTGGTCGAACAGTATGAGTCGCTGTCCTTTCAAGAGGTGCACGGCGGACTCCTCGACCTTCTGCCACCACCCGGCGCAACAGTCCTCGACGTTGGCGCGGGCTCCGGCCGTGACGCGGCCTGGTTCGCAGCGAATGGGTACGACGTGCTTGCCGTCGAGCCGTCGGAGGCCATGCTTGCCCATGCGCGCAAGCTCCATCCATCAAGCCGGATTCACTGGATCTCCGACAGCCTGCCAGACCTCGCTAACGTTCGACGCCTTGGCCTGAGTGTTGATTTCATCCTCTTGTCCGCCGTCTGGATGCACATTCCGCCGGCAGCGCGCCAGCGCTCCTTGAGAAAGCTGGCAACGCTGCTGGCGCCGAAAGGACGCATAGCGATCAGCCTCCGGCTCGGCACACCCGACACCGAGCGCGCCATGTATGAGGTCTCACTGCCGGAACTGTCGAGCCTTGCCCAGCAGTTCGGGCTACGCGTTGTTCACACGACCGACAGCGACGACAAGCTTGGCCGGAGCGAGGTGTCGTGGACGAACGTCGTGCTGGGACTTCCCGATGACGGTCTTGGCGCCCTGCCCTTGCTGCGGCATCTGATCCTGGTCGACGAGAAGTCGTCGACTTACAAGATCGCGCTCCTCCGCGTACTGGCCCGGATCGCCGATACCGCGGCCGGCTTGGCCCGCTATGAGGCGGACTCCGTGGTCGTTCCACTGGGCCTGGTATCGCTCTTCTGGATGCGCATGTACAAGCCGCTGATCGACAACGCGCTGCCGCAAATGCCTGTGTCACGCTTCGGAACCGGTCCTGGTTTCGTCACAGACAGTTTCCTTGCTCTCAGACCTGTCACCGCCGTCGAGCTGCGAGTCGGTTCCATGTTCAGCGGACAAACCGCAAAGCACCTGCACCGAAGTCTTTCGGAGATCTCGCAAGTGATACGCAACATGCCCGCGACTTACCTGCGCTGGCCGTCCAGCGACAAGCCCATCTTCGAGCTCACGCGGCGCAGAATGATCTCCACGCCCACTCAACTGCAAATCGATGATGCCTTTTTGTGGAGCCTCGGCGAGTTCCGCATCCCGCTCGAGATCTGGCAGGCGCTGACCCATTACAACGTATGGATCGAGCCCGTGCTGGTGTCGGAGTGGGTCAGGCTGATCGAATCGTATAGCGCCGACGGGAGAGCAGACGTTCGCACACTTGCGTACTCACTGCTCGCCTGGGTGGATCCTGCGCGAGACACCAGTTTCGCCAGGGCGGCAGTCGAACGTATCCGCGCCGCCGGCAAGCCGGTGTACTGCGTCTGGTCGGGCGCTCGCCTGCGCGACGAGTACGACGTGGACCACTGCTTCCCCTTCGCAGCATGGCCCTGTGGAGACGCATGGAACCTGATGCCGGCAGGGCGACAGATCAACATCCAGAAGTCGAACCGCCTGGTCACCCAGACAGCGCTGGAGCGCGCCAGCGATACCATCAGCAGCTGGTGGAACGACGCATTCCTGAGCGAAAGCGAGGGCAGGCGTCGACAATTCTTCCTTGAAGCTTCGCAGACCTTGCCGATTCTAGTGACCAGTCCCGACCCGGCGGACGTCATCGACGCGATGAAGCTGCATCGCATCAGGTTGAGCAAGGATCAGGGCTTGCGGCCCTGGGAGCCTTCCAACGCCAGCAGCCGCAACCGGACAGAGGCCGGCAGCGCCCTGTCCCAGCCGATTATCAATTGAACTCACTGACATGAACATCTTTCTCCCCTTCTTCATCCTGGTCATACTGGCATGCTTCGTTGTAGCGCTGTCGAAGAATACGAAAGGCAAAGCCCGGACCGGGACATACAAGCGGCGCAAGTTAATGACCGATAACGAGGCGGAATTTTTCGGCAGGCTCGTCGTTGCGCTTCCCGAGTATTACATTTTTCCTCAGGTCGCCATGTCGGCCTTGCTCGATACAGCAAGCGGCGACAAGAAAATCGCGCATAGCGACAGACTGCGGATCGCCCAGCAGCGCGTCGATTACGTCGTTTGC
Organism: Massilia sp. LXY-6; assembly: GCF_051233485.1. Taxonomy (NCBI): domain Bacteria; kingdom Pseudomonadati; phylum Pseudomonadota; class Betaproteobacteria; order Burkholderiales; family Oxalobacteraceae; genus Massilia; species Massilia sp. LXY-6. The sequence goes on from NZ_JBKFGF010000063.1 coordinate 40,773, forward strand.
ACCAGGAGCTGCGAGCTTGTCGCCGTGGTCGAACTGGACGACAAAACGCATTCGCGCGCCAAGGATCAACTGCGCGATGCACGGCTCCAGCAGGCGGGAATCCGGACGCTCAGGTTTCAGTCACGCGAGAAGCCCAGGGCGGATGCGATCCGGGCGATGGTCCTCGAACCGACGATATCCGAGGCGAGCAATGGCCGGACTGAGCCGTCGCTTGCTTCTGTAAAAGCGTCCGCTAACGATCTCAACGCGATGAGCAGGGCTCGCGCAACGAAAGAAACCGCAAGCTGAGTCATGGCGTCTACGACACCGTTGCCTCATGCCCTTGCAGCAGCCCGCCGAAAACGGAACCTGTAGCCTTCTCCCTCCAACAGCACGAGCTCGCCGATCAGGTCCATGCGCGGATCGAACGATTTCTTGACCTTGCTGGCGTCCTTACCGGATTCGACATACTCGATCTCATGCGTGCTGGCGACCACCAGACGCACCCCGCTGCGCTGCCGATATGCGCGCTCCAGATTCCTGCGACACTCGGCGTTCCCCGGTCCCTGCCAGCGGTCGAGCCGAGCGAAGTATTCCGCTGTCCCGGCCGGACTGGCGGGGTCATCGTGGTGTGACCAAAGCCCTACGACGCGTGAATCGCCTAAAACCGATTAATCCCAAACCCATCAACGCGAGACTTCCAGGCTCTGGAACATGACCCACCTTTTGGATAGTGCCAGTCGGCAGCGGCGGACACCCATATTCTGAATTTGGACCACAGTTAGAAGGATTAAGTGCCCAGTCCCCGTCGGCAATCTGTTGGGTGGTAAACAGTCCGGAAGCATTGCTTACCAACACAACACTAAGGTCAGTGTAGCCTTCGCCCAAACCAATCCCACCAGCAGCGTACCCGGATGGCAATAAGTTCAAATGAACTCCAATTACGATTGGCCCGCTTTGTTGAAATTCATAATTAAACCCGAATGAAGCTCCGAACCCCCCATCCGACCACGATAACCATAACTCTTGCACATCAGTAGATGATGCACGAAGGTTGACGGGACTTGTTCCATAATATGTGAAGTCAACATGCCCTGCTTTAACGGCATCGTCTGAAATCACGAGAGTCAGCGACATCGCGGATGGGTTAGGAGATGCAGGGTCACCATGCCATTTGTAAATCGCATCCGCCTTGCTCTGAGTTACGACCGCCCCATAAAGCATTACAACACTCGCTACTGCCGCTAACATTTTCATAATATCCCCAGTGTGTTTAAGGAAGCGACTGCATAGTTAGCAACACTTGTGCCATTAAAATAAATTTCTATTTATCAATGACTTAGTGGATGTCTACTGCCGGAACTTACCAGAAGTGTAAGTTTTTCCGACACGAAACCTTGGGAGACTTGGGGATAGAAGCAATCGCTGAGCAAGTCAGCGCAAGGCCGAGGTGCCCGGATAGAGGTCTGATCAGAAACCACAATAACCGGGCGGGAGATGTTGGTTACATGTACGTCTATACATACGATATACACAAGCAAAAAAAGCCGTCGCAATGAAAGCGTTACCCCGGCGCATATCGGAAGAAAAAAAGCCACAGCATAGGCTGTAGCTCTACAGGACCAACTTGTAGCCTTTTTGTCGCCTCTGAACAGGACGCAAAAAACTACTTTAAATTCAAAGAGGGTTAGGCAACCCAATGGCGGAAGCGGTGTCAGCAGTAGTTTGTCTATGAAAATGGAGACATTTTTCTCAGGCTACCCACCAGGGTGCCCACTGGGCCATTTAGCTTCTCCCTGAGAACCGGTTGTCAGTACAGATGCAGCAAGGTTTTTACCAAAGCCTGCTTCGGCCCATTGCGGATGTTCACAATTTGTTAAAGTAATCGTTTAACGCTCAAATCGATTACGTCAAGAATCGTATAGGACAAAGACTGTCCAGTTGACAGCAAGTTATGGATAATAATTATTAAATCAGTCAACAACCTCTGTTCGCTTTAAACCGGGCCTTAGGTATTTTTCTACTAAATTTTACAAGCAACAAAGAGAGTGCGCCTACCCACCATCATAATAACAAGGATTTAGATTAACCTTACGGCGTAATTATTATGCACGGAATCAACCTCCGCTTATTGCAATAATCTGCATTTTCTCAGTCTAGCAGCCCTATTATGCTGAGCCGCACGGAAAAGCCAGGTCCGCCATTTATAGTAGGAAAAATCCCCTCCTAAGAGATATTTGCATGGCAGATTAGGGCCTAGTATCGCCTTTCGGTTAAGGCTAAATTTCACAACCTTGCGGCTGAAACATTGCTTCTAAGATTATGCACCTGATTATCTACCGATTCACGGATCATCTAAAGTTCACGCCCTGTTTAGGCAACATACCCGGCGGTCTCTATAAAATAAGCTTGTAGCAAATGTGAAATAGAAGCATCGGCCGGCACTTCACCAAAACTTTGAACGCTGCTTAACATAGTTACGGATCAATCGGTGAAGAACAGACTTTGGAGCTGAACTTTGAAGAGCATCTTCCAATTGTCGCAGATAATTACAGCCGCCCCACACCTCCCATACTTCATCGAATAAACTTATAAGCAAAGACTCGGTAGATGTTAGTGAAAAAAAGCCCTCTGGCGATATACGCTCGTCAACGCACTTCTTGGCCACTGCCTGCCTAAGACGGCGGGCGACGTCCTTTTTCTTGCTGGACGATACCCAAGGTAAAGCGCCCTCAAGAAGATTCCAAGATTCCTGAGGCACTGCACTGTGCAATGCCGCATTATGCAGCGGTTCGAACGTAAGTACGAGCAATTGCTCGACGCTTCTAGATCGCCAGCCTAACGCTCTACGGAACCCGTATACACAAAGGTCCGCCGGCAATCTTCCTTCACTTGCTCGTTGCGCCGTCAGTGCCAATAGCCAAGGGTCCGCACCGCGATCGTTAGGAATCGCGTCGGGAAGCATTACACCGGCAATTAGTTGCAAAATCTCTTGGGCTGGAGCCGACACTTGCGCCAGGAATTCCGCAACTCCCTCAGAATTATTGCAAGCGAAGCGTACCCATCGCTGCAACTGAGATATCTCATGCTTGCCGTTTTCGTTCAATAGCTCCTGCACACACGTCAAGGCAAACGGCACACGAGCTATATGGAGGGCGGAATTGATCGCCCCTTCCTCGCGTAACCCTAATACCATTGCGCGCAGGACGTCAATGCTCAGAAGGTTTCGCTCCTTGATTGCGATAGTCGACGGCCACGCCTGTGTAGAAGCCCAAAACTGGCGCTCAGTGGCGAGTTGTGGCCAGATATCCAGTAAAGGTTCGACAAGGTCGGCGACTTGCGACAATACTTCGATCACTGCACTCCGTGCTATTGATTTCGCTCCGGCCCGGGTTGCTACTCGAAGCTGCTCGCTTCCATCATGGCTAAATTGGATAAAGGCTCGTGGGCTCCTTTTCCACAGGGCTTGGGCTAAGACATCTGCGTAAGCAAATAGCTCCTCATTCGAGAGCACATCAAGATGCTCGAGAACAAATGTCAATGACTCGTCAGGTAAAATATCTTTAACACCCAGCGCATAGCGAACTACCATTGTCTTGGCTAGCTCTGAGTTTGATAGCGGCGGCACAGACTGAACCATGTCTATTGCCAGCGGCAGGCCAAGCTGAACAGGTGCATCAAAGGCAGCATGCAGCGCGCAAACTGGCTTCATAGTTTCACGACCGCCGAGCATATCAAGACCAAGTTCGCGAAGCATCGGACGAAGTGATGTCTGATGCGGTTCATTAGCGTCGCGTACCAAACTCTCGAGCCATAGCCCTTCAGAAGTCGTAGTGGCTTCGAAGCCATCCATTGTTGAAGCGAAACGAAGCCGTACGCTCTGTTCACCGCCGTGAGTAAGTTGGAGATCAAACTGGATAGGCTCCTGCGAACGATCTCTGGTAGTAAGCGTGCAGAATTTGAATGAACGCCGCAATCGAGGCCACTGCTGATCCCATAAACGAAGCATCACATCTTCAGCATCTACTCCTGGAGCGCGCCGCGCCCAAATTTGCTCTGTTGGATGCTCGTATAAACCTGTAGCAAGCATCGCAAACCACTTCTTTTCATTTGGGGCAAACGGACGTTGAATGCGTGACGATATGTCGGCGGTCACCTCACGGCCAAACACCTCCAAATCCCCGAGTGAGGGCCGCTGAAAGAGGCTCGCGAGCAAGGAAGGCGCACCCAAGGCCGCTAAGTCTGTAAAACCAATTAATATGTGTGGGTCCACACACAGCCCGGTCGTGGCATTTCAGGCGCTGGCCACGTCTTCGACAGCGCGTAAAAGCCGGACTCCTGTAATGGGTATCCAGTTAGGTATGCCAGACCACTCTGCGCGACTCCTGGGCCAGAGACATCGCTCATCACAAGCATTAGCCGTGTATCTTTAGGACCAACCCTTGCGGAGCAAGCTAGTTGACGATGACCATCTGAGTAGCCATGTAGCGCCTGATGAACTTTTAGCTGCACAGATGACCCTAACCTAAGAGCCAAAAAAGTGGTTCAGTCAGATCGTTGGAAGACGAACCGCTAGCTTCAACTTTAATACGATGAGATGGCACGTCGAGGTCCCTCATGCGTTGAGCATCAGCACAGGGTTCATCTTTATCGCCATCGTATTCACCACCTTGGGCGCTCACTCCATAGATCTTGAATTGCCAAGACGCGTTCAGCCCATAATTTAAATACTGATGCAGCAGCGGCAAGTGCGCCTCAAGGTACTTCTCGGGAGTTTTTTCTTCACCTTCCGCCAAGTCCCAAGCAGAAAGAATCACCGCAAGTTTTCGTGGACCAACATTTAGTGGGCCTTCCTGAAGGCAACGCAGCAGGTCAACTAATTGCACCTGAGTTGGAGCAAATCGGGCTTCCCATGGAATTGGTTCTCCGGGCTTACGAGTGATGCCCAGTTGCTTGCTGAGCCTCGTGTCGTCCGAAATCCAGCCTGGGTAGTTGATGTTGCTTGAATGAATAAACAACATTACTCCTTGGGCCTTGAGCGCGTCTACTACATCAGTATCACACTCACGAGACTCCCAAATCTGAGCGAACGCTTCACCGGCAATATCCGGAAATGAAAGGTGACATTCTTGGCCCTCTGTCGTCTTCAACGAGATTACCGCTGTCCGGTTCTTGGATTGGAACGTCCGCTCCTGCTTCCTTGCGTGTAGCCAACGAGTAGTGATTTCTTTAAGATGCTCAGCTTCCATTGCTTTCAGCTTGACGAGACTTAGTCTTGAAGGCACTTTCCGCGCAGACAAAAGATGCCACAGAGCAGCAAGGAAAGTTGTTTTCCCAGATGCTGGCAGTCCTAATACGACAACAGCCTCATTATTCATCAAGGCCTCCCGATATTGTCGGGCGCAAGCGCCCGAAGGAGCGTAGAGGTACTGTGATCATAGGGCCCACCTTAACGTGGCCGCAACCGGGAGCAGACATCCAATAGCTCAAGAGCTCAACCATACCTTCACCTCGCTCTGCCATTTCATTCTTCGGCGAAGCAGCCACTTGGAATGCTTGAATCTCCACGAAATCATTCGAGAATTGCTCGCGGACGTCCATCACGATACTGTCGAAGTGACGTAAAACGCGCTGACACTTTTCCTGATTCTGGCGAACAGCGTCGACCTTCGTCAACACGACAGCTAGACGCTGCCATGTCCGGGTCTGTCCCGCCTCGTGGAAAGCTCGAATGCTCTGGCAGATGTCCTCACGGACTAGATGGCGCTCTCTATCGTCCAATAATTTGACTCCATCGGCCAGCAAGGTCAGTGTGTCGGATCGACGTAATTCTACAAAGCTCTTTGCTAGGTCAGGATCGCTGTGTGTGTCCATATAATCTTCGCCAGCGCGATTTGCGAACAGGGCGGCACGCTTACTCCGACCTTTCGCCTGCACAAGATCAAGATGGAAGTAGGTTGCTTCCCCTGTTGCCGTGCGCTCCATATGAGGTTCTTCGCGGTTCGAGGCGGTACGGGAATCGTGACACGCGCGCTCGAATGAATGTAGCGTTGTAGACCCAGCAAAGACGTATCCGCCCACAGGCCCGTACTGAAGCAGGTCATAGATACCACCGATCAGACTAGTCTTTCCCGACTCATGAGGCCCAATGATGGCAATCACGCTACAAGCCTGGTTTCTGAGAACTGTCTGGGCCCCGGTAACGGACAGTGCATCGGCATCAGGCAGCCTTAATCCACGGCTCACGGCTGCAGCGCTCTCTGACTTTGTATCTTCAATAATCAGGACAGCTCGGCCATAATGAGGGCATAGCTTGAGGTCTGAAACCCCTTCGACACATCGGCCATCCATAGCAACCTGACAGTCTGGATTGGCGCACTGATGGGGTGATGCCTCCGTTACAACATCCATGACTGTCACCCGAGCTTGGCCAGAACGAACTCGCGATAGGCAGTCTCCGCGAGCTGCAACGGGCCCAACTCAGTCGCTTGATCTAAGCCCGTCAGCTTACTCCAGCCTTGAATCCAACCATCATTACCTTCCAGTTCCTGATGACGTACGAACGCAAATAGGATCGGCTTCGTGTACCGGTCAGATTGACCGATGGAGAACTGCCCCAATGCCTCGGCGAGCCATTTCGCAGGCATGCCTTGAACTGCAGCTGCGATGGAAAGACGTGGTGCCGCCGACACGCCTGCACGTGTTAGAAGCGAAGTAACCGCACTTGGGCCAGGGAGCACTGTGGTCAACCTGGCGAGTTCACGGGCAATTGCCAGCGGGCGTTGCTCGGGAGGTATCTCCGAGAAACTCAAGCCAAGGTCATTGCAATGATTACCCAGCAACCACCAAAGTATGTCGAGTTCCTCATCTTGTACTAGGACGTATCTCTGGACGGCGGCTTCGAACGATGCTTGCCGCTTAGCGAGGCCGCTAAGGATTTTATTCGTAGACGTCGCGATGGCCTGCGCGGCCTCACCATGTTCACCACCGTTAGCCTTGCTTACAAACGCGGTTACCTCATTCGGATCCAAGGTCGACTTGGGCGGCTTTTGCGCCTCCAGTGCCGGCCGACGGCGGGATGTTTCTGCCATGCGCCGCAAGACGTTTTCGCTGATGCCTAGTAAGTCCATCGGCTGTTTAACGGGCCTGAGACCGGCGCAAGAAGCCGTGGATACTGCAGTCGCGGCCAAAGCGGCCTCATCGGAGTCAGCGTTCATCTCGTACGCGAGCGCGGCTGCAGCCAACAATGCAAATTCTTCATCGCCGGGAGACCCCAAGTCTCCGGATAGTTTGCTGCGCAGAGCAGCTACTTCAGCCGATCCCGTCTGCACTTTGATGCGGAAAGCGATCTGTATGAGGAGCTCAAGGTCACTTCCGTCGCTTTCCCCAATCAGCTTTTCCACAGACGCCCACCGTTTGGCGATGTAATTTGCGTCGTCGTTGAACGACAGGCTGGAATACCAGCCAGCGAACTCATTTTGCAATTTTGCCCTCGCGTTATTTGTTCTTTTCGTGCTTCTGAATCTGTCCAGCCAGTTCGGCAATCAATCCCTTGTCCTTCGCGGCCTCCATCGCCTTGTAGTACCGCTGAGGCGGAGGCAAATCCAAGTCGGCTTTATTGATAAGCCCAAGTCCTACTGCGATTTCACGCATATCCTTGGCACTCAACTGCCAAAATCGGAAAACAAGATTTTCCGTAGATGGTTCCGGCATCTTGACCTCTGACAGCTGTTCCAACTGTGGCAGAGAGCCGTCCAGATTGGCTGAAACCTCGAACGCCGCGTGTAATGCAGCGGCCACTTTCGTCTCATACTGGTGAGCCCCCTCCGGACTTTCTGCAGCAGCCGGAACCGACGTGGTCGAGGTTGTTGCCCGCGCTCTTTGGGCCCGTCCTGCGGGAATGCTGATCGAATGTCGCCAAACGTCCGCCTTTGTAGCAGGGTCGCGGTATGGAATGAACAGCTCAGCCGGCGCTGCTTGAAATTGCCGCATGTGCGCCTCTATTTTGAGCGCTCGTGCCGCTCCTTCGCCTTCTACGTGAAGATCGACAAGGTTGTAACCAGGTTGCCACCCTAATGCATCACGCTCTGGGTTCACGGCTCCAGCGTGGAAACGCATGTATTCTGGCGGGCGGGTGCAACGCTGATTGTGCTCATGACCGAAAAATTGGAGTTTCGCCCGTGCGTCGATAGTGTTCTCTGCCTCGGTGGAGTCAGAAAACCATTTCGGCGGGTGGTGGCAGAGCACGAGTGCTATCACGTCCCGCTCGGGCTTTAATACAGTTTGCGTAGCACCCAAGAATAAGTGGCCGGGCTCGCGATCCCGGCCTCCGCCTCCAGAGACGATAGTCGAATTAAGTCCAAATATCCGAAGCTTTACGCCTCCGTTGATTTCCAAAGTTTCATCCCAGAAGGGACGGCCATGGAAGAGGTTACAGTTGAACTGCGCGGCGAAGTCGTTGTACGCGGCAAGCGGCTGGTACAGGTGCCGTGCGGATTCAGCATATTCCAGTTGACGCCTCAAAGCGGCATCCCGTTCATGAAAGGTCCTCTTGGCAACGATGGCATCTTGTGCGTTGGAAACAGGAGGCAGCGCACAGATGGTCCAATCGACGTCGTGGTTCCCGGGCACTGTAAAGATGCGTGACGGGTCACAGTAGCAAATGTCAGCCACACGCAGCAACCAGTCCTTCGCGGCCGCATATTCGTCGGAGTGGGCCTTGTATGCAATGTCCCCGCCGACAAGAATCGCGTCGACGGGCACGCCGTCGCTGCACATTTCCTCAAGGTCCTCCTCGAGACGTACGCGGAAAGATTCGTTCGGATCCTGATCTGGGGTTAAGCAGAGGGGTGAACCGCCCCGGATTTGATGGAGGCTCCAACTCTTGAGAGAATGGAGCTATGAACAAGAAGCCAAGCAAATTTTCGCCGGAAGTCCGGGAGCGCGCAGTCCGTCTAGTACGTGA
>NZ_JBKFGF010000064.1:0-5940 GCF_051233485.1 Massilia sp. LXY-6
CGGTCATGCATCACGACCGCAAGCTGGATATCTCGGCCGCCTGGGTGTGGTTGGCCGAGGCACGTATGCTACTGAATAGACTTACCCATCAGGTTTGATTTTGTCTACACCCTGTAAGAAGCGAGGCTGGGGCGCGAGCCCCAGTGCAAAAAGCCGCGTGCCTTAGGGCCCGCGGCTTTTTTCATGTGCGCAGCGAGCGATCAGCGTGCCTGCATCCCGCCCCCGCCCAGCTGGCAGGTGCCGGCGCGGCAGACGGCGCCGGGATCCGGCAAGAACTGGCAGGTCGACATGGCGCCCGAGGCCGCGTTGGCGGCGCGCCGCTCTTCCTTGTAGCGCTCGCCCAAGGCCTCGATCTCTGCCTGTTCCGTCTTCGCCGACGACCAGGGCAGGTAGCTCTCCGGTCCGCCACAAGCACGCACGCCGAGCGCCAGCGCGTGGCACTGGCTGTCGCTGGAGCAGCCCGGCGTACCGGCCAGGGTGCGGATGCGCGCCAGCGTATCACCCTGCCCGTCCGTGGCAAGCGCGCGGGATTGCGGCGCCTGCCGTGCTTGCGGCGCGGCGCCGGTGCTGCAGGCGGCGCAGCCTGCCAGTAGTAAAAGGATCAGTGTTCGCATTGACGCATCATGCGCCCGGGCCTGCGGCAGCGTCAAGCGTGCGCGGATGTGCATTACAGTCACCGGCCAAGCACCCGATTTTTAATTAAATAAATTGTAAATATTTGATTTTTTAAAACATTATTCGATAAGTTTCACATACCGCCGAATGTCCTCTTGTGTGTTATCTGGCTCACAATGTTATCTTTATTGATATACTCCATGATAATAATTTTAGTAGGCTCAGCAGCACGGCAGCACGGCAGTACCCGCAATCGCGCATCCCGCGCATCTTCCAACGAAAAGGTAACCATATGATCAGGACCACACTTCGCGGCGGTGTACTCAAGCGCATGCTGAGTACCGCCGTGTTCGCCCTGGCTTCGGCCGGCGCGGCGCAAGCAGCCGTCATCACGTTCGAAGGCCAGTCGGGCCCGGTGCTCAACCAGACCTCCCTCCAGGAAGCCGGCTACACCGTCATCTTCGTTGCCCCGGGCGCGGCTGCGCCACCGGAAACGGTCCAGGTCGGGCGCTTCATCAACGGCAGCGCCGCCAACGCTTGCGCCCCCAACATTTGCCCGACCGGCAATACATCGACTTATTTCGACCTGTTCAATTCGGGCTTCGTCGACATTCTCCCGAGCACGGGAACGACCTTCAGCTTCAGCGGGCTCGACGCCAGCTTCGTCCCCCTGCCCGGGGTCGTCTACCCGGCCATCCCGGCAGCGATCCAGGTGTTGGGCTTCAATGAAGGCAGCGAACCGGTCACCATCCAGTTCAACCTGACGGCCGACGCCAATGGCGCCTACAGCTTCCAGCGATTCGACGCCGGCGACTTCGCACAGATGCAGTTCAGCGAAATCGCCATCGTCGGGTTTCTCTGCAATGCCGAGGGTCAATGTGGTGGCCTGAACAACAGCGCCGGCGAAATCGCGCTGGACAACATCACGCTGTCCGACCTGCCCGTCACCAACGTGCCGGAACCCGCCACCGCATCGCTGCTGGTCTTCGGCCTGCTGGGCCTGGGTGCGCGCGCGCGCCGGCGCGCCTGACCTGCCCCGCCATACGGCCGGCGCATCCGCGGACCGATCCGCGGATGCGCCGGCATTCACTTCTTCCCTGTTTTTCACATGCTGATGCACTAACACAAGTGTCAGCCCATGTGAAAGATTTCATGCAATTTGCATAGAAGTCCGTCACTCAACGTCGCACAGGCACGACGTTTCCAGAAAATATCAATAATTTCCTCAAGGATATTTCCTCTTATCATCTTTCATCTCCGCTTATTTCCATACAAAAAGATTGTTTTTACTCAATATTGGCACTAAATAAACGAAAAAAATATTGAGTTGCGGAAAATTTCCTGCCTACAATAGCTCATCTGTTGAACGCACCTTATCCGCCATGAAACTTCACGCAATCCGTTCCGTTTCCGCCCTTGCTCTCGCCATCGTCCTCACCGCCTGCGGCGGCGGCAGCCAGGCCGACCAGCCGACCCTGACCGCCTCGGCCATGCAGTCGGGCAGCGCCGCCCAGGTCAGCGCCGCCATGCCGGCGCCGGATTGCGCCACCGACGGCTGCAAGAGCCTGCGCATCATCGACGCCAACGCCGAAGCCTACCGCTACGATGCGATGCGCCGCGCCGCCGCCGACCAGGCAGCGGGCGTCACCAACTCCTGATTTTCCCGCCGGAGCCTGGCATCCGCTCAGGCTTCCAGCAGGCGTAGTTCGAGACAGCGCGCCAATACGTGCGCGCGGTTGCCGACACCGAGCAGGCGGTAGATCCGCCGCAGGTGGTTCTTGACGGTCAGCGCGCTGATCCCCAGGATCTGCGCCATCTCATCATTGCTCTTTCCCTCGCGCAGCCAGCCGACGATCTCGGTTTCGCGCGCGCTCCCTCGGCCAGCGGCCCGGTACCGTGCACCGGCACGCTGTCGAAGCCGGCTTCCCGCAGGTCCGGTTCGAAGCCGGCCAGGACGCCGCGCTGGGCATCGATCCGCGCTCAGCGTTCAGGATTCGGGACGGGACGGCCGTCAGCGCGGCCGTTTTCGGTAAGGCGCAGCCAGCGGCTCGCCGATGAACAGGCCCTGGGTTGGCCAGGCTACGCTCTTCCAGTAGGCTTCGATCGCACTGTTGCCCTGCACGTAATTCGTGAGGAGCACGGCCGGGTTGGGGAATTTCTGCCAGTAGTTGCAGGGCTCGCTGACCGAGCCATAGCTGGCGGTGGCGCCCGCCTCCAGCCAGCGCAGGCTGCTCATCTGCCCATCCCCCAGCAGATCGCCGCCGAGCGAGGTCAGGTGGTCGGCCAGGGCTCCGGGCAGGAAATGCAGGGTCTCCAGCTTGTCGACGTGCGCCATGCCGGTCTGGTAGATCATCACGTCCTTCACCCCTTCCAGCGTATCGGCCTTCATGGTCTTGGTGCTCAGCTTCCTGGCCTCGATGTGGCCCGGCGGCGGGAAGAAACCGGCGCGCGAGTTGCGCGCCGTTTCCGAGGTGATCAGGTAATAGGCGGTGGCCGGCACGATGCGGAAGCCGGCCGAGGCGCCGCGGTCGATCAGGGCCTTCGCATCCGCCACCGACTCGGTCGGCAGCAGCATCGACAGGCGCAGCTTGAGGTCGGTATACGGCCGCGTCGAGCGGGAATTGAAATACGGGCTGGAGCGCCCGCTGGCGCAGGTCTTGACGCACTGGGAAGCGTCGAAGCCCAGGGTGTAGGCACTGGTGATCGAATTGCACTCGACCTTGTAGGGCGCGGTCCAGACCATCAGCACGGCCTGGATCTCGGGACCGAGCTGGCCGTCGATCTCTTCCTTCAGCTCCTGGAAGCGTTCGGCGCTGATCTCATGCGGCTTGTCCGGGATGTTCACGTGCACCACATTGTTTTTCGGGATGTTGCGCCGCTTGCGGTAGTACTCGCCGATTTTTACGCTGTTCGGCTCGGCGTCGTTGATGACGATGGCCAGCTGCGCCGGCTGCAGGCTGGGGGCGCTGGTGAACTGCGCGTGGGCATTCGCGGTGGCGGCCAGCGCCAGGATGAGGAGGAAGCGTCGGATCGATATCATTCCCTCATCATGCCACAACTTGTATTGCGGACAACTTACGACACGCTTATCCCGTGCTTGCGCCGGCGCCAGCGGCCCCCTGCACCGAGCACGCCGACCCCGGCCAGCAGCATCGCCGCCGACGCCGGTTCCGGCACCGGCGCGATCGCGAAGATTTCCATCGCATTCACGCTCACGGCCTGGCCGCCCAGGCTGCCGTCGATGATGCTCTTGCCCTCGTTGGCCGGATCGCCGTAGCTCAGCTGCCAGGACAGGGCCTTGGTGAGGTCGTCATTCACGAGCAGGTCGGGGCCCGAGCCGAACACAGGGCCGAACAGGATGTCGTTGAAGGTCTGGCGCTGGCCCTGGCTGGGCAGGATGAAACCGGACAGGACCTGGCGGTAGACCGCCGGCGTGGTGAAGTTGAACAGGAAGGCGGTGCGCTGGAAGTCGCGCTCGGTCTCGTGCCAGCCGTCGGTGGACGACCATCCTTGCGGGTTGTAGCCGCCGACCAGGAAGGTCTGGCCGGCCGTGTTCGCCACTTCGATCAGGGTGAAGGTGGCGCCCTTGCCGTCGGCCGCCCGGTGGAAGTTCGCCGAGGTGTCGCCCGGACGCAGCGTGTAGACATTGTTGAGATTGAACTCGCCCGCGCCCAGCCAGCGTTCGAGCTGGGCCTGGCGCCCATTGTCCAGCAGGCTGGAGCCGCCGATGATGGCTCCGGCGACAGGCGGAGCGGCCTTGGCCGCCGTGCCGGTGGCGCCCAGCAGCAGAACAAGCGCCGTGCTGCCCGCCGCAACGATCGTTTTCATGGGATTCCCCTTCTTGTTCTTGACGAGGCATTGTATGCCCGATGCATGGCGGCGCTCGCACTGTAGAACCGCGGAAAAGAGAAACGCCGCCGGCGCTGGCGCGCGAGCGGCGTTGAGTTGCGTGCGGTAAGGCGAACGAAGCCTGATGCGCCTTACTCAGGCACGTTGGTAGACGTCCTCGAAACGCACGATGTCATCCTCGCCCAGGTAGCTGCCCGACTGTACTTCGATCAGGTGCAGCGGCAGCTTGCCCGGGTTTTCCAGGCGGTGGGTCATGCCGATCGGGATGTAGGTCGACTCGTTCTCGGCCAGCAGCTTGACGCTGTCGCCGCAGGTCACGCGCGCGGTGCCCGACACGACCACCCAGTGCTCGGCACGGTGATGGTGCATCTGCAGCGACAGCTTCTCGCCCGGCTTGACGCAGATACGCTTGACCTGGAAACGCTCGCCCGCGTCGATGCCTTCGTAGAAGCCCCACGGACGGTACACCCGGGTGTGGTACAGGTGCTCGGTGCGCTCCTGGACCTTCAGGTGGTCGACGATGTTCTTGACCCGCTGGACCTGGTCCTTGTGCGCCACCAGCACCGCGTCCGCGGTCTCGACCACGACCAGGTCTTTCACCCCGACCACGGCCACGATGCGGCTCTCGGCGCGCACCAGCGAGTTGCTGACGCCGTCCAGGTAGACGTCGCCGCGCTGCACGTTGCCGTGGGCGTCGGCCTGCTGCACGTCGGCCAGGGCCGACCACGAACCGACGTCGCTCCAGCCAATGTCGGCCGACACCACCACGCCGTCACGGGTATGTTCCATGACCGCATAGTCGATCGAGTCCGACGGGCTGGCCGTGAAGGCCGCTTCGTCCAGGCGGCAGAAGTCGAGGTCGCGGTAGGCATTGTGCATCGCGTCCTCCGCCGCCTTGGCGATCGCGGGCGCATGCTGCTCGATCTCGGCCAGGAAACGGTCGGCGCGGAACATGAACATGCCGCTGTTCCAGTAGAAGCCGCCGTCGGCGACGAAGCCTTCGGCGGTATTGCGGTCCGGCTTCTCGACGAAGCGCTCGATCTTGTAGCAGTCATCGCAGCCCGGCAGCGGCTCGCCGCGGCGGATGTAGCCGTAGCCCGTCTCCGGCCCGCTCGGCACGATGCCGAAGGTGGCCAGCGAACCGTCCTGCACCAGCCTGAACGCGCGCTCGACCGCCTGGCGGAAGGCTTCGTTCTTCTCGATCACGTGGTCGGCCGGCAGCACCAGCATGATGGCGTCCGGATCCTCGGCTACCAGGTGCCGCGCGGCCGCCGTCACGGCCGGGGCCGTGTTGCGGCCGACCGGCTCGAGCAGGATGCCGCTCGGGCTGATGCCCACCTCGCGCAGCTGTTCGGCGACCAGGAAACGATGCTCGTTGCCGCACACCACCAGCGGTGCCATCAACCCCGGCCAGCCGCGGACCCGCAACGCGGTTTCCTGCAGCATGGTCTTGTCGCTAACCAGCGGCAAAAGCTG
>NZ_JBKFGF010000065.1:0-50911 GCF_051233485.1 Massilia sp. LXY-6
TGCCATCAACCCCGGCCAGCCGCGGACCCGCAACGCGGTTTCCTGCAGCATGGTCTTGTCGCTAACCAGCGGCAAAAGCTGCTTGGGCATCATGGCACGCGACAAGGGCCACAGGCGGGTACCGGCGCCGCCGGAGAGGATGACTGGATAGATTTTCATGCGCTAATTTTCTCTAAATTGTTATCTGTCTCTTCCGCGCCGTCCTTGCGACGGCTGCGGCGGCGATCGCGGGCATTCAGCCATTCGTCCGAGGTGTATTCCGACGAATGTTTCATCTCGCCGGCACGGTCGATGCTGTAGTCCTTGAAGACTATCATTTCGTGCAACGTTACATCATTTAACACGCGAGTATATTCGAAAAGCACGCTGCGGACGATTTCGGCACCCTCGCAGATGTGGCTGCCATGGCCGATCCAGGTCGGGCCGATGATGGTGGAGCCGGCCTCGATCTTGACGCCTGAGCCGATGTAGACCGGGCCCTTGATCGTGGTGCCGTTCCAGTCGATGCTGGTGTTCAGGCCGACCCACAGGCCCGGCTCGATCTGGATGCCGGGCACGTCCATGTGGTTGACCTCGCCGGTCAGCACGTTCTGCAGCACTTCCCAGTAGTCGGAGACGCTGCCGATGTCCAGCCAGTTGAACGGACGGCCCTGGGCGTAGAACGGCATGCCCTTCTCGGCCAGCAGCGGGAACAGCTGGGAGCCGATGTCGAATTCCACGCCCGACGGGATCAGGTCGATGACTTCCGGCTCGAAGATGTAGATGCCGGTGCTGATGAAGTTCGACAGCGCCTCTTCCTGCTTCGGCTTTTCCTGGAACTGGGTAATGCGGCCATCCTTGTCGGTGACCACCACGCCGTAGCTGGAGACCTTGTCCCACGGCACTTCCTTGGTGATCACGGTGGCCATCGCGCCCTTCTGGCGGTGCTCCAGCAGCGCGGCCTTCAGGTCGAGGTCGATCAGGGCGTCGCCGCACAGGACGATGGTGGTGTCGTCGAAGAAGCCGCCGAACTCCTGGATCTTCTTCATGCCGCCGGCCGAACCGATCGGCACGGCCACGACTTCGCCGTCTTCCTTCGTGTAGCCCTCGAAGGAATAGCCGATCTGGACGTTGAATTGCTCGCCCTCGCCAAAGTATTCCTCGATCTTTTCGTGCAGGTGGCTGACGTTGACCATGATTTCGGTTACGCCGTGCTTGCGCAGGTGTTCGATCAGGTAAGCCATGACCGGCTTGCCCAGCACGGGGATCATCGGTTTCGGCAGGTCATAGGTCAGCGGACGTACGCGGGTGCCTTTGCCTGCTGCAAGAATCATCGCTTTCATGGTTCGGTCCTCATGCTCATTTTGGGGTAGTTTGGTAGCGCCAGGAGTCGGCGCACATTTGCGCGATGTCACGCTGCGCCGTCCAACCGAGCTCCTCACGAGCGTGGGTCGGGTCGGCGTAGCATTTCGCGATGTCGCCGGGGCGACGGTCTACGATCTGGTAGGGAATCGGCTTGCCACTGGCCTTCTCGAAGGCGTGAATCATTTCCAGCACGCTATTGCCATTGCCGGTGCCGAGGTTATAGGTATGCAGTCCCGGACCCTGGACCAGCTTGTCGAGGGTCTTGACGTGGCCGATCGACAGGTCGACCACGTGGATATAGTCGCGCATGCCGGTGCCGTCCGGGGTCGGGTAGTCGCCGCCGTACACGGACAGCTTCTCGCGCTGGCCGCTGGCCACCTGGGCGATATAGGGCACCAGGTTGTTGGGGATGCCGTTCGGCTCCTCGCCGATCAATCCGCTTTCATGGGCGCCCACCGGGTTGAAATAGCGCAGCAGCGCGATGCGCCAGTCCGGTTCGGCCTTGAACAGGTCGCGCAGGATGTCTTCGATCATCAGCTTGCTGCGGCCGTAGGGATTGGTGGCCGACAGCGGGAAGTCTTCGCGGATCGGCACCGAGGCCGGGTCGCCGTACACGGTGGCCGACGACGAGAATACCAGCGTCTTGCAGCCGAACTTGGCCATGGTCTCGAACAGCACCACGCTGCCGGAGACGTTGTTGTCGTAGTAGCGCAGCGGCTGCGCCACCGATTCGCCGACCGCCTTCAGGCCGGCAAAGTGGATCACGGCGTCCACCTTGTGCGCGCCGAACGCGGCTTCCATCGCCGCGCGGTCGCGGATGTCGGCCTCGACGAACTCGAAAGCCTTCCCCGTGATGCGAGTCACCCGCTCCTGCACGGAACGGTTGGCGTTGGACAGGTTGTCGACCACGACGACCTCATGGCCCGCATTCTGCAGCTCGACCACGGTGTGCGAACCGATATAACCCATACCGCCTGTAACCAGAATCTTCATTGATGTGTGCTTTCGTAAAAGTTATGCCTGTCGCCATACCGGGTTGATCACCCGGCTGGCGTCTTCGTTTTATTCATGCGGCGGCTTCTATGGCCGCCGTATCCCTGCCTGGTGTTATTGCGGCGAACGCCTGGCGGCTTCCTTGATCAGCAACCACACGAACGCCATGTCCTCGATGAAATAGCGGCGGAACATCCGACGCGGCTCCTGCAGGAAGCGGTAGAACCATTCCAGGCCCGACTTCTGCATCCACACCGGCGCCCGCTTCACGTGGCCGATCGCCACGTCGAAGGTGCCGCCCACGCCCATCGCGAACGGAATCCTCATCTCGCCCTGGTAGCGGCCGAGGAACTGCTCTTTTTTCGGCGAACTGATCGCCACAAACAGCAGGTCGGGCCGCGCTTCGCGGATCTGTTCCACGACTTGCGCTTCTTCCGCCTCGCCCTTCCAGTAGCCGTTGCGGTAGCCCGCCAGCACCAGCCTCGGATACTTGCGCTGATAGGTGGAGGCCACCTTGCTGACCACTTCTTCCTTCGCGCCCAGCAGGAACACCCGCCAGCCCTTCTCCCCTGCCCGGCGCATCAGCGCCTCGAACAGGTCGACGCCGGCGACCCTTTCCTTGAGCGGCTTGCCGAGCAGGCGCGAAGCCCACACGACCGGCATGCCGTCCACGTTGATGAGCGCACAGTCGTTGATGATCCGGCGCAGGTCCGGATCGCGGCTGGCCTTGACCAGCTTGTCGACGTTCACCACCACATGCTGATGGGGCCTTCCTGTCTGGATGAAACCCTCAATGGTCTGCAATGTCTCCTCCATCGACAGGTTGTCGATGGAGCACCCCATCAGTGTGATGCGTTCGCTCATCTGTTCATCCTTTATTCAACGTTGAGTTCCTTTGCGAGGATCTCGACGATACGTTCCGCCGCCTTGCCGTCCCACAGGTGCGGCCGGCGGCCCTGCTTGCCTTCGCCGCGCAACACCTTGCGCGCCTCCAGCATGATGGCGGCCGGGTCGGTCCCGGCCAGTACGTTCGAGCCCTCGTCGACGGTGACGGGGCGCTCGGTGTTCTCGCGGATCGTCACGCAGGGCACGCCCAGCGCGGTGGTCTCTTCCTGCAGGCCGCCGCTGTCGGTCAGCACCACGGCGGCATCCTTCCACAGGTTCAGGAAGGCCATGTAGGCCTGCGGGCCGGCCAGGGTGATGTTCGGCCCCAGGTCGATGCCGAATTTGTCGATGTTGGCGCGGGTGCGCGGGTGCACCGGGAAGATCAGCGGCAGCTCGTTCGAGATTTCCTTGAGCGCGCCGGCGATGCGGGTGAAGGCTTCGGCATCGTCGACGTTGCTGGGGCGGTGCAGCGTGACCACGCCGTAGCGTCCGCCCGTGTCCTTGCGCGCCTGTTGCGTTTGCTTGTACGCGCTGGTGTCGAAGGCCGAGGTGTCGGAACGGGCCAGCTTGTCGGCCTGGTACAGCACGTTGTCGACCATCACGTGGCCGACGTAGTGGACCGCGGATTCCGGCTTGCCTTCGCGGCGCAGGTGCTCGAGCGCGGCCGGTTCGGTGACGAAGAACCAGTCCGAGATGCTGTCGGTGACGAGGCGGTTGATTTCTTCGGGCATGGTCATGTCGCCCGAGCGCAGGCCGGCCTCGACGTGGGCGACCGGGATGTTCAGTTTCTTGGCGACGATCGAGCAGGCCAGCGTGGAATTCACGTCGCCCACCACCAGCACGGCAGCCGGACGCTGGTTGACGCACAGCTCCTCGAAGCCGACCATGATCTTGGCGGTCTGCTGGGCATGGCTGCCGCCGCCGGCGGCCATGAAGACGTCGGGTTGCGGAATGCCGAGTTCTTCGAAGAACACGTCGTTCATCTCGCGATCATAGTGCTGGCCGGTATGGATGATCTTGTACGACAGCGTGCTCGAGGTCTGTGCCTGCAAGGCACGGACGATCGGGGCGATCTTCATGAAGTTGGGCCGGGCGCCGGCAACCAGATAAATAAGCATGAACCAATTCCCTAGTAATTAATATAAAAACAAGTACTGCGACTGCGGGGTATTAAAAAAACGTTATTGTAAACCTGCACTCGACTGGGACGGCGGACGATACGGTGCTGATCTTCAGCACGTCGCAAGGCTGCTTCGATTCGTAGCAGCGCGAATACCATCCCAGCGGCGGATTTTCGTTGGCGCGCACCAGTTCCAGCTTCAGGTCGGCGCCGTGCGCATGCATCTGCAGCGCGAAGCGCTTGCCGCGCACGTGCAGGCCGGAGCTGTCCAGGCGAACGCTCAAACCGGGCGCGAAATGCCAGAACAGCTCGACCTGGTGGTGCTTCTTGGCGGCAAACTCGTCGCGCACCACCAGGCTCGAGGTGGCGGCGTCGAAGCGCACGCTGCGCATGTGGCGCACCGGATCGGCCAGGCGCTCGTAGCCGTCGTGCGAGCCGCGGAAATCGAATTCGTGGGGCGACTGCGGCATGCGCTCGATGCGGGCCCTGGCCTTCTTCAGCCACATGAAGCGCCCGCCCGACACCGACTGGTCGAGGCCGTCGATGCGTACCGTGTTGTGGGCCGAGGTGCCGCGGAAGTAGTCGCGCCACTTGTGTTCCTGCCAATAAGAATAGGTGCCGGGGTCGACCAGGCATTCCTCGCCGCCGACCGACAGGTTCAGCGCCAGCGCGTCCGCATGGCCGTGGGCGGCGATGCCGAGGTAGCCCAGCGGGCCGCAGTCGACCATGCCCTTGATTTCCCTGGCTTCGCCGAAGTGGGAGCCGAACAGCAGGTAGCCGCCATCCGGGAACGCCCAGCCGGTCTCGGATTCGTGCGGATCGGCTTCCGGGCGCTTGCCCGGCAGCGCATGCAGCAGCCAGCGCACCCCGATGTGGGAAGGTTCCTGGCGCCGCAGCACCGCGTCACCCAGGGCCAGCAGCTGGGCCGCGCGGTCGCCGCCCGGCGCATCGAGGCGGAACACGATGCCGTCGTCGGCGTCGCCCACCATCGGCACGTTGCCGCCGACGTCGCGCACCGAGCGCAGGAAGCGCAGCGCGCGCTGCAGGCCGGTCCAGTAGGCACGCGAGAACGGATGGCCGCAGGCCTGGCCGACCAGGCCGGCGACGAACAGGAATTCGCTCGAGAAGATGTGGTAGGCGAAGGCCTGCTCGCGGTTCACGCCGTCGCGCGAGAACTGGGCCTGGGCCTCGTGTTCGAGTTCGCGCCGGGCCTGTTCCAGCCAGGCCCCGGACGACTTCCAGCAGGGCCAGACCGAAGCGCCCACGTACAGGCCGGCGAGTTCGCCGATCAGGTGATTGTTGGCCGAGGAGTGGCGCGACAGGTGACGCGCGATCGCGCTGCAGTGGGCGTGGATCGAGTCGAGCCAGTCGGCGCGCAGGCGCTCGCCGTCCTCGCCGGCGAACAGGCCACTGCCGTTTTCACTCCCGTTTTCGCCGCCGACCAGTTGCCAGACCAGGCTCCAGTTGATCAGCCGGATGCCCATCTCCAGCGAGCTGGTCCAGTTGGGGCCGGTCAGCGGCGGGCACTGGTCGAGCCAGCTGCGCAGCTGCTGGTGCAGGGCGTGCAGCCAGGCGACGTCGTTGGTCACGGCCCAGGCCTGGGCCAGGCGCACCAGGTGCAGGTGGCGGTTCAGCTCCCACACGTGCTTGATGTCGCCGACCAGTTCGCGGTTGGTGATGGCGATGTCGCCGGCGTAGATGGCCGGTCCGGTGACGCCGCTTTCCGGATCGCGGTTCCACAGCGGCGGCATGCCGACGTCGAAGCGGCGCTCGGCGAACAGGACCACGTGGCCGGCGCAGATGCTGTCGGCGTCGGCCAGGAGAAGCTCGCGCTCGGCCGCGCTCATCGCCGGGGCGCCGGGTACGTTGAAGGTGCGAGCGCGGGGCAAGGGCGGCGCGGCGCGCGGTCGCACCCGTTTCGCCACGCCCTTTACCGCCGCCTGCTGGATCCGGTAGCCGACCTCGGCCATCGACATGCAGCGCAAACGGTTCACCAGCCAAGTCATCCCTGTCGCTTCGCTCATTATTATGTCCCCGCCAATTCACGGTAGAGCGCGGACAGTTTTCCGCACACCACCTCGGTTGAGTAATGTTGCTCAATCGTTGCACGCGCACGTCCTGCCAGCCGTGTGCGCAGGGCCTCGTCGCCCAATACCTGTTCCAGCTTTCTTGCCAGCGCTTCCTCGTTGCGCGCCGGCACCAGCAGGCCGTTGTCGCCGTCGACGATGGTTTCCGGGATCCCGCCGACGCTGCTGGCGACCACCGCCGTGCCGGATGCCATCGCTTCCAGCATCGACATCGGCAAGCCTTCCGCATGCGAAGGCAGGCAGAACACGGCGGCGCGCGCCAGTTGCGCGTCGCGCTCGCGCGGACCGACCCAGCCGGGCAGTTCGATGCGTTCGCCAATGCCGAGCTCGGCCGCACGCTTGCGAATGGCGTCGGCATCGCCTTCGCCGCCGAATACCAGGCGCAGCGCCGGGAAGCGCGGCGCCAGGCGGGCACCTGCGGCCAGCAGTTCGAACACGCCCTTGGCCGCTTCGAGCCGGCCCAGGAACAGGATGCGCTGCGCTTCTTCCCGGTCGTTCGACAGTGGCGCCGGCAGCGGCACCGAATTCGGCAGCACCATGACCCGCGACGCCGGCGCGAACGACTGCACGAATTCGGCCCAGCCGTTCGAGAGCGTGATCACCACCGAGCTGGCTTCCAGCGTGTGGCGGATCCAGCGCCGCATCAAGGCGCCGGCCTCGACCGTCGCGAACTGGCGAAAGCCGCCGCCATGCAGGTGAAAAATGGTCTTGCAGCCCGCCAGGCGGGCGATCAGCAGCACGATCGACTTGCGCACGAAGCTGGCGCGCGAGGCCGCATGCACGTGCACCACGGCCGGATGCTGGCGCACGCAGGCCAGCACGGTGTTCCAGAAGCCGGACAGGGCGCCCCTCGCCTTTTCGGCCTTCGAACCCTCGCGATGGGTGGCGACGTAGCGCACCCGCTCACGCTCGAACAAGCCATGCTGGCGCAACACAGAGACGACTGCCGCCACCCCGCCCTTGCCTTCCAGTGCGGTGCCGACCATCAGTACCCGTGGTGCCGGCGCTTTCACGCCTTACTCCCCTGCTTCGTCGTTTGCTGTTGTAACAAAATTCACGCTCTTATTAAACGGGCAATGTTTCGATCATACATCATGAATTTCCCGTGGTGCGCACAGTTCGCCTTCCTCCTCGACAACAACGAACTCGAATTTGCCGCGCGGCCCGCGTGGAATGGCCGCGACTTGCTCCACCCTCACCTCGACGCCGGGCACGCGCAGCAGGAATTTGTCGACCATGGCCCGGCTGTCCGCCTCGCTCCAGCCTGCGGCGGCGACCACCCGCAGCACGAAGCGGCCGTTGCCGCGGTACGACACCTGGCCCTCGACCAGGTGGCGGTCGTGGCCCTGGAAGATGCGGTCCAGGCGCCCGATCATGCGGCCGTCCGGCAGGGTGATGACTTTTTCCTGGCGTCCCAGCACGGTCTTGATGGTCGGGAAGACGCGGCCGCAGGCGCACGCCTTGTTTTCACTTT
This sequence comes from Massilia sp. LXY-6, assembly GCF_051233485.1. Taxonomy (NCBI): domain Bacteria; kingdom Pseudomonadati; phylum Pseudomonadota; class Betaproteobacteria; order Burkholderiales; family Oxalobacteraceae; genus Massilia; species Massilia sp. LXY-6. The sequence continues at coordinate 7,904 of NZ_JBKFGF010000065.1, forward strand.
CGTCGCCGGGAACCACGGTGTCGCCGGTGCGGTAGCGCTGCAGCGGCATCGCCAGGTTGTTCAGGCTGGTGCCGACCAGCTCCCAGGCGTCCGGCTTGTCCGTTTCCAGCAGCGCCACGCCGCTGTAGTCGGTCAGCACATGGTAGCTGCCGTGCTCGCAGGTGCCGATCGCGGCCACCCGCTCGGACTGGCCGTACCAGTCGAACACGCGTACGCCGAAGGCCTGCTCGACCGCCGCGCGCACCTCCGGCTCCATCGTTTCCGACGAGGTCATCACACCGCGCAAGGCCTTGCCGGCATAGCGCCGCCCGCGCGCGTTCAGCCAGGCGGCCAGCGCCGCGATCGAGGACGGGTAGGCGTGGATCACGACCGGTTCGAATCGTTCGAGCGCGTCGATGTAGGCGCCGATGGTGTCGTTCGACAGGTGATACGAGGACATCATCAGCATATTGCCGACCCAGTCGCGGCACCAGTAGCGCTCGTCCCGCGGGTGGTCGGCGCACACGATGTCGCCGCGGATCCAGGCACGCGGCTGGCCCTGGCGCCAGCCGATCCAGCGCAACTGGCGGTAGACGAAGCCTTCCTCACGCACCATATTGCCGAGCGACTGCACGATGGTGAGCGGCGTGCCCGAGGTGCCGCTGGTCTTGATGGTGGTGCGGATCAGGGAGCCGAAGCGGCGCGGGCGCAGCAGGCGTTCGGGATGCTGGCGCAGCTCCTGCTTGGTGAGCAGCGGAGTGCCGGGCGCCACGCGCGGCAGGGTGAACGGGTCACCGTCGAGCGCGACGCCGGCCTTCGCGGCGCGCTGCGCCACATAGCGGGCCAAGGTCTCGCGCGAGCGCTCGTTCCTGGCGAGAAGCGGATAGACGAACAGGCGTCCCCACAGGTTACGGACCAGCTCACGCCCGAGCGAACGCAGGGAGAACTTGAGCGAATGGGTCCACATCGTCGAGGCTTACTCCGTCAGGATTTTTTTGTAAGTTCTTGCAACATTCCTGCCGAGAATATCATAGGTGCGGTGGCTCTTAACGTACGCTGGACCACGCATCGCGAACTGCCGCGCCAGCCCGGCATCGTTCAGCAACTGCAGGGTGGCGGCGGCGAACGCCATCGCTTCCATCGGCACGCATAGCCCGGCCCTGCTCTCGTCGATGACCAGGCGCTGGTCGGGGATGTCGTTGGCGACGCTGGGGATGCCCAGCGCCAGGTATTCGACCAGCTTGGTCGGCGAGGAGACGTCGAACAGGGTGCCGCGCGGGATCGGCGACAGTCCGACCTCGGCCCGCACCGCGTAGCCGAGCGCCGTGCGCTGGGGCAGCCAGCCGGTCAGCAGCACGTGGTCGTCGAGGCCGCGTGCGGAGATTTCGCGCCGCATCCAGGCCATCTCGTCATCGGAAGGCGCATCGCCGGCGATCACCAGCAGGGTTTCCGGCATCGTCTTGCGCAGCTCGGCGGCGACCTCGAGCAGGAAGTCGGACTTGCGCGACTGCGCGATGCGCCCCAGGTAGAGCACCACCCGGCGCCCGTCCAGGCGCGCGTCATCAACGGGCGCGACGCTACTACGGTCGAACAGCGCGGCGTCGACGCCCATCGGCACCGCCGTCATGCGCGCGCGGTCGAAGCCCTTGACGCTCAGCCAGTCGGCCATCGCATCGCTTTGCACGAAGATGTGGCGTGCGCCCGGCAGCACCAGTTTGTAGATTGCCAGGCGCGAAGCCCAAGCGCGCAGCGCGTGCGCGGCCCACTTCAGGCGCCCCTTCAGGCCGCGCTCCTGGCGCGCGATGTCGTCGCGCCGCACTTCGAAGCCTTCGACGATGGGGAAGGACATCCAGTAGACAAAGGGCACGCGCAGGAGCGCGGCCATGACGCGGCCCAGCACGCCGCTGGCGATCTTGTCGCGCACCTGCAGGCAGTCCGGACGTTTTTCGCGCAGCGCGCGGCACAGGCCCAGGAAATCCCACAGCGGCGAGCAGACGCTGGCGAAACGCGAGCGCAGGCTGCCCACCACATGCATGCCGCCGGCCGGCCACGGCGAGCCGGGCGCATCGGCCCCGCCCTGTCCCACCAGCTCAGTGCGCACGCCGTAGCGCGGCATTTCGGCACCGAACAGGGTGAGCACGTCGGCGCGGATCGGGGGCAATGGATCGCGGACGATGAAGGCAATCGACAGCGTCGATTCTGGCGGCTGGCTCGGCATGGATTCCTTGCAGGATGCACAACGTTGGAAGCCGATTCTAACGTAGGGTGGGCACCCTGTGCCCACGCGGAGGCCAACCGTACGCGCGTTTACTGTCGCAATGCGAGCAGCCGCGGCAGCAGCGCCGCACTGGCCCGGCTGTCGATCTTGCGGCAGAAATGGGCCTTCGAGGCGGCGATGCGCTCGAAGTCGTGCTCGTCGAGGACCTTGGGATTGCGCGCACCCTGCTCCGGCCACTGGATGTAGCGGAAATTCTCGGGCAGCACGCGCTCCCTGAAACGCGAATTCATCACCAGGGTCTGGAAGAACATCTCGTCCGGGCAGGACACGCTGCGGAAGAAGCGCACCAGGCCGGGCTCGCGCCGGACACGCTCCAGCAGCTCGCGCACGCAGTCGCGCGACAGCGCCCACCACGACGAGCCGCCGTAGGGCGCGAGCCCGCCCGGCAGGCGCCGCGTGGTGCCGCAGGCGCGCATCGCGCGGTTCGCCAGCGAGCAGGCCAGGCGCCCCGCCTTGCCGGCCTCGTTTCGGTAAAAATATTGGTAGCGGTAGTCGGCCGCCCACTGCCCGGGCTCGCGGCCGATCGCCACGGTGTCGAGCAGCTCGTGTGCGCGCAGTCCGGCCAGCGCGGCCTTCAGGGCCGGGTTGGACAGCAGCGGGAAATCCTGGGCGCTGAGGAACAGCACCTTGTCGAAGTCGGGCACCTCGGCCACGATCTGCTTCAGGGAATTGAGGGTCGCCTGGACCTGGCTGAAGCAGCCCCAGTGCACGGCAACACGCTCGGCTATCTGCCGCGCGGCCGGGTGGACCTCGGCGGGGTCGATCGCACCCTTGGCGTCGAGGTGGACGTAGATCAGGAAATCCTCGTCGCGCAGCTGCTCGACCAGCGCGTTCAGCTGGTGAGGGTCCTTGTGCGCGGCGATGAGGAATACCTGTTTCATGGGGGACGTACGGGCGAAAAAAAAGTCCTTCGCGGCGCCTGCCTGCGAAGGACTTCGGGCCGCGCGCCGAGTGTAGCACGGCGCGCGGATTGCTCCGGTTCGGATCAGTTGATCGGCTTAGTTGATCAGCTCAGTTGAGCGTAATGCTCTGGGTACCGACGGTGACGGTGCGGCCGGTGCCGCTTGCCGCGACCTTGACGGCCGGGCGCTTGCAGCCGACGTCCATCAGGACCAGGAACTCGCCGACCGACTTGCCGTCGTTCTTCAGGTAGAAGGCGCCGTGGCTTTCGGTCACGCCGGCCTTCGGGGCCGGTCCGGTCCAGGTCGCAAACGGCGCGTTGCCGTTCAGGTCGCGCAGGCAGACCGACTGGCCACCCGCCGCGATCTTCACGCTCGACGGGCTCTCCACCGTGATCACCGTCGGGGCGTGGATGTTGAACTCGTAGGTGTGCGGGACCACGGCCGACAGCTTGTCGCGCACCAGCATCGCGTTCTGGGCCTTCAGGTACCAGATCTGGCGCTTGGCCATCGTCAGCTGACCGCCGTAGGACGGGGTGGCGTCGCCTTCCGCAAAGTCGTAGTTCGCATTCACGGCCCAGCCGGTGATCTTGCCGTTGCGCTGCAGCTGCTCGCGGTAGCCGTCCACCAGCTGGCCCTTGCCGCCGTCGAAGGTGATCGCGTTCTGCGACTTGGTCTGGTGGTACCAGTCGGTCCACAGCGGCGAGCCGTACCAGTCGTACCAGCCGGCCTTGACCAGCAGCGGCTGGCCGGCCACCGACAGCAGCAGGCCGTTCTGGTCGCCATGGCTGTGGTTGAAGGAACCGTAGGGGCTCGACTTGAAATAGAACGAGCTGCGGTTGGTATTGCCGATGTCGCTGTGGATCGCCACCCAGCCGGTGCTCGGGTAGTAGGCCTCATTCGACGGCGGGCTGAACACCTTGTTGCCGACGATCGGCAGCGGATACGGCGCTTCCAGCAGGGTCATGCCGTCGTCGACGCCGCCAATCAGGTTCGCCTGGTACCAGTTGGCGCGCGGGTTCACCATGCGCTGGGCAAACGGGCGGAACACACGCGGGTCCGGCATGGTCTCGGAACCGTCGCCGAAGGCGTGGACTTTCGAGCCCGGCGGGGTCAGCATCATCGCAAAGTCGAGGAAGCCCAGGGTCCAGGGCTTGGCGTACATGTTCACGCCGGTCGCCTGGTTGATCGCATCCCACAGCGCGACCATGTAGCCGGCCGCGTATTCGGCATACGCGGTACCGTTGGCGTAGCCGCCTTCCGGACCGGCCCACGGCGACGGGGTGTTGACGTAGGCGCGGAAGCAGAAATCGAACCACTTCTGGGCATCCGGGATGTCGTCCAGCGCCAGGCTCGAGATCAGCGACATGAAGATCATCAGGGTGTTGCCGTGCGAGTCGAACGGGTACTGGTCGAGGCGGCCGTTGTCGCCCGCCAGGTTGTTGAACATCTCGTTGGTGCGCACGCGCACGATGTCCAGCCAGCGGTTGCGGCGGGCAGCATCGAGGTCGCCCGGCAGCATGTCGATCGCCTTGATCAGCGACAGCGCGATCTGGCGCGTGGCCTGGTCCTGGTTGGCGTAGCTGGTCGGGCCGGTCGGGGTCAGCGAGGCGAGCTGGTCGCCGCGTTTGATCGCTTCGTTCAGGTAGATCGGATCTTTCTTGATACGCCACAGCAGGGCCGCCGCTTCCAGCTGGCGGCTCGCTTCGTTGACCTTGTTGCGTATGTCGGTCTGCTGCGCGGCCATCTGCGCGGTCAGCGGCGAGGTGATCGCGATCGGCCAGCGTGCGTCGCTCAGGTCGGGCAGCGCACCCGCCTGCAGCTTGACTTCGTTCATGAGGCGGCTCAGGTAGGGATCGAGCTCGGTCTTCTTGGCGGTGTTCCAGAGCGAGTACGGCGTGGTGGTCGACGGCAGCGAACGCGGACGCGGCTTGGCGGAGATGCGTGCGCGCAGGGTCGCGTTGTCGGGCACTTCGAACAGGTCCGACTTGTTGGTGATCGAGAACGCGCGCGGGGCCGACCAGTCGGTCGAGCCGGCCGGGCGCACGCGCCAGGTGTAGTTGCCGAGCGCCAGGGCCTTGGTCGGCAGGTACCAGTTACGGTCGACCGTCGCCTTCACCGGCGAACCGCCGACCGGCGTGATCTCGATTTCGTAGGCAGCCGGACCGGTCGGGTAGCGCGCCCAGGCGAAGCCGGGCGGATTCTGTGCCTGCACCTGGCCGTTGGCCGGTGCCGGCTGGACGACGAGTGGATCGGTGGATTGCGCCCAGTCAGCACGCGCGCTGAACGAACAAAATAGCGACGTCAGGGCGACCGCGAGGACGATTCCTTTCCGATGAAATTTCATGTGGGAGCTCCGAGAATATTAACTAAGACTTACAAGAGATGACCCGTCGGCGTGGCGCCAGGCGAATTCGGCGATATGTGCTGCTGTGAGCAACAAGCACTTATCAGTTCCGAATAATAGTACCGCACATCAATTGATTTGCGGAAAATTTCCCTTAGAAATCAAAGATTTTTCTCGTCGATCGCCGAAATCCAACGAGTGTATGGACGCCTCGGCAAAAGCAATATTTTCAGGAATATAAGGCTCGTTTTTTAACTGGAAAGATAGTCTGGAAACTCTGAGAGCAATCCGGCAAACTTGCCGGATCTACCATAATTTACATTCCCACCCCGCTCAGTGCGCCGCCTCGGCCTGCAAGGCCCGCATGCGCTTCATGTAACGCAGACAATACATACCAAAAGCCAGCGGCGCCTGCTTCATGTAGCGCCGCCGCACCTCGAATTCTTCCTGGCGCGCCTTGATCTTGTTGGCCGAGGACACGCTGCCCGCATGGTCGCGGAAGATCGTCAGCGGACGGTCCACGGTGGCCGGCCGTGCGACCCGTCCCAGCCGCAGCCACAAATCGATGTCCATCGCGTACTTCAGCTTCTCGTCGAACATCCCGACCCGGCCAAAGGCGCTGCGGCGGATGAACACGGCCGGGTGCGGTACCGAGGCGCGTCCCGCGGCGAACGAGGTGTAGCTGAACGGGTGCATCGGATACGGCGGAATCAACTCTCCGTCCTTCAGCACCTGCACGGTGCCGAACACCCAGTCCACGCGTTCGCTGGCGAAGCGCTCGGCCACGGTGGCCAGCACGTCGTCGCTGGCATAGTAGTCATCCGAGTGCAGGTGCGCCACGTATTCTCCGGTGGCCGCTTCGATACCCTGGTTCATGGCGCGGCTGATGCCGCCGCCGACGTCGCGCAGCACGCGCTTGCGGCCCGGATAGGCGGCGATCAGGTCCAGCGTGCCGTCGGTGGAACCGCCGTCGACGAAGATGTGTTCGACATCCTGGCAGGTCTGGCGCTGCACCGAGGCCAGGGTATCGGCCAGGGTGGCGGCACTGTTCCAGGTGCAGGTGACGATCGAGAAGGTAGGCTTGTTGGTCATATTATTCTGCATAGAAGTCCAGTATGCGGGGAATGGCGCTCGACACGTCCATCGGGAAGGAAGCCGGGAGCGGCACCGTCACTGGCGCACGTCCCAGCAGCTCGACCAGCCGCTCGACCAGCCGCGGCATGGTTTCGGCCAGCCGCAGCTGGCCATCGTAGTATTGGTAGGCCGCCAGCTCCGGCGTGCCGCCGCGCGCCAGCGCCAGGCACTGCTTGCCCAGCGCCAGCGCTTCCAGCACCGTGGTGGAACAGGCTTCCTCGCAGACCGACGGCACGACCAGCACGTGGCTGCGCGCCGACTGGCGGATCACCTCGTCGTACGGCTGCCAGCCGAGGAAGCGCACCTGCGGGCCGGCGTATTTCGCCTCGAGCGTTGGCCGCAGCGGGCCGTCGCCGATGATGGTCACGCGCGCATGCGGCGGCAGCCAGCCCTGGACCTGGGCCAGGAATTCGCCGAAGCCCTTGCCGGAATCGATGCGCCCGACCAGCATCACCTCCCCCGCGCGTACCTCGTGCGGCGCCGCCGCATGCTCGCGCAGGTGGGAATAGCGGATGAAGTTGTGGATCACGCGCGCGCGCGACAGGTCGGCATCCGGCACGGCGCGCAGGAAAGCGCGGCGCAGGAAGTCGGACACGAACACCGTCTTGTGGCGCGCGAAGGACTCGGCCGTCTCCGAACGGTAGCGCCGCACCGCGAGACCGGACACCGTGCGGCGCAACCCGTTCGGCGCCGGATGGATGCAGGCCGCGCAGTCGCGCACGTCGCGCGTCTCGCACACGTGCTCCTGCTTGAAGCGCAGGTGGATCACGCATTCGCTGCCCTGGTCGTGGCGGCTCTGGACGAAATTCACGCCCTCGGGCACATAGCGTCCCGCCATCGGCAGGTGGCCGTGGTAATGCACCACGTCGTACTTGCCGGCCACGCGCAGGAGGGCGCGCGCCACCCGGCGCGCGAACCAGGGACGCTTGAGCGGGTTGAAAAAGCCGAGCTGGGATTCCTTCCAGCCGGGGCGCTCGAAGCCGAAGCCGGGCAGCAGGCGCCCGCGAAAGCCGATCTCGGAGGCGCTGTCCGCATGGAAGCGGTCGCTGCGCCCCATGATGTCGACCTCGTGCCCCTGCTCCAGTAAAGCGTTCGACAGTGTGACCACATGCTTGCCAAGGCCGCCGATCTGCGTGCCCGGCAAATCCTCGGAAACCATCAGGATCTTCAAACCGTTTTCCTCATCGACAATAGACCTTTTACACGCGTCCAGGCCAGGTCCTTGTCGTCCTTCTCGATCACGAACAGCATGCCCCAGGCGAACAGCAGCGCCATCGTCAGCAGCACCAGCAGGATCAGGTCGAGCGGCCCGCCGTCGAACAGGCGGTTGCCCGCGGCAGCAAGCAGCGCGACCAGGCCGACCCCGAACACGCTGGGCAGGTAGGCCTGGCGCGCCAGGTCGCCGAGCCGTGCCGGCACCGTGCGGCCATGCACGGCGGCCAGGAAGGCGCAGGTCAGCAGCACCGATGCGATCAAGTGGCCCCAGGCCGCCCCGGCGATGCCCCAGCCGTCCACGCCCAGGTAGACCACGACCAGGCCGAACGCCGCCCGCGCCAGCGCGAACATGCCGGAAAAGCGCGGATGGCCCATGCCGTCGTTCACCAGGGACGGCAGGCTGGTGAGCGAATCGATGAACTGCGACAGCGCCATCACCGCCAGTACCACCTGGCCGGCGCGCGCGAATTGCGGGTTCATCCAGTAATACAGGATCTGGTAGGAGAACACGGCCACCAGCACCAGCACCGAGGCATTGATGAACACGACATAGCGGCTGGCCTTCAGGTACAGCGTGCGCAGGCGCTCCATTTCGCCGCGCGCGGCCAGCGCGCTGGCGGCCGGGAACAGCACGCCGGACAAGCGGTAGGTCAGGCTCAGGATGCGGTTCGCCAGGGTCGAGGCGACCGTGAAGTAGGCCAGCCCGGTCACGCCGACCAGGGCGCCGATGATCAGCTTGTCCGCATACGCATACGAGAGCGTGGCGAAGCGGGAGAGAAAAGAATAGGCGGAAAAGCCCAGCAGCTCGCGCCGGATTGCCGCGCCCGGCTTGCGCCAGGCAAGGTCCGGCAGCAGGCGCCGGATGCAGCGCCACAGCACCGCGCAGTTGACGGCACTGGTCAGCACCCGCAGCAGGATCACTTCGAACAGGCCGTAGCCCAGCATCAGCACGGCCACCGTCAGCAGCGGCACGCCGGTCCCGAACACCATCTCGATGCGACTGGCGATGTCGTAGCGCATCAGCGATTGCGGAATGCTGTTCAGGTAGCTCTGCAGCTGGCCGAGGAAGAAGCCGAGCGCCGCCAGCTTGAGCGTGGCGACGGCCTCCCCCACCAGGGCCGACGGCACCGAGAACACCCGGGTCACGAAGAAGTGGGCGCCGAAGAACAGGCCCAGGCCGCCCAGCACGCCGAGCAGCGCGTACACGGACAGGCCAAAGAACACGGTCTCGTTAATGCGGTCGCGGTCCTGGTGGGCATTGAACTCGGCGATGTACTTGACCGAGCCGGCGGTGACGTTGATGTCGATGACCGCGAAATAGCCGACGATGGCGGTGACCAGCGAATACACGCCGTAGCTGGCGTCGCCGAGCCCCTTGACCACCAGCGGCACGGTGCCCAGCGCCACCAGCGCCGGGATCACGGCGCCGAGCAGGTTCGAGAAGGCATTGCGGAGCAGGCTGAGAGTCATCTTGGGCTGCGCTCAGACGGAGGCATGCGCCGGCACCAGGTTGACGTGGCCGCGCTTCCTCTCCAGTTCCGCCTGGACGGCCGAGCGCTCGCGGCTCACTGCCATCGCCACGTAAGGCAGGGCCAGGCAGATCGCCAGCATCTGGGTCGTCCGCACTTGCGGGAACGGCGTGCCGACCAGCAGGTCGGGCAGCATGAAGGCCAGCCCGGCGGCACCCGCGGTCGCCAGGCCCAGCAGCTCGGGCGGCACGGTGCGCAGGGCCCGGCGCGTGAAGGCGCAGAAGGCCCAGATCGTCCCGCCCAGCAGGATCAGGCCCGGCAGGCCGGCCTTCAAAGCGATGTGCAGCACCCCGCTGTGCAGGAACAGGCCGCCGTCCTGGCCGGCCTGCCAGGAAATCTGCTCGTAGCCCGCGTAGCGTCCCCAGGTGCCGATACCGGTCAGCGGATGCGAGAAGAAATCGGCCAGCGCGAATTTCAGCTCCATCACCCGTTCGCTCTCGCTGCCGAAGCGCTTCGACTGCATGTCGAAGAATAGGCTGGACAGGCCGTGGCCGGCGCCCTTGGTCTGGCCCAGGCGCCGGAAGGCCGCGACCAGCAGGCCGGCGCCGACCACCGGCGTGCCCAGCACCATCAGCTGGATGCGACGCTGCATCGGGAAGCGCATCATGACGATCAGGCCGGCCAGCACGAAGCCGATCCAGGCGCTGCGGCGGTAGGACAGCACCACGCAGATCGCGGTCGCGCCCAGCGTCGCCCATTCGACCAGGCGCCAGAACGACGAGCGCTGGGTCTTCACGATCTGGAACAGGTTGACGGCGGCAATCGCGAAGGCGATCGTGCACAGCAGGCTGTCGTTGATGTCGAAGAAGGTCAGCTTGATCTTGATCGCGTTCATGTTGGCGTACACATTGTTCGGGTCGCCCTTGAATACGGCCCAGCGCACCAGGCCGAACATCGCCCGGCCCAGGCCGGCCAGCATGATGAAGCGCGACAGCTCGACCGCGTCTTCGCGGGTGCGGAAGGACAGCACCAGCAGCGAGACCAGCGGCGCCATCCAGACGATGTTCGAGAAGCCGGACACGGCCACGATATCGGCCAGCTTGACGTCCATGAACAGGCCGGCCGCCACGTGGGCGAGCAGCAACACGAACCAGCCCAGGAACCAGGGCCGCAGGTTGCACGGCGGGGCCGGCTGGCGCTGGAAGGTGGACGACACGCGGGCGCAGGCCCAGAACGCGAACATCATCCAGAACAGCAGCGGGAACAGCAGCACGCCCGAGCCGCGGGTGTAGATGCCGGGCGTGCCCATGGTTGCCAGCGAGCCGTAGTTGGTCGAGTTCTTGAGGAAGAACACCAGCAGGTAGCCGTAGGCCAGGTAGCGCGGCCGCACCATCCCGACGCCGGCCGCGGCCACCGCCAGCACGCACAGCAGCGCGACGACGATGAAGGGCAGCGAGGAATAGACGTAAAGAATCAGGGTATCCATCGAAGCGCCTTATCCGTGCTTGGTGGCCGCGCCCATCAGCCGGGCTCGCGCCTGCGGATCGACGGCGTCGAGCATCTGGTTGACGAAGCGGTCCTGGACCTTGTAGGCATTGCCCTCGTCCGCCTCGATGGTGGAGACGCGCACCAGCATGCCGTCCGGGATCCGGCCCGACAGGCCGTACACGAAGCGCTGCATCTTCTGGTCGAGGCCCGACATCACGGCCTTGTCGCCGATCGTGACCCAGTAGGTGATCGGCTCGTTGCGCGCGTTCTGGCGCGCCACCAGGCGCTTGACCGGGACATTGCCGAAACCGGTCGCCAGCTCGTCGCGGCGGTCCTTGACCATGTCGAAGCCCTGGGCCACGTAGCACACCTCGGGCAGATGCAACTGCAGCTGCTTGCTCTGGTCGCCGCCGTAGGCGATCGACAGCATCACGCGCTGTCCCTGGGCATTCACGTAGGTGCGCGACAGGGTCTGGTCGTAGAGCGCGGCGATCAGCTCCTTCTGGGTCGGGTCGGGCGTCAGCGGCACCACGCTGGTGTCGACGGTCCAGCCGGCGAAGCTGGTCGGGATCATCGCCTCCAGGTTGAAATTGGCGCGCGCGTCGGCGACCTTCTGGGTCGGCGTCAGGGCGCCGGTCAGGGCCGTGGTGCCGGCCATCGCCACGCCCAGCACCACGCTCGCGACGAATCGGCGGTCGAGCTTCGGCTTCATGCGGCCTCCTTGGTGCGCAGCGGCATGCCGGCCGCTTCCCTGCGCCGGATATACCACTGCAGGGCCGTGTCGATCGACAGGATCAGCGTCAGCGCGGTGACGAACAGCACCATGCCGGCAAAGCCGTGCAGGAAGCCCTGCCCCGCCGCATCGCCGTAGTAATAGGTGATCAGGGTCAGCACGATCACGCGGATCACGTTGGCCGAGAACGAGATCGGGACGATGAACAGGGCCAGGCCGATGTTGCGGAAGGCCGAGGGGTGGCGCATCAGGTTCAGGTAGAACAGGCCCAGCGCTTCCAGGGTCAGCAGGGTCTGCAGGCCGGCGCAGGCGTCCGCCACCAGCAGCTGGTACTGGCCGATCTGCAGGATCACGCCGGAGCGGCTGATCGGGTAGCCGAAGGCAAACAGGACGTGCTCGGTGGCCCAGGATACGGCCATCTTCATCGGCATCGTCACCGCGGCCACGAATTCGCTGGGCAGCGGCACCATGAAGATCATGAAGAAGAAGGGAAACCACAGCACGCGCAGGGAACGTCCGCCGCGCTTGACCAGCAGTACCGCCATCATCACCAGGATGATCGACAGGACTTCCAGCATCAGGATCTTTTGGGAGCGGCCCAGCATGTGCGCCAGCAGACCGACGACCAGGATGGGCCAGCCGGCCCAGTGGCTGCGCGGCGGCGTGGTCGCCTCCAGCATCTCGGGCCACTTGCGGTAGATCAGCCACAGCGCCAGGCCGAAGATGATCGGGCCGTGACCCTGCTCTTCGCCGACCCAGGGGCCGGTGAACAGGTCGTAGAAGGTCGGTACGAACAGCACGGCCAGGCCGGCCAGGATTGGCCACCATTCCGGCAGCGCAGCGCGGAAAGAGCGCATCGTACGAATGGCCAGCGTGTTCATCTTAAAACTCCATCACCACCGAACCGAGGATCTCGCAGCCGGCGTCGACCAGGTGCTCGGCGGTGCGGCCGATGTGCGAAATGCGGGTGTAGTTCTTGCGCGTGACCAGCAGCGCGCCGCCGGCACGGCTGGCGACCGCGATCGCGTCGACCCCGGCCTGGAACGGCGGCACGTCGTACAGCACGACGTCGTAGCGGCTCTCGAGCATGGTGTTCAGGTTGCGGAAGCCTTCGCGTGCCAGCAGTTCCTGCGGATTCGGGGGCAGCGTCCCGGACGGCATCACTGACAGGTCGACGAAGGCCGGCACGCGCGCGATCACGTCGAGGTCGGCGCGCCCGGCCAGCAGGTCGGACAGGCCCTGGCGCGGCTTGATCGCGAACGCATCCTGCTGGCGCGGTGCGCGCAGGTTGGCGTCCACCAGCAGGGTCTGTTCGCCGAGCTGGGAGAACACGATCGCCAGGTTGGCCGCGAACAGCGCGGCGCCGTCGTCCTGGTCGACGCCGACGATCGCCAGGGCACGGCGTCCGCGCGCGAACCAGCGCAGCATCAGCTGGCTGCGGATCGCGCGCAGCGATTCGACCTGGGGCGAGAACGGTTCGTAGGCGGCGATCAGCTTGGGCGACAGGCCGGCCTGCCCTTTCTGCAGGTAGGGATAGGAGAACTGGCGCGCCAGCACCTGCTGGATGTCGTCCTCGCTTACCAGGCCGAGGCGTACGGCCGCTTCGCCGAAGCGGATCCCGGTTTCCTTCTGCATGCGCAGCACGCGTTCGGCATCTTCCGGATTGAGTTTGCCGGAATCGAGCAGGAGCGCGCCCATGCTCATTTCGGCGGCGTGGTCGGCGGGAACGGCGGATAGCATCGGAGAATTCATGGTAAGTCCTCGATTAGTTCAGGCGCAGCAGGCGGCGCGGCGTCATCAGGGAGCGGATGCCGCCCACGCGGCCACGCGCCGGTTTCCATTCGATGGTGCCGAGCACCGGGATGCCCAGCATGTCCTTGACGTCGGACGGCGAGCGCACCGGACGGTTCAGCAGTTCCAGCAGCAGGGCCAGGCCGACGCCGAGCACGGTACCGGCCAGGATGCCGATCAGGGTATTCAGCAGCACGCGCGGGCCGGACGGCTGGGTCGGCGCCACGGCCGGGTTCAGTAGCGAGATGTCGGACTGCTCGGACTGCGCTTCGATGCGGGTCTGCGAGAAACGCTGCGAGGCGGCGTCGAAGGCGCGCTGGGCGCTGTCGAGATCCTTCAGCAGCACGCCGAGCTCGTCGCGGGCGCGGTTCAGCTCCAGCACCTTGGCTTTTTGCTGGGCCACGGCCTCGCGCAGTTCGGATTCGCGCTGGCGCATCACCTGGGCATTCGCGCCGACGCTGCGCGAGACGGTGCCGAGGGCAGCGTTCAGCTCGCCACGCACCTTGCTCAGCTCGGCCTGGGCGGCCAGGTACTGCGGGTGGTTCTTGCCGTAGCGCTGCGAGGTATCGGCAAACTTGCCTTCGGCGGTGGCCAGGTTGGCGCGCATCTGCTGGATCAGGGCATTGTTGGCGACGTCCGGCGAGCTCAGGGCCGAGCCGGCGGCGGCCTGGCGCGAATTGCCTTCCATCGCGGCGCTCTGGGCGGCGACCAGCTGTGCCGACAGCTCATTCAGGCGCTGCAGCTCGACGTCGACGCGGTTGTTGTCGAGGCTGACGATGCCCTTTTCCTGCTGGTATTTCGAGAGGCGCGCCTGGGCCGCTTCCACGTTGTCGCGCAGCTGCTTGGTCTGTTCATTGAAATACGACGACGCCTTCTTGGCCGGCTCGGTCTTGAGCTGGACGGTGATCTTCTGGTACTCGTCGGCGAAGGCGTTGGCGACCGCCGCGGCGAAGGCCGGGTCGGCGCCCTTGAAGCTGATCTCGACCACCGAGGATTCGCGCGACGGTACGATCTCGAGCTTCTTCAACAGCAGGTCGGCCAGCCAGTCGCGGACGCTACCGCGCCCTTCGTTGGCCTCGTTGAACTGCTGGATGACGGCCGGGCTGCTGGCCAGGTGCAGCGCATCGACCACCCGCAGCGCGACGTTCTTGCTGCTGATGATGTCGATCTGGGTGGCCATGTAGCCCGGCAACAACTGGCCCGGCATGGTCAGGCCGGTCAGCGGGTCCACACCCTTGTAGTTCAACAGAACTGAGGCCGTCGCCTTGTAAGTCTTGCTCTGGATTAAGCTCCAACCCAGGGCCAGCGCGACCGTCACCAGCAGGGTCGACAGGATGATCTTCTTTCGAGCAAGCAAGATCAGCAGGAATTGATGGACGTTCATGTTGAACCTTTTTTCAAAACGGGTGGAACAAAAAACCAGCTAAGCAATTACTAAAAAATTCGAAACCAAACGAATAGCAAGCACACCCACCAGCGTATCGGGACCTCGAGAAACCGTAGCGAGCAGGGCTCAGTTCTGGCCGAGAAGCGCAACCGTACTCAAGTACGGTGAGCATCGCAGGCCGGAAATGGGCCCGCGCAGTAGGTTTATCGAGGTTCCCCCAATCAGAACCAGGACTCTTTTACCGTGATGACGTCATCGACTTGCACCAGATCGTCGTTCTTCACGTCGATCGTATGGGCGACGCCATTGGCATCCTTGCGGGTGACGCGCAGGCCGCGCTGGGTACCGCGCGGGGTCAGGCCGCCGCCGGCCGACAGGGCCTGCTGCACGGTCATCGCGCGCTCGATGCGGAACGGACCCGGACGCTGCACTTCGCCGGTGATGTAGGCGCGCGGTGCCCGCTCGACGAAGATGATGTCGCCGCCGGCCACTTCGTAGTCACGGTTCAGTTCGCCCTTGCGCACCATGTCGACGATGTCGATGGTTTCGCGGGTGGTGGTGCCGTTACGGGTACGTACCAGGCTGACCAAGTCGCTTCCTTCCGGGTTGACGCCGCCGGCAAGGGCCAGCAGATCGAGCACCTTGCGCTTGCCTTCGATCGGGTAGCGGCCCGGGCGGTTGACCTGGCCCAGCACCGACACCTGCTGGCTGGCCAGCGTGGTGATCAGGAGGTTGACCTGAGCCTTCTTCAGGTAGCCGCCCTTCTCGAGCAGGCCGCCGATCTTCTTCTCGGCCTGCTGCGTGGTCAGGCCGCCGACCTGCACTTCACCCAGCAGCGGGAAGGTCATGCTGCCGGCTTCGGAGACGCGGGTCTCGGTGGCCAAGTCGGGGCTGCCGTAGACCGATGCCCTGACCACGTCGCCCGGCCCCAGCACCACCTCGGCGGCGCTGGTAAAGCCGGCGGCGAGCGCCAGGGTTGCTGCGATCATCCAATGTACGAGTCGTTTCATTTTGGTTCCCTCTTTTTTATCAATGTTGAACGTGTCACTTCAGTCCGGCGACGCCACGGTCGAGCGCAGCCTTGTCGGTGCTATTGCCGCGGTCCGGCGTAGCGGCAGCAGGCGTCGCGCCCGGCGCCGGGGTCGCACCCGCACCGGCGGCATTCGGCGTACCCGCCACGGCACTGGCCGGAGCATCGCCGGCCGGCGTCGCGGACTTCGGATCGGGCATCATCGATTTGTTCAGGTACTCGATCTTGGCGGTGGAGCGCAGGCGTTGCAGCTCGGCCGACCCCATTTCCTTGTTTTTCTGGTTCACCAGGAACTGCTCGATCTGCGGGGCGGCGACGGCCAAGGTCACCGGTGCATCCTTGACTTCGTTCACAGCGATGAACATCGCACGCGGACCTTCCTTGACCACGAACAACTGGCCTTTCGGCATGCCGAGCAGCTTGGTCGACAGCTCCCGCGGCACGTCGGCGGTGCTGCGGCTGATCTGGGTGCGGCCATACTTGATCTTGTGCGCGTCCAGCCAGACTGCGACCTCTTCCAGCGACTTGGCGCCGTCGGCCGCGCTGCGTACTTCAGGCGTGAGGTCGTTGGTAGCGATCACGATTTCGCTCATGTTGAACTGCTTGCGGTTCGAAAAGAATTCGGGATGCTTGTTGAAGTAATCTTCCACCTCCGCCGCCGTGGGCTTGGCCGTGTTGCCGATCCGCTTCTGCAGATAAGCCTGGGCGATGATCAGCGACTTGGCGCGGTCGATCGCCTGCATGACCTTCGGATCGCGGTCCAGGTTTTCCTTGGCCGCCGCCTCCTGCAGCAGCTGGCGGTCGATCAGGACCTGCAGCAACTGCTTGCTGGCGGTGTCCTGCTGGGCTGCCGTGACGCCGGCACGCTGCAGTTCTTCATTCAGCTGCAGCACGGTGACTTCTTCGCCGTTGACGCTCGCGAGCGCCTGCCCCGGTTTCTTTTCCTTCGCCTTGTCGCCGCATGCGCTCAAGGTTGCCGCAACCAGGATCAGCGCGGCGCACAGCACGCGCTTCGGAGTAGAGGGAGCAGATGTCGTTTTCATGGCAGCCAGGTGGTATGTGTTCAAGATAGTTTCCTTGAGGTTGGTGGAACTCTTTTTATAACGAAAGGTCTTACTGTGCAGTCTGCTACTGATGCATTCTGGATGCCGCACGCTTGGGGTTCTGTACGTCGCCTAACACTCAGCCGTATCCTTGCCTGCGGCGCCCGCTTCAGGCCGCAGCCCGGTTCTCTTCCGCCTCCATCAATTCGACGAAGGCAGCATAGGCTTGCTGCAAGCCTTCCGGCAGCGGAGTACTGGCCTGCCAGCCGAGCTGCCTCAGCTTCGACACGTCCAGCAGCTTGCGCGGCGTGCCGTCCGGCTTGCTGGTGTCGAAGCCGATCCGCCCGCGGTAGCCGACGGTCTCGCCGACCAGGCGCGCCAGCTCGGCGATGGTGACGTCCTCGCCGGTGCCGACGTTGATGTGCGAATGCATCGGGTCGGTGTACCGGGAATACGTATCGTGGTCGAGGTTCATCACGTGGACGCACGCGGCCGCCATGTCGTCGACGTACAGGAACTCGCGCATCGGCTTGCCGCTGCCCCAGATCACGACTTCCGGCGCATTGGCCAGCTTGGCTTCGTGGAAGCGCCGCATCAGGGCCGGAATCACGTGGCTGTTTTCCGGGTGATAGTTGTCGCCAGGACCGTAGAGATTGGTCGGCATCACGCTGCGGTAGTCGGTGCCGTACTGCCGGTTGTAGCTTTCGCACAGCTTGATGCCGGCGATCTTGGCCATGGCGTAGGGCTCGTTGGTCGGCTCCAGCATGCCGCTCATCAGGTACTCTTCCTTGATCGGCTGCGGCGCCATGCGCGGATAGATGCAGGACGATCCCAGGAACAGCAGCTTCTGCACGCCGTTGCTCCAGGCTTCATGCACGACGTTGGCTTGCACCATCATGTTGTCGTAGATGAAGTCGGCCGGATAGGTATTGTTGGCGTGGATGCCGCCCACCTTGGCAGCGGCCAGGTAGACCTGGTCGATGCGCTCGGCGCGGAAGAATTCGCGCACCTGGGCCTGGTCCGTCAGTTCCAGGTCCTTGTGGCTGCGGGTGACGATGTTGGTATGGCCGTGGGCGCGCAGGGCGCGCACGATGGCCGAGCCGACCAGGCCGTTATGGCCGGCGACGTAGATGCGAGGCTGAGTATTCAACGTTCACTCCATTGAAATTGCAACGTTGTAACCATGCGATGCCAGCAGTTTGTGGCGGCGCGCCGTGTCCAGGTCGCTCGCCACCATTTCCTGCACCATCGCTTCGAAAGTGGTGCGGGGCTCCCAGCCGAGGCGCTCGCGCGCCTTGCCCGGGTCTCCCAGCAGCGTCTCGACCTCCGTCGGGCGGAAGTATTGGGGATCGATCGCGACGATCGGCTGCCCTACCGCAACTCCCGGGGCCTTGTCCCCGGTAATCGAAGCGATCACGCCGCGCTCGTTCACGCCCTCCCCCTGCCAGGCGATCTCGATGCCCAGTTCGCGCGCGGCCAGCTCGACGAAGCTGCGTACCGAATACTGGCGCCCGGTGGCGATCACGTAGTCTTCCGGCTTGTCCTGCTGCAGCATCAGCCACTGCATCTCGACGTAGTCGCGCGCATGGCCCCAGTCGCGCAGGGCGTCCATGTTGCCGAGGAAGAGCTGCTGCTCCAGTCCCTGGGCGATGTTGGCCAGGCCGCGCGTGATCTTGCGCGTCACGAAGGTCTCGCCGCGGCGCGGGGATTCGTGGTTGAACAGGATGCCGTTGCAGGCATACATGCCGTAGGCTTCGCGGTAGTTGACCGTGATCCAGTAGGCATACAGCTTGGCGACCGCGTACGGGCTGCGCGGATAGAAAGGCGTGGTTTCGCGCTGCGGCGTTTCCTGCACCAGGCCGTACAGCTCGGAGGTCGAGGCCTGGTAGAAACGGGTCTTCTTTTCCAGGCCCAGGAAGCGGATCGCTTCCAGCAGGCGCAGGGTGCCGATGCCGTCGACGTCGGCCGTGTATTCCGGCGATTCGAAGGAGACCGCCACGTGGCTCATCGCGCCCAGGTTGTAGACCTCGTCCGGCTTGACTTCGCACATGATGCGGTTCAGGTTCGAAGTATCCGACAGGTCGCCGTAGTGCAGGAAGAAGTTCTTGTTCTCGACGTGGGGATCCTGATAGATGTGGTCGATGCGCTCGGTATTGAACAGCGAAGCGCGCCGCTTGATCCCGTGTACCTCATAGCCTTTCGAGAGCAGCAGTTCGGCAAGATACGAGCCGTCCTGTCCGGTCACTCCTGTGATCAGCGCTTTTTTCATGTTCTTGCTTGCCTTCCAGGTAGCAGACCGCAGATGGGCCGCTCCTCAAAATATTGCAATCTCATCAATTATTCTACGCAGCCCAACCGGTCTCGCAAGCGCCGATCCGATTGAATCCGCCCCTTTAAGTCATCTCTAAGTAGAAATCGCGATTTCGTCGATGACTGTTCCCTTCAAAAAGCATTCTCGCGGGTCAGCACCACCTTGACGGTCCTGAGCACGATCCACAGGTCGAGCCAGACCGACCAGTTGCGCAGGTAGTCGAGGTCGTACTGGATACGCGCTTCCATCTTGTCCAGCGTGGCGGTTTCACCACGCAGGCCGTTGACCTGCGCCCAGCCGGTAATGCCCGGCTTTACCTTGTGGCGCAGCATGTAGCCCTTGATCAGCTTGCGGTATTGCTCGTTGTGCGCGACCGCATGCGGGCGCGGACCGACAATGCTCATGCGTCCCTGAAGCACGTTGATGAACTGCGGCAACTCGTCCAGCGAGGTGCGGCGCAGGAAGCCGCCGATCTTCGTCACGCGGCCGTCGTTGCGCTGCGCCTGCTGCACGGCGGCGCCGTTTTCCATCACGGTCATCGAACGGAACTTGTAGACAATGATCTCCTCGCCATACAGGCCGTAGCGGCGCTGGCGGAAGATCGCCGGGCCCGGCGAACTCAGCTTCACGGCGATGGCGACCACCAGCATCAGCGGCGCCAGCAGCAGCAGGATCAGCGACGCCAGCACGATGTCGGAAGCGCGCTTGATGGTGCTGTTCAGGCCCATGAACGGGGTCTCGCAGATCGCGATCACCGGCATGCCGCCGACGTTGTCGAAGCGCGCCTGCATCAGGTCGAAGATGTAGACGTCGGGCAGGAAATAGACCGAGGCCGTGGTGTCCTGCAATTCGTCGATCAGCTTGCGGATGCGTGGCTGGGCCGAGATCGGCTGGCTGATGAAGATCATCTTGATGCCGTGCTCGCGCACGTACTGCACCAGTTCGCTGGTCTTGCCCAGCACCGGGTGGTGCATGCCGGCCGGGTGGCGGTCGTCGGCGCGGTCGTCGAAGAAGCCGCGCACCGCCATGAACAGGTTCGGGTGACGCTCGACCACGCTGGCGAACTTCAGCCCGACGTCGTTGGCGCCGACCACCACCACCGAGCGCACTTCCTTGCTTCGGCCCGGCGCGTTGGCGAGGCGCGCCGCGATGTGGCTGGTCAGCAGGATCGCCGGGGTGGCGATCGCCCAGGTCAGCAACACGCGCTCGTCATAGTAATACTTCAGGCCGCTCGACGAGCCGAGGAACCACAGCACGGCGAGCGTCACGGCCCAGCCGAACACGGTGTCACGTCCGTAGGCCCACATGCGCCCGCTGCGCCAGGTACGGTAGGGGTCGATGTGCTGGTACACGGCCGAGGAGATGAAGAAGGCCAAGATCATCAGCACTAGCATGTAGCCCGAGAACGGTTCGTGGAACAGCAAGGCGGACAGGTACAGCGTTCCCATGATGATCAGGGGATCGAGCACCCGCTGGAAAAACGATATCAGTGGTATGTCATTGACCGTCATAAGAACCTGAAAAACACTGCACTCAGAACTGGGCGTTGGCCGTCAGCGTCATGCTGTTCGACTTGAAGCTGCCCGTTCCGAGGGTCACGGAGCCGCTGCGCTCCTGGTGCGCGACTCCGGCCTGCACCTGGATCGTCGGGCGCGGCTGCCAGGTCACGCGCATGGTGGCGGTGCGGATCGAATCGCGCAGGCTGTCGGCACCCGTAAATTCCTGGCGCGCGCTGTAGTTGCGGCGCTCGTAGATGGCGTCCGCGTTGACCTTGATCTTGGCGGTGGCGTCCCATTGTGCGCCGATGCTGGCACCCTTGTTCAGCGTGTAGCTGACCAGGGTGCTCTCGATCGGGGCGAAGTCGCGCCAGACCGAGGCCGTATAGGTCATCTTGCCGCGCGGCTGGTAGGTCGCATTGATCTTGCCGGCCGCGCCGCTGGTCGCCCCCCCGAACGAGGGCTGGTCGCGGCGCGTGTAGCCGACCAGCGCATCGAGGGTGGTCGAGCCGGTGGCGAGCCATTTCACGCGCGCCTTCAGCTCATCCTGGGTGAAGCTGTCGTTGAAGGTGAACGGGCCGACCGGGCGCGGGAACGGATACTGGCCCTTCACGTGGCGCGCCACCAGGCCGACCGTGCTGCCGCTGCGCGGCAGGTAGTCGAGCTCGAGTTCGGTAGCGTCCTCGGTGCGGTTGTTGTAGCGGTTGCTGAGGGCCTCGTAGGTGTACTTGTCGCGCTGGAAGCCGGTGCGCACCTGCCACGACGAATGGAAACGCCAGGTGCCTTCCGCGTAGCTGCTGCGGCTGCGGCGCAGGTTGCGCTCGGTGCTGCTGAAATCGGTGTACGGGGCCAGCACCTGCTGCAGCGAGGTGCCGATCTTGCCTTGGAGGTGATTGCCCAGTTGCCAGGCCCAGTTCGCCTGCATGTCCTTGCCGTCGTAGTCGAGTTGCTTGAAGCGGTCGAAGTTGGTCTTTGACAGCTTGGCGACGAGTGTGATGCGCTGGCGGCTATATTCCTTGTCGAAGATCAAACCACCCTCACGCGTCCACCACGAATCGCCGCGCGCATTGTCGAACCCTGGCTGGTTCTCGGGGATGCGCAGCAGGTTATCGTCGTGGCCGTAGGCAACGCCGCCATACACGTGTAACGCATCGTTCGGACCGGCGCCGGCCGGGATGGCGGCAAAGGCGGAGAGGAGCAGCAGGGCAAGGGGACGCAGGCGGGAATTCAACATGATTGTTTGTCTTCTTAAAGTTAAACGCGCTGACGGATTTACCAGTACGACCAGTTGCCGGTCCGGACCACCCAGATTCCCAGCAGGCCATTGGTGACGGCATGCGCGAGGACCGGCGACCACAGTGTGCGGTGGCGCATGTACAGCAAACTGTACGCCGCGCCCGCGACGATGCCGGCCAGCCACAGGTTATGCTCGAAGCCGAACAGCAGGACAGTGATGATGAAGCTTTTAAGACCGAGTTGAGATGGCTCAACCGACTCGAAATCGGCGGCGTCGATCCAGCGCATCAGGAAGGAACGCCAGAATAATTCTTCCATCACGGGCACGACCAGGGCCGCGCCGGCGATGCGGATCGCCACCAGCAGCCAGTCGATCTGGCCCTGGCTGCGCGGGTCGAAGCCGGAAGGCTTACCGAAGATCATCCAGCCGGCGTCGAGGCTGATCCACAGGAGCAGCACCAGCACGCCGGTGGCGAGCGCGGCCAGGACCGCGGCGGGGGAAACACAGAAACGCCTGAGCCCGGCGAACCGAAGCTCGGAATACTGGCGCCAGAACGTCGCCAGCAGCAAGACGACGACGGCGATCTTGGCGGGATAGAGCCACAGCAGCGTGGAGGCGGCGGCGCCCAGGCGTTCGAAGACGTCACCGACGACGATGAAGAACAGGTAGGCAGCAAAAGGCAGTATGCGCACCCAGGCCGCACGGTTGAACATTGGCGCATCGGCCGAAATCGTCGCCGCGGCGGGTGAAGCGATGCGATCGTCATGTTCAGTCATGTTTCTCCATCAGCAGGCCCCTGGCCTGCGCTATCTAGCGAGCCATGCTACTCGCCCCGGACGCGCGCCTCGAGGCGCTCCCAGCGTTCCAGGGCATCAAGCAGCAAGTCCTCGATCTCCGCGAAGCGTGCATTGATCCTGCGCGCATCGGCGGGATTGGTCTTGTAAAAGTCTGGCGCGTTCAGCTGGGCCGTGATCGCCGACTGCTCGTCTTCAAGGCTGGCAATGAGCCGAGGGAGTTCCTCCAGCTCTCGCTGTTCCTTGTAGCTCAACTTTACCTTCTTGCCAGAGTCGTTCTGTGCGCTGGATGACATATCGGTCGTTTTAGGCGGGCTCGTCTTCGCGGCAGTAGACGGCGGCGCCGCCGGCGCCCTGGCAGCCTCGCTTTTCACGCGCTCCCAGTCGCTGTAGCCGCCGACGTATTCGCGCCACATCCCCTGCCCTTCGGAAACGATCACCTCGGTCACGACGTTGTCGAGGAAGGTACGGTCGTGGCTGACCAGGAACACGGTACCGCTGTATTCGGCCAGCAGTTCTTCCAGCAGTTCCAGCGTATCGATGTCGAGGTCGTTGGTCGGTTCGTCCAGCACCAGGCAGTTGGCCGGCTTGGCGAACAGGCGCGCCAGCAGCAGGCGGTTGCGCTCGCCGCCGGACAGCGACTTGACCGGCGAACGGGCGCGCTCGGGCGCGAACAGGAAGTCGCCCAGGTAGCTCATCACGTGCTTGCGCTGGCCGTTGACCTCGACCCAGTCGCTGCCCGGCGAGATCGTGTCGGCCAGCGAGGCTTCCTCATTCAGCTGCGCACGCATCTGGTCGAAGTAGGCGACGTTGAGTTTCGTGCCGAGCTTGACGCGGCCAGCGTCGGCCGTCTCTTCGCCGAGGATGATCTTGAGCAAGGTCGTCTTGCCGGCGCCGTTCGGGCCGATCAGGCCGACCTTGTCGCCACGCAGCACGATGCCGGTGAAGTCCTCGATGATCACCTTGTCGCCATAGCGCTTGGAGACATTTTCCAGTTCCGCCACGATCTTGCCGGAACGCTCGCCGCTGCCGACGTCGAGCCTGACCTGGCCCTGCTGGTCGCGACGCGCGGCGCGCTCCAGGCGCAAGGATTCCAGCCGGCGCACGCGGCCTTCGTCGCGGGTACGGCGCGCCTGCACGCCCTTGCGGATCCAGACTTCTTCCTGGGCCAGCACCTTGTCGAATTTGGCGTTCTCGATTTCCTCGATCGCCAGCAACTCCTTCTTGCGTTCCTGGTACTTACTGAAGTTGCCTGGGAAGGACAGCAGGCGACCACGGTCGAGCTCGATGATGCGGGTGGCGACGTTGTCGAGGAAGCGGCGGTCGTGGGTGATGAACAGGACCGAGCCGCGGAATTCGCGCAGCAGGCCTTCCAGCCACTGGATCGAGGTGAAATCGAGGTGGTTGGTCGGCTCGTCCAGCAGCAGAACGTCCGGAGCGGACACCAGCGCTACCGCCAGCGCGACCCGCTTCTGCATCCCGCCCGACAGCGTGCCCATCTGTGCGTTGCCGTTCAGGCCGAGGCGGTCCAGCGTGGTCTCGACCTTGTTGTCGACGCTCCAGGCATCGGTCGCATCGAGCTTGACCTGCAACTCGTGCATGCGCTCCATGACCGCGTCGTCATTGCCTTGCCCAAACTGCCCGGTCAGCGACTCGTACTCGGCCAGCATCGCCTTCTGCTCGCCCATGCCGCCGGCGACGGCGTCGAACACCGTCATGGCCGGATCGAACACCGGCTCCTGCTCGACGTAGGCGATCTTGATGCCCTGCTGCATGACCAGCAGGCCATCGTCGAGCTTCGAGCGGCCGGAGATAATTTTCAGCAGCGAGGACTTGCCGGTGCCGTTGCGGCCGATGAGCCCGACGCGCTCGCCGGCTTCGATGGAAAAATCAGCATGGTCGAGCAGCGCCACGTGGCCGAAAGCCAGTTGCGCGGAGGAAAGGGAAATGACAGCCATGATTGTGTGCGTGCCCGTCGCCGATGCGGCGTGCGGGTGAGTAAACTGTGAAGGAAAGGCGCATTGTACCGACTGCGAGGGCCGCACTTCCAATATTGTCCTCATCATCAGCTATAATTGCGGTCGGTTCACGATCCCGGCCTGCCCTGCAGGGTCCGCTCGCCGAACTGCAGGCTTGTCCTGCGCCGCCCTGCCCCGGCAGTGGCTAGCGTCCTCCCCGTAGCACAATGGATAGTGCACATGCCTCCTAAGCGTGGGATACTGGTTCGATTCCAGTCGGGGGGACCAACTTCCCGCCATGACGCCTTGCTCCCTGCCGTAAGGCCTGCTCATCCGTTCGGTGCGCGCCTTCGCTTCAGGAGCGTGACGCCTGCATCATTCTCTTGATGGCTGCGCGCATCACTTCCGTTGAGCTGTCCCGGGTCTTTCGTGGCGATCGCTGTGCGATGAATACCAGGAGGTAAAGCGACTGGGTGAGAAAATAGCGCTCGCGAATTAAATGTGGATCAGGATAAACGCCTGTGACAATGTCGTCGATGAGCTCTGTTACCGGATTCGATTCCATATCCGCCTTTTCGCCATACCTCCACGGCGCCAGTCTCAATCGCACGGTGGCCTGCAATTCAACATGCTCATACCTTAGCGACTTGCACCGGCAAAAGATATTTCCCCGGATTACCTCGGATTGACTGCTATTCGCTTCGTCCCTTCCGATTGCTATGGTCGACAAAGAGATCGAATAAATTGTTCTTCATGGCGTAGACCACGAGTTCAGAATTGGAATTGATTGCCAGCTTTTCCATGATGTTTGCCTTATGGGCGCTCACGGTCTTCGAACTGATCCTCAATTCATCCCCGATCGTCGATATCTTCCTTCCAATCGCCACCCTCTTGAGTATTTCAATCTCCCGCTGGGTCAGGCGAGAGAACGAATTCACTGCACCGAATGATTTGAGACTGGTAGCCATCAACATCGCCATCTCCCGGCTGACATAAATCCTTCCAGCCGATACCACACTTACGGCTTCGAGCAAATGCTCTTTCGGACAGCTTCGCGTTAATATTCCGCGTGCGCCGCTTTTCAATGCCGCTTGTACGTCGTCAATGCTTTTACCTTGCGCAATCATAACCATGGGCAGCGATGCCCGTTCACGGATCGCTCGCGCCGTTTCCTCGTCGTGGCCATGAGCAAGTGGCTCTGCGACAATAACCACTCTGTTTCTCTCTTCATCGTCAGTCCCCAGGATTTCCTGCATGGACGTCGCCTCGCCACACACCCTGAGATGCTTTTGGGATTCGATGATGGCCTTTATTCCCTCACGGAACAGGAACAAACTACTCGCAACTACGACGTTTATCATTTTCTCTTTCTGATACAAACCCATTCCTTACCGGACATTACGACTGTGCACGCAATCCTCAGGCAAAGAGGCACAGCTCCCGTATCGGAACGAGGGTGCAACAGCGTCTCTTGATTATGTCCTGTCGGTGGGCAAGACGCATTCCCGCGCGTCACCAACAGTCCCCAAACGGCCTCTACCGAAAATCCACATTAAACCGTTCGCCTTTTTTTTTCAATACCATTTTATTTTTCACCACATTGCAGTCTTGGCCAAATTTCCGAATAAATATTGAACAATTGCCGCGTGAAAAGTGTAGGCAATTCTTATAGTCAAGCATATTTGTTTTGAAATGTTTACCACCGCTTCTGAAGACAGGATTAATACTACCAAGAAACACCTTCGCAGCTACCCCACCGGGAAAATATGGATGAGTATTCAAAGACAAAAGAAAATTCTCTTTAATACAACAGTTTAAGCGAGCTCATTTACTACTGATCTAGATCAAACTCACCTCCCTCCTCCGATATAACTTTGGAACATTAATTCCGAGCCATTGATACGGCCACATATCTACACTCGGCATTAAGGCGTTTTCGATTACTCATCAATTCACCGGAACCATAATTTGCAATGATTCAATAATTATTAACATAGGCAAAATATGAAAAAAGCGTTGATTACCGGAATAACCGGCCAGGATGGGTCCTATCTCGCGGAATTCCTGCTCAAAAAAGGGTACGAAGTACATGGGATCAAACGGCGCTCCTCCGTCGCGAACACCCAAAGGATCGACCATATTGGCCAGGGCTTTCGTCCCAGCGACTTTGCCATTCACACCTACTTCGGCGATCTCAGCGATGGACCTAACCTCATCCGTATCGTCAACGAAGTGGAACCCGATGAAATCTACAATCTGGGCGCCATGAGCCATGTCGCCGTATCGTTCGATTCACCCGAATATACGGCCGACGTCGACGGTCTGGGAACCTTGCGTCTGCTCGAAGCGATCCGGCTGCTGGGAATGGAAAACAAAACGCGCTTCTATCAAGCATCGACGTCGGAGCTGTATGGGCTCGTGCAAGAGGTTCCCCAGCGGGAAAGCACCCCCTTCTATCCTCGCAGTCCTTATGCCGTCGCCAAGCTCTACGCCTACTGGATCACCGTCAACTACCGTGAAGCCTATGGGATGTATGCCTGTAACGGCATCCTGTTCAACCATGAGTCACCCAGGCGGGGCGAGACGTTTGTCACCCGCAAGATCACCCGTGCCCTGTCGAATATTGCGCAAGGGATCGAGAATATTTGTTTCTTAGGAAACCTGGACGCACTTCGTGACTGGGGCCATGCACGCGATTATGTCGAGATGCAATGGCTCATGCTCCAACAGGACAAGCCAGATGATTTCGTCATCGCAACCGGACGCCAATATTCGGTGCGCCAATTCGTCGAGGCCGCCGCTTCAGAACTCGGCATGCAAATCGCATGGGAAGGCGGCGGCGTGACGGAACGCGGCGTGATCGCCAGGATCGATGGCGACAAGTGCCCGGGAGTGCGGGTGGGCCAGACGATCGTTGCCGTCGACCCGCAGTATTTCCGTCCTACAGAGGTGGAAACCCTGCTTGGCGACCCGACCAAAGCGCATGAGTGCCTGGGCTGGCGGCCGCGCACGAGCTTCGACGACATGGTCAGGGAAATGGTTTTTCACGACCTGGAAACGGCGCGGCGCTCCAGGCTGCTCAAGTCCCATGAACACGAAAAAGACTTCTTCAGGGAGTAAGCCATGAATAATGTACAGGAACGCATCTTCGTGGCGGGACATCAAGGCTTGGTTGGCTCGGCCATTACGCGAGCCCTGCGTGCCCGGGGATACCCGAATATCGTCATGCGTAGCCACGCCGAACTTGACTTGACCGACCAGGCACAGGTACGCGCGTTCTTCGAAAACGAACAAGTCGACCAGGTCTACCTTGCGGCGGCAAAAGTCGGGGGTATTCACGCGAACAATACTTATCCCGCGGAGTTTATCTATAACAATATGATGGTGCAGGCCAACGTGGTGCATGAGGCATGGCGAGCCGGTGTCAAAAAACTGCTCTTTCTCGGCTCGTCATGCATTTATCCAAGAATGGCCGAGCAACCCATCCGCGAAGATTACCTGATGGGCGGCGCCCTCGAGCCCACCAACGAGCCCTATGCCATGGCCAAGATCGCCGGAATCAAATTGTGCGAAAGCTACAATCGGCAGTACAAAACGGATTACCGCAGCGTCATGCCGACCAATCTATATGGCCCTGGCGACAATTACCATCCACATAACAGCCATGTCATTCCTGCGCTGATGAGGCGTTTTCATGAGGCGAAACTGGCACGCCACGACCGGGTCGTGATCTGGGGCAGCGGGAAGCCGATGCGTGAATTCCTGTATGTCGATGATATGGCGGCGGCAAGCGTGCATATCATGGAGCTGGACCATGCCACGTATTGCCGGCACACGGCTCCGATGCAATCGCATATCAACGTCGGGACCGGAGAGGATATCCCCATCCACATGCTGGCCAGGCTGGTCGGCGATACGGTCGGCTACAGGGGCCGCATCGAATTCGACCCGACCAAGCCGGACGGCACGCCGCGCAAACTGCTCGACGTCTCGAAGCTGAAGGCGCTGGGCTGGGCTGCAGCGACGCCGCTGGACAAAGGCTTAGAACTGACCTACCAGGCTTTCCTGAATACGCAATAAACGGGCCTGCGGGCATGCATCGCTCCGGCGACACGTTTCGTCGGCATGAGCGATCACACATGCCACCGCAGTCGCCCGTCAGCCTCATCTCACCATGGCGACTATCATGAATCACGACCATACTGCTCTTCACACTACCCTTCGCGCCTCTTCCCGGATGGGTGGCCACGTCAATGAGCCGGCACCGGAGTTCTCGCGGGACGGCTCGACCACCGACCTGAAGACCTACTTCAGGGTACTGATCGAGAACCGCTGGCTCATCGTCGGTGTCGCCATGCTGGTTAGCTTGGCGGGCGCGCTCTTTGCAGCCAGCCGCACTCCGGTCTACGAGACCTCGCTCAGCGTCCGTGTCGAGGAACCGAGTCCGAACGCAACCAGGAACGTGCTGAGCGACGTTTCCTCGCTCTTCGAAACCAAGAAGACCACGATGGCGGAAATGGAACTCCTGCAGTCTCGCAAAGTGATCCAGCCGGCCGCCGAGAGGCTCGGGCTCGACATCGTGGCAGTTCCGAAGCGTTTCCCCTTGCCGGGACTGGCGCATCTGTTCGCAAATCGCGACGGCGGCCTGTCGGAACCCGGGCTGTTCGGCCGCGGAGGTTATGCCTGGGGCGAGGAAGAAATCGCCGTGCCGGTCTTCAATGTTCCCGACAGGTTGATGAACCACCCGTTTGAGCTGACGGCACTCGGCGATGGACGCTACCGTGTCGAGGACGGCATTCACCAGGGATGGTTGGGCATGGTTGGCCGGAAAATGATTGCCAGCACCTCGGTAGGAAAGATCGAACTGCAGGTCGACCGCCTGGAAGGGAAGCCGGGAACCCGTTTCCTGTTGCACCGTATACCGACACAGTCGCTCGTCACCGCCATACAGGCAGCAATGACGGTTACCGAGCGAAGCAAGCAATCGGGCATTATCGAAGTCAGGCTGCAGGGAGACGATCCGGTAAAGGTCAGCAATCTGCTCAATGAAATCGGACGGGAGTATCTGCGTCAAAACCTGGCCCACAATTCGGAACAGGTTGAAAAGTCGCTCGCCACCCTGAATGAGCGGCTGCCGCTCCTGAAACGCGAGCTCGAGCGCTCTGAAGCAGCCTATAACGACTTTCGGCATCGCAACGGCACCGTCAACCTCGGCGAGGAAGCGAAGCTCGGCCTGCAACAGTCGGCTGCAGCCGAAACGAAACGGTTCGAACTGCTGCAGAAACGCAGTGAACTGGCAAGCCGGCTGAGCGACCAGCATCCCTTGATGCTCGCCATTGACCAGCAATTGGCAGCGGTCGACAAGGAAATCAGGAAAAATACCGGAGCGATTCGTACCCTTCCCCGGCTGGAACAGGATGAACTGAGCCTTACCCGGGATATCAAGGTGAACACCGATCTGTATGCGCAACTATCGAATATGGCGCAACAACTGCGGATCCTCTCTGTTAGCAAGCTGAACAACGTACAACTCATCGATACGGCGTCCATACCTGATACGCCGGTCAAGCCAAACCGCCCTCTCATCATTTCGCTTGCCGTGATGCTGGGTTTGCTTCTGGGAACATCGATCGCTTTCGTGCGGCGCTCGCTACGAGCAGGCGTGGACAGCCCGGAGACCATCGAGCAATCGCTGCACGCCAAGGTCGTGCTTGCGAATATTCCACACAGCAGTTATCAACAGCGCCTGAACAGGCAATCCGATACCAGGCTGGGAAATATTCCGCTATTGGCACAGGTCGCTCCAGGCGACCCCGCCATCGAAGCATTGCGAAGCTTTCGCGCGGCGCTGCAATTCGCAATGCCCCACTTTCGCAACAATATTGTCATGATCACCGGCCCGACTTCGCACCTCGGCAAATCCTTCGTCGCGGCGAACACGGCGGCCGTCATTGCAGCAAGCGGCAAAAAAGTGCTCCTGGTTGACATGGACATGCGTAACGGCCATCTCCACCGTTATTTCGGCACCACGCAGGACAACGGCTTGTACGAAGCGATCACCAGCGCGACAGGGGCCGGCCAGGGTATCCGGCGTGAAGTGTTGGTCAATCTGGACTTTATTCCGACAGGAACAGGCGCAATAGGCCGGCACGAATTTCTCATGCAAAGAGATGTCGATATCTGGCTGAGAACTGTCAGCACGCATTATGACCTGGTGCTGATCGACGCCCCGCCCGTGCTCGCAGTCGCCGATGCGGCCATCATTGGCGCACATGCTGGTGCCGTGTTCATCGTCGCGAGGGCGGGTGTCACCACGGAAGAGGAAATCGGGGAATCGGTCGGCCGCCTGAACCACGCGGGGATTTCGCCGGAAGGCATCATTTTCAACGACGGCAAGCCACGACACCGCGCTTCCGAATACCTGTACAACTATGATGTCCCGACCAAGCGTATCGGATGGGGCGCGTAAAGCCTCTTGAGGCCGACTGCGGTCCTGAAAAGCGATAGTGCAAAGGATGCCCCATGCCGAATTCTGGTTGGCACGCTCTGAAATGGAACTACCTCGGTAATCTTGCACGGGGCATGTCGCAGTTCTTCATCGGCGTCCTGCTGGCACGCCTGCTGGGGCCGGGACCGTTCGGTATCGTGGCGCTGGCCTGGATGATCCTGGGCCTGGGCAGGCTGGTGGCGGATCTCGGCTTTGGTGCAGCGCTGGTGCAGCGCGCTAGCTTGTCGCAAGTCGAACTGCGCTTCATCTTTACCTGCCAGATGGCCTTCGCCCTGGTCCTGACAGGCATCGGGTGCCTGTCGGCAGCGACGATCGCGACCTACTTTCATAAGCCCGAGGCAACGCCGATGCTGATGGCAATGTTTTTCCTGTTCGTTATCGATTGCCCTGGTCAAACCGCAGCCGCCCTGCTGCGTCGAGAGCTGAACTTTAAGACAGTGCAGCAAATCGGCATAGCGAGCTATTTATGCGGCTACGTGGCGATCGGCATACCCTTCGCTTACCTGGGCGCCGGTGCCTGGAGCCTGGTGGCGGCCCAGATCACGCAGTCGGTGCTGAGTACTTGCCTGCTGCTGCGCGTGACACCGGTTCCCCTGACGCCATGCTTTCGTTGCCGGACACCCGGCTTGGCCAAGTTTGGCCTTAAAGTCACGACGGCCAATCTGAGCAGCTGGGCCATCAGCAATCTCGATACGGTCTTTATAGGCAGAGCCTTTGGCGTAGCGGATCTCGGCTTGTACAGCCGTGCATTGAACCTGCTGAACACGCCGATGAGCATTATCGCAACCGGCTTCCAGGGCGTGTTGTTCGCAGCCTGCTCCCGCCAGCAGCACGATACTGGCCGGCTCAGAATGATTTACCTTGAGACGAGCGCGGCCGTCGCACTCGTATGCATACCCGTTTTCGCTACCGCCGCGCTGGTGTCCAGGACGCTCGTGCTCGGCATTTACGGCGAGCGCTGGGAGGCATCGGTACCGCTTGTTGCGCCGCTCGCGCTGGCTGTCTTGGTCAATGCCCTGCTCGCCATCAATGGGCCGATACTGATGGCCGGCGACCAGGTGGGCGCCGAACTGCGCAGCCAGGCCTATACGGTCCTGCTGTTCGTGCCAATGCTGTTCATTGCGGTCCGATACAGCATGGTTGCCACCGCCTGGACCGTCTTTGCCGCCTACGCGCTGCGTTGGGCATTGCTGACGGCATCGACCCTGCGGCTGACCGGTACCGCTGCAGCCGACTACCTACGCAAGCTGTGTTTTCCAGCCGGCTTCGGTCTCACCGTAGCGTTGGTGGCGACCGGCACGGACCGATGCCTCGCCTTTCTCCCTGCCCTCCCGCGACTGCTGTCGGTGATCTTCATTGCGACCGCCGCATCGCTGCTGCTGGCCCAGCAGTTTGGCGCGTCTTTCCTGACGAGGAATATGAGCAGCCTGGTCATTATCGAACGGCTTTCCATGCCAATAAGAAAGTTCTTAAACGTCTAGGAGGCTGTCTTGAATCATGCACTTCGTATCGTAAGCCTGCTTGACGGCAACGGACCAACCGGCGTCGAAAAGCACTTCAATGAGATCCTCGCGCAAGCGCGGGCATATGACATCGATGCGGAGCTCGTTTCTCCGCATCCACGACGAGGGATATGGTCGAAATGCGCGAACCAGGCAAGGCGCTTGATGGCGAGGGTCAGCAAGGAGCATGCGGCTGTGTTCGGCGCCTGGATCGAAAGCAAGGTCATCGAAAGCATGTTGATGAAGACGCTTCCCAATTGCAGCACGCGCGGACGTGCGATCACCTTGTATGCCCAGGATCCGCTCAGCGCCAAGGCCGCCCTGAAAGTAAAAGCCAGGCATGAATGCCGGGTCGTCATCGTCATTCATTACAACGTGTCGATCGCGGAGGAGTTGCTGATGAAAGGCGAGGCGACGATCAACGGTCCGCTGTGGCGACTTGCGGTTCGTACCGAGCAGTCCACGCTGCCGTACGTCGACCAGATCATTTTCGTTTCCGATTTCATGCGCCAGGTTGCGCTCGACAGGTTACCGGGCCTGGTGAATGTGTCCCATACCGTTATCCCGAATTTCATCGCCGATCCGCCGTCTGCCGAGCATCCGGCGCACATGGATGCGGACGTGATCTCGATCGGCACGCTCGAACCCAGGAAGAACCACGCTTTCCTGCTGCATGTGATCGCCCGGACCAATTCGCTCGGCCATCGCTATACGCTGACCATCGTTGGTAACGGCCCGGAGGAAGCGCGGCTCAAGACACTGGCCTGCGAACTCGGCATTGCATCCCAGGTGATATTTGCCGGATTTCGAAAAAACGCTGCCAGGATGATCGTGCGGCACCGCGTACTGGCGCATGCAGCGCAGATCGAGAACATGCCGATTACGCTGATCGAAGCATTGGCGGCCGGTCGCCCCATCCTCGCGCCGGCCGTCGGCGGGATCATGGAAATCTTCGACAATGCCACCGAAGGCTATCATTGGCCCCTCGATGACGTCGACGCGGCAGCAGCCTTGCTGATCAAGGTGCTCGATGATCCCGACATGTATCGGCAGCTGTCGGATGCGGCGCTGACCCGTTACCGCAGCAAGTTCGATGGCGCACTGCTGGCGTCGCATTGGTTGACGACCATCCTGAATTCCTATGGTCCGAACCACGCAAGTTGGCAAAAGACCTGGAGAAAGCATGAGTCCATCGACCGACAACAGCTTGCCTGAGCGAGAAGACCAATGGCGACGATCGAAATTCTGAGTCATTCCGACAGTGCGGGCGGAGCCAGCCGCGCCGCGTACCGCCTGTACCGCGCGCTTCGTTCCTTTTCACCCGAAACCCGCATGACGGTCATGGACAAGAAGACCGACGACTGGCGGATTCGCGGGCCGGCAACTATCTACGAAAAGGTAGAACGCTATATCCGGCCCAAGATTGGGGGCCGGCTCGCGGCACTTCAAAAAAGCGCGAATTACTGTATTCATTCGCTGAATATTCTGCCTTCGAATATGGCAGCCGGGATCAACGACAGCGCGGTGGACCTCGTCAACCTGCATTGGGTGTGCGGCGAGTCCTTGTCCATCGAGGATATCGGCAAGATACGCAAGCCGCTGGTATGGACATTCCACGACATGTGGGCACTATGCGGGTCCGAACATATTACCGATGACGGGCCGAATGCAAGATGGCGTACAGGCTACTTTCCGGATAACCGACCCACCGGGGCTTCCGGGCTGGACCTGGATCGCTATACCTGGAACCGCAAGCGCCGCGCATGGAAAACGCCGATTCAGATCGTGACACCCAGCCGCTGGCTGGCCGACTGCGTCAGGCACAGCGCGCTCATGAAGGACTGGCCGGTCACGGTGATTCCGAACGTCCTGCAAACCGATGTATTCAAACCCCTGGACCGCGAGCACAGCCGTCACGCACTGAACTTGCCGCTCGACCAGCAGATCGTGCTGTTCGGGGCACTGGGCGGCACCCGAGACCTGAACAAGGGCTATGACCTGTTACTGCAAGCCCTGAATATCATGGCGGCCGGTGGAGCACGGCCCTTATGCGTCGTCTTCGGCCAGGGAGAACCGCGGCAGGCCTTGCCGGTGCCGTTCCCGGTGAGGTGGATGGGCCACATCGGCGACGATACGACCCTTGCCCTCCTCTACAGTGCCGCAGACGTCATGGTGGCGCCCTCGCGATTGGAAAACCTTCCGCAATCAGGTACCGAGGCGCACGCATGCGGCTGTCCGGTTGTCGCTTTTGACTGCACCGGGCTACCGGAAGTCGTCGAGCATCTGTCAACCGGCTATCTTGCCCGCCCTTTCGATCCGGGCGACCTTGCCAACGGAATTGCATGGGCACTCGGCGGTTCCGAATTGCGCCGGCGTCTCGGCGACGCGGCCCGCGCCAGGGCATTAAGACTCTGGTCGCCGCAAGTCGTCGTTCCGGCCTATGTCCAGCTTTACGAATCGGTGATCGAAAGCTGCAGGGCGGGATGCTTGCAGCTCCGGCAGATCGAACGCCCATCCTTGTAACGACACTCCAACAGGACATCACGTGTTGCACGACCTCTTCCTTACACCGATGCTTGCCATGTTTTCCTTCATGGCGCTGGCCTGTATCTCAGGATGGCTTGCATCCCAGCCTACGCATGCGGCGGCACTGTTGCTCGGCCTCGTTGTGCTGGACGCCCTCAACCTGCCGATCGAATTCAAATTCGGGATCTCGCTCTACCCGGCAGACCTGGTTTTCCTTGTGCTGACCGTCGCCTGCCTGATCCGCTTCTCCCTGTTTGCCAGCCCCAGGGTCGTCCCGGCAGCCTGGTGGCTCATCGGTCTGGTGCAGCTGGGGCTCGCCATCTGGGGAGTCAAGACGATCGGTACGCTGGCTGGCGTGGATGCGCGCGGACATTATTACTTGTGGGTGACGGTCGCCTACTTCTGCTCCGTGAAGTGGAGCGATCGCATGATTGCGAAGGTAATGAATTTGTGGATTCTCTGTTCCATATGCCTTTGCTTGCTGGTGTATTACCGCTGGATCAACTCCGCGCTCGACCCGAAATACGAACAAGAAATCATGGCGTTCGATACCACCGGGGTGCGGTTCCGGGTGATCGGCTCGGTCTCCACCCTTGTCATCGCGATCGGTGCCCTCGGGCTCTTGTTCCGGGCGATAAGAGGAAAGCTGGTTCCGTCACTGTGGCTGGTATTTCCACTAGAACTGGCAGCGATCGCGATCCTGCAGCATCGTTCCGTGTGGGTGAGCACCTTCGTCGGAACGGCCTGCCTGTTGTGGGCGAAGCCGGGGGGTGGTGGCAAACAACGAAGTGCCATACCGGTCCTTGCGCTGGTGCTGATCCCACTCGCCATTGCAGTCGCAATCCCAACCAAAGACAACAGCGTGCTGGCGTCGGTCAAGAGTTCAGCCGATCACGCGGTCAGCCTGGAAGAAGGAACAATGGTTGGGCGAGCTCAATACTGGAACGAGTTGCTGACCAGATGGATCGACTCCCGGGACCCCACTACTTACCTGGTCGGATTCCCCTATGGCAGTGGATACAATCCGATCGATTTCGGCGATGGGACGGGACAGGACATGGTGCCACACAACCATTTCGTCCATGTCCTGTACCGGGGAGGCATCATTGGACTGTTGGCCACGCTGTCGATTCTCTGGCGAACCTGGTGGGCCGCCGTCAACCACAGGAAACGGGGTGACAAGCCATGGGCGCGATTTTTTTTCGCTATCTTGCCTGCACTGTTCGCGTATTTCATTCCCTACTGGGCCACCTACGAGAGCGGACTGCTTCTCGGCATCGCCATCAGCTACCTGGGCGTTGAACGGCGAGTGAACCTGTCCATATCGTATACGGCAAGCGTAGCGCGTTTCGCACCCCGCCGCTTGCCGCCTCCCTACCGGCCCGTGCTCCGATATCAGTTCCGTAGCCGTCTACCGCCTGAATAGGATAGTCGCGATGCCACACTTGCCATGCAGGATTGCAGTGATCTTGTCGTGCTTTAACCGCAAGCAAAAAACGCTGGATGCCATCGGGTGCGTGCTGGCGCAATCGGCGCTCGAACAGGTCACCATCGATTTTTTCGTTACCGATGATGGAAGCCAGGACGGCACCAGCGAAGCCGTCCTGGCGAGGTATCCGGAGATTCGTATATTGAAGGGCAACGGACGCCTTTTCTGGAACGGCGGCATGCGGCTGGCATGGAGCGAGGCATTCAAGGGGTCTTACGACTTTTTCCTATGGCTAAACGATGACACTTTTTTATTTCCCGATAGTGTGCGCAGAATGTTGGAGACCCATGCGCTTGGACTGGGCCGCCATGGAAAGGCGGGAATTGTGGTGGGATCCACGCAGGACGAGCAAGGCCGGACCAGCTACGGTGGTGAACGCCAGAAAGGCCCTCTACGCCCTCTGACGCTGAAGACGGTCGCGGCACAAAGCCATATTCAGTCCTGCGATACCTTCAATGGGAATTGCGTACTGATATCGAACGCTGCCGCTGCCGTCCTTGGCAATCTCGACAGTCATTTCGTTCACGCCATCGGTGACACGGACTACGGATTACGTGCCAAGCGGGCCGGGATACCGATGTGGATCATGCCGGGCCATGCCGGCCGCTGCGTGAACGATCACTACCAGACAGGCAGCTTTACCGACCGGAGCCTTCCCTTGCGCCTGCGGTTCAGGCGGGTCATGGAACCGAAAGGTCTGCCATGGAAAGCATGGCTGGTCTTGTGCCGGCGCCATGCCGGTCCCTTGTGGCCAGTCTACTGGATGTGGCCCTATCTAAAAATCGTCACGACATCCCTTTGGTTCAAGGTCCACAGAGAGCCCTGATAGTCCAGAAAACCGGTCGTTGTAGTTTGCAGGTTCTAACAAGAAAGACTCCAGTGATCATGAAGATCGTTATCGTTACAAACGGCCCAGTTCCATATCGGATACCGGCACTGAACGAACTGGCAACACAAGCGGATGTCGACCTTCATGTCCTGTATTGCTGCGGGCGCGAGCCGAATCGCGACTGGAACCTGCCGCCCATCGAATACCATTGCACGTATTTACGCGAGCGTATTACGAAAATCAAGGACCGATATATCCACAACAATCCCGACGTCATCCCGGCGCTCAAACGGCTGCAACCCGACGTCGTTATTACATCCGGCTTCAATCCAACCCATCTTTACGCTTTTCTGTATGCATGGCTCACACGCATACCCCATATTTCCATGACCGATGGAACATATGACTCCGAGAAAGCACTGACGATCCTGCACCGCTGGGCCAGACGATTTGTCTACGCAAGATCGAAAGCTTTCTTATGGGCAAGCATCGGAGGCCGAAAACTGTTTGAAAGTTACGGCATTCCCTTAGACCGTTGTTTCCGGTCATGCCTTTGTGTTGAAAACACAAAGTTTTCGCAGTCCGAACCGCTTGGCGCCGATCTGTTCGATTTCATCTTTTGCGGCCGGATTGAATCGGTAAAAAACCCGCACTTCGCGTTCGACGTGGCACTCGCCGCCGCCGCCAGGCTGAAGAGAAAAACACGGATCATGTATGTCGGCGCCGGCAGCGAAGAACAGGCTTTGAAAAAACGGGTCGCATCATGCGAAGACCAGGTTGAAGCAAGCTTCCATGGCTTTGCCCAGCAGGAGGAGCTTCCCCAATTGTACCGCTCATCCCGGATTTTCCTTTTCCCATCTAAATGGGACCCGTGGGGAGTGGTCGCAAATGAAGCGTGTGCCGCAGGAATCCCGGTCCTGGTTTCTCCTCATGCCGGTGTCGCGGGCGAACTGGTCATCGATGGACAAAACGGCTATGTTTGCGACCTCGACGTATCCTTGTGGGCTGATCGCGCAGTGGAGCTGTTAACCCGTCCGGACATTTACCGGACATTCTCCGAACGCAGCCGTTCTTTGGTCAGCAATTACACTTTCGCGGATGCGTGCGCGGGAATTGCCGCCGCGTGTCGTTTCGCCACTTCGACGGACGGAATTTGAAGTTGGTTTCGATAGGAAGGCCTACAATGTTATCGAGTGATTGAGGCGGATATGGCGGCAGTATTTACTTGCTCTACGGACGACGGGCATCCATCGGATATGAAAATGGCGGAACTGCTGTGCAAGCATGACTTGAGCGGCACTTTCTTTATTCCAATTTTCAATCGCGAAGGCCCGCCTGTACTGAAAAAAAGCGAGCTACGCGAAATTGGCGAATTGTTTGAAATCGGCTCGCATACCCACGATCATTGCTATCTCAACACCGTTCAAGAAGAAGAAGCCGAACGCCAGATAAATTCTGGCAAGGCCGAGCTTGAAGACCTCATCGGCCAGTCGATTGATGGGTTTTGTTATCCCGGCGGAAAATTTAGCAGTCAACATCTTGCACTTGTCAAGGCTGCTGGATTTCTATACGCGCGAACAACGACCAACCTTTCTTTCGACCTCGGCGCTTGCCCTTACCAGATGCCAACAACGATCCAGTTTTATCCGCATTCAAGAGCAGTATATATGCGCAACTTTGTCCAGGCCGGGCATTGGGATGAACGCATCGATGGGCTATTACTGGCATTGAAAACAAGAGATTGGCTCGAACGCATCTATTCGCTTTTCGACTACTCATGTCAGCAAAACAAGGTTTTCCACATCTGGGCACATTCGAACGAGATTGACAGGCTGAATGCGTGGGGGGAGCTCGACCGTTTCTTCGCTTATGTCAACGGCAAGCTGCCAATGAAAAACCGCTTAACCAACTACCAGCTGGCGTGCCGGGCGCTGGATGGCGAAAACTAGTCTGGATGGGATGTCTGTTCAGCGTGCGATCAACGGCGCTTGTATGCGCCGGTGCCGCTGCCGGGATCGAAGCTTGGCGCCTGGGCATTCATCCGGCCGAGCTTGTCCGTCAGGAACGGGTTCTCGACTTTCATGGCGTATTGAACTCCCAGAAATTTCGCGGCCTTGGTATTGATGTGATTGGAATCCTTGTAGATTGCCATATTGCCAATATAGGTAAGACACTCGGTCGAGTTACACATCACCATTTTCGGATCGACAACAATCACCTGCTGTCGTGTGGTGCTCTTGACGCGGTCGATAATCCTGTCGGGTGGTCCTTGCGTGTTCTCCACAAAGCCATAAGGGATATTACAATT
Organism: Massilia sp. LXY-6; assembly: GCF_051233485.1. NCBI lineage: Bacteria > Pseudomonadati > Pseudomonadota > Betaproteobacteria > Burkholderiales > Oxalobacteraceae > Massilia > Massilia sp. LXY-6. Next base: position 47,655 of record NZ_JBKFGF010000065.1, read on the forward strand.
CGTATTCTGGGGAATCCATCCGCGCGTCCTATGAAGGATACATTGCGAAAGATTTTGTTCATAGGAAGCGTTGTCCTTCATGATCACAGGCGTGGCACCCGCCTGCTGGATAATCTGCACGACCTGTCGCAGATGCTGCTCAAAGTCCGCGGGCATACCGGCCCAGGACCCGCCAAGCACGACATACTTGTAGTGCGATGACAGGGCAAGCAAGTCTCGATTCCTCTTCTGGCATGTTCTTGCCGATTCATCGGTCGCAACCTGGCCCGGCAGATTGGTCGGTGCACAGGTGCCCTGGACATGAAAAACGGCTTTCAAACCGGCTGCTTTGGCAAGAGAGTCGAGGAATGGTTTGAAGTGGTTTGCGTGTGAGTCTCCCATCAAGAGAATTTGCGGCTGTGCTTGCGTCATATCGCCGAAAGCACAGTTTTTTTCCAGATAGGAAGCATCAATCTTCCGGTAGTCCTCACCCCGGATGGCACAGGTCCGGCCCAGGTCCCGCTCGAACGAATAGCTTGTTATCAGTTCTCTCATTTGACTGGAGAAACGGCCTGGAGCGCCTTCCGTCAAATAGGAATAGGCGCCAACGGCAACGAACGCGGCAGCGGGCAAGGCGTAGATCTGGAAGAACGCCCGCTTGAACTGGATATGCCTGTTTTGCCGTATCGGCATCTCGACAAATTTCCAGGTAAGGATGGCCAGGATGAACGACAGCCCGACAGCAGCAATGCCTACGGACAGGTCGACCTGGATTTGCCGATACCGAAGGAACATCAGGATCGGCCAGTGCCACAGGTAAAGAGAATAAGAGATGAGGCCAATGAAGACCATTGGCTTCGTCCTCAGCATGTCTGACACTGGATTATTCGTGCGTCCGGCATGGATGAGGAGGGCCGCTCCCGCACAAGGATAAAGAGAATTTAGTCCTGGAAAGGAAGTTCCAGGCCGGATAAGCATCATCGAGCCGATCATGAGCATCATTCCGGCGCAGGCCTGCAGGGTGGCAGGGACGCGACTGGGCGCTTGCATACGCTCGGCGGCAAAAAAGGTCAGCGCTCCAATCAACAGTTCATGGGCGCGCGTCGTCAACAAGAAATAGGACTTGACGTCGCCCGTCCTGGCCTCCGACCACGCAAGAAAAACCAGCGCCAGCACAAGCACGACCGGCAGGACCGCCTTCCTGGCGTAGCGGTACAGGCCGATCAACAGGACTGGGAAGAAAAAGTAAAACTGCTCCTCAACCGACAGGGACCAGGTATGCAGCAAAGGAAACTCTTCTGCACGAGTACCGAAGTAGCCCCAGCTCAGCATTGAAAAAAAGACATTCGATACGAAGGCCCAGGACGCTGCAAGCGAGGTCGTATAAAAAATATAATCGTTCGGGATGAGCAGCCAGGATGAAGCCGCTAGCGTCGCCACGGCCACGACTATATAGGCAGGAAAGATTCGCTTGATACGCCGTGTGTAGAAACCTGCAATGCTGAACGTATTGTCCTCAATGCGTTTTGCAATGAGCCCGGTGATCAAGTACCCCGAAATCACAAAGAAGATATCGACCCCAATATACCCACCCGGTAAAAGGCCCGACGCTGCGTGGAATGCGACGACAGCCAGCACGGCTACAGCGCGTAAGCCGTCAATATCGGGTCGATAGGCCTGGCTTGTCATAAGTGTTATCGATTACAAAAGTGAAGTGAACACGACTGCCCGCATGTCTCCTGAAGCTGACGCAGCAGAAGAGCTGCCGTACCAGAGTTTCAATTGCCAATATCGCCATGCTGTTCCGTCATGCATCAAGGGTTTACGGATTAAGTTTTGATATTACGCAATGTGTCCAAGGTACGTTTGATATTGATCAAATCAAAAAGAAGTTGAATGAACCCGATACGCACATGCATCTATATGTTCGATGCGAGGCGTAGCTGTCCTCTTCAAACACTTTCGCAACCATTGTCCCGGCTTTGCATCAAGGGCGAGTTATCGCTCGGCCTATCGATGCGCTAGCCTGATCATTGCCTCTTCCGCTCCCCGGTCGGCCCGGCCGATGCTTTCTTTGAGCACTCCTCCTTTTGATTCACCGCCGTGTCGATGAGCAGTATGGCCTGACTGGTGAAGCCGCTTGCCTTTTGCTGGCGAAAACTTCCCTACCGCAGCCATCTCCTCAGCCTTCCGCCATACCTTCCCTTCCCACAGCACATGGATTCGCGATTGATTGATTGTCAGTTCCGCCATTCAATCAATTAATTGAACATTAAAAATTTTACGCACGGAAAATTTTTATGCCGTGCTTGCTTTCATGAACAAACACAATCTTCCTGATTTCGGTCTTTTTATTCCCCTCAAGTTAATTGATTCCACTTCTGATGTTCCACATCTATTTTTCCTATGTTTAATAACTTTCTAAAAATGAACAGGCATTTTTTTATTTGAACAATATCTAAATTTCTTCCAAGTCAAGGCTTTTTTAAAGAATTCCTTCATTTTTTCTACCAAAAAATATTTTCTCGACGTATTATCGCCGCTCTGAAACTTTTTACGCGGAAAACAGTTACCTCACATTAACTTAGCTCTCCGGATGATTTTTCAGAAAGCTTCGCCTTTGTCATTTTGCTTTTGAATTTTTTGCAACCTGTCAAAGTTTCTCATGTGAACGTTCTTTTGAGCGTTATTACTGTTTTACGGTACTACCAGGAATCCAAATGCAACTGAATAAAGACTTGTACATCAATACCGCTTTTCCCCGTCTTCTCGCCGGCGCAGCGCTTGCGTCCACCCTTGCAGCCTGTGGCGCAGGTGGTTCCGATACTGCAGCCAATAGCAACACCCCCGCATTTGCCGCTACCATCTCCACGTCCGCAACCACCTGGACGAACTGCGGCATGGAATACGGCACCTGCTCGTTTACCGGCACCAAGCAAGTCCGGTATGGCGCGAATGGCTCGTATGTCACCAAGACCCTGACTGGCCCGGTTGCCTGTGCAACCACGACTTTCGGCAGCGATCCTGCTCCGGGCTTGCGTAAATCATGCGACACCGCGGATGTCCCTACCACCACCATTGTGCCCGTACCGGCACCGGCGCCGGCACCTGCGCCCGCTCCGGCACCAGTCACCACCGCGCCGACCCAGCCTGCCGCAACCGTGCTGCCGGTGCCGACGAATATCGCCAGCGGCGCCACGGTCAACCTGCAGTGCGGCACGACCTACCAGGGCACGCTGGACCTGAACGGCAAGTCGAACGTGACCGTCACCACGACC
>NZ_JBKFGF010000066.1:0-49030 GCF_051233485.1 Massilia sp. LXY-6
TGCACCCACAGGAGTGCGCCCATGCTGGGCGCACCCAATACAAAAGGCCGCAGCGGGAAACCGCTGCGGCCTTTTTCACGTCCGGCTCAAGCTCAGATCGCCGCGGCGATCGCCTTGCCGCATTCGGTGGTATTCGCGCTACCGCCGAGGTCCGGCGTTTTCGGTCCTTCCGCCAGCACCTGCTCGATCGCCTTCATGATGGCGTCGCTGGCGGCCTGGTAGGTGGCGTCGCCATTGCCGAGGAAATCGAGCATCATCGCGCCGGACCAGATCATGCCGATCGGATTGGCGATGTTCTTGCCGAAGATGTCGGGCGCCGAACCGTGCACCGGCTCGAACAGCGAGGGGAAGTTGCGCTCCGGGTTCAGGTTGGCCGAGGGCGCGATGCCGATCGTGCCGGTGCAGGCCGGGCCGAGATCGGACAGGATGTCGCCGAACAGGTTGGACGCCACCACCACGTCGAAACGTTCCGGCGACAGCACGAAGCGCGCGCACAGGATGTCGATGTGGTACTTGTCCCACTTGACGTCGGCATACGAGGGCGCCATTTCCTCGACCCGTTGGTCCCAGTACGGCATGCTGATCGAGATGCCGTTCGACTTGGTGGCCGAGGTCAGGTGCTTCTTCGGACGGCTCTGGGCCAGGTCGAAGGCGTACTTCAGGATCCGGTCGGTGCCCTTGCGCGTGAAGATCGCATCCTGCACCACGAACTCGCGGTCGGTGCCTTCGAACATCTTGCCGCCCACCGACGAGTATTCGCCTTCGGTGTTTTCACGGACGACGTAGAAGTCGATGTCGCCGGGCTTGCGGTTGGCCAGCGGGCTGGGCACGCCGGGCATCAGGCGCACCGGGCGCAGGTTGACGTACTGGTCGAAGTCGCGGCGGAACTTCAGCAGCGAGCCCCACAGCGAGATATGGTCCGGCACCAGGTGCGGCATGCCGACCGCGCCGAAATAGATGGCGTCAAAGCCTTCCAACTGCTGGCGCCAGTCGTCCGGCATCATCTGGCCATGCTTGAGGTAATACTCGCAGTTGGCCCACTCGAGGGTGGTGAATTCCAGGCCGAGGCCGAAGCGGCGGTCGGCGGCTTCGAGCGCGCGCAAACCTTCCGGCATCACCTCATTGCCGATGCCGTCGCCGGCGATGACTGCGATCTTGTGTTTTTTCATGGCGGTACACTTTCCTGTGAAGAAATGTTGACGTTACAGGCACATCTTACCGAATACGGACTGACGTATAATCACCAAAATCGTGAATCCATAGAACACAAAGCGTGAATAATCAGAAACCTCTGCTGGACGACCTGAACCTCTTTTGCGCGGTCGTGCGCAAGCAGAGTTTCGCCGCGACGGCGCAGGAGCTCGGGGTATCGAATGCCTTCGTCAGCAAGCGCATCGCCGTGCTGGAACAGACGCTCGGGGTGCGCCTGTTGCACCGGACCACCCGCAAGGTGGCGCTGACCGATCATGGCACGGTCGTCCACCAATGGGCGCAGCGGATCCGCGAAGACGTCGACCAACTGGGCGAGGCGATCTCGCAGAAAGGTGCCGCCCCGCGCGGGCTGCTGCGCCTGTGCACCAGCTCGGGCTTCGGCCGCAACCGGGTCGCCCCGGCGATCTCGAAGCTGGCGCTGGAATATCCGGAACTGGAACTGCAGCTGGAGCTGCTGGACCGGCCGGTCGACCTGATCGCCGAAGGCTTCCACCTCGACATCCGCGTCGGCCAGGTCCAGGAGCCGCACCTGATCGCGCGCCGCATCGCCGCCAACCAGCGCGTGCTGTGCGCGGCGCCGGCCTACCTGGAGCAGCACGGCACGCCGCGCCGGCTGGCGGAGCTGGCGCAACACCGCTGCATCGCGATCCGCGAGCGCGACCAGGACGTCGGGCGCTGGAAGCTGAGCGGCCCGGCCGGCGAGGAAGCGGTACGCGTGCGCGGCCCGCTGTCGACGAATAACGGCGAACTGGTGCACCAGTGGGCCATCGACGGCCATGGCATCATCCTGCGCTCGATCTGGGATGTGGGCCGCAGCCTGGCCGACGGCAGCCTGGTGAGGGTGCTGCCGGAATACCAGCAGCAGGCCGACGTCTGGGCCATCTATCCGGCCCGCCTGGGCACGTCCGCGAACGTGCGCGTATGCGTGCAGTTCCTGGAGGCCTGGCTGGCCGGCTTGTGAGCGGCCGGCCGCGCCGGCTCAGCGCGACTTCAGCTGCCGCACATGCCCTTCCAGCTCGGCGAAGCTCGGACGCTCGGTGCTTGATATGACCTTGCGCCCGAACTCGACCGCGATGGTCGGCGCATAGCCGTTCATGCTGGCCAGCAGGGTCACCTTCACGCACTGCAGGGCCTTGACCACTTCCTGGTGGCGGCGGTGCAGCAGGCTGCCCAGCGGCGCCACAAAACCATACGACAGCAGGATGCCGAGGAAGGTGCCGACCAGGGCGGCCGCGATCAGGCTGCCCAGTTCCGCCGGTGGACGCCCGATCGCGCCCATCGTGTGCACCACGCCCATCACCGCGGCGACGATGCCGAAGGCCGGCATGCCGTCGGCCAGCTTGTGGATCGCCTGCACCGGGATGTCCGAGTCTTCCTGATAGGTCTCGATCTCGTTGTCCATCAGGTTCTCGAGCTGGTAGGCATTCATGGTGCCGGACACCAGCAGGCGCAGGTAGTCGGTCATGAAATCGAGCAGGTGCTCGTCCATCAGGACCAGGCGATACTTGCCGAAGATCGGGCTCTCGTAGGGCGAGTCGACGTCGTCCTCGAGCGACATCAGGCCTTCGCGCCGGACCTTGGTGAGCAGGTCGAACATCAGCGCCAACAGCGTCATGTACAGTTCCCGCGTGTAGCGCGAGCCGTGGAACAGCATCGGGATGCTGTGCCAGGTCAGCGAGATCGCCTTGCGGTCGTTGCCGATCACGAAGGCGCCCAGCGCGCCGCCGAAGATCATCAAGAGTTCATAGGGCTGGAACAGCGCGGCCAGGTGGCCGTCCTGGAGCACGAAGCCGCCGAACACGGCCATCAGCACGATGGCGAAACCGACAAGGATCAGCATGGCACAGTCTCCGCTAAGTTACCAAGGTGCAACTTTAACATTGTTGCCACATGGAAAGCAAAGACTGGCGCAAATCAGGCTTGAAAGCTTAACGCCGGGGCCGTCGTTCCCGCGGAGGCGGGAACGACACTTATTTTTCGACCATCCCGCGCAAGCCGCTCGCCCGATGCGTGCGCCGCCCGATCGCCTCGCCCAGCACGCCCGGCACCGGGGTCAGCAGGGTGAATTCGCGGCTCGCGCGCGTGATGCCTGTGTAGACCAGTTCGCGCGCCAGCACCGCCCCGCCCTCCTTCGGCAGCGCCAGCACGGTGTGCGCGAATTCCGAACCCTGCGATTTGTGGACCGTCATCGCATACGCCGTCTCCACATGGCGCAGGCGGGTGGCCAGCACGCTGCGCACCTTGTCGCCTTCGAGGAAGTAGACGCGCAGCGAGCCGGGGCGCGCCGGGTCGGCCAGGGTCAGGCCGATGTCGCCGTTGAATACATTGGTCGCGTAGTCGTTGCGGGTGACCATGACCGGGCGGCCGACATACCAGTCGCCCGAGCGGCGGATCAGGCCCGCATCGCCGAGGCGCTGTTCGATCGCCGTGTTCAGGCCCTCGACGCCCCACTCGCCCTCGCGCACCGCGCACAGGATGCGGAAGCCTTCGAAGCGCTGCAGCACCGCGCGCACCCAGTCCTCGTGCGCGCCGCCCTCAACCCCGTCTTGCGCTTCGCCGAGCAGCCGCAGGTAGGGCCGGTAGCCCTCCAGCGCCAGCCCGATCGCGTGCTGCTGCTGGGCGTGCTCGATCCAGCGCAGCGCGTGGGCCACCTCGACGCCCAGGGCACCCCGGGCCCGCAGCACCGCGGCCGCGGCGTCGACGTCGCCGGCGTTGACGGCGAGCGCCAGTTGGCCGATCGGCCCGCCGAAGCGGCGGCTGTGGCGCAGCATCACGGTCTGCTGGGCCAGCGCGCCTCCCCCGCACACGTAGGCCGGCGGGATTTCCTCGCCGGCGGCGTCGCGCACGTAGGCGGCGGTGGCCTCGTCGTAGTTGCCGGCCTGCGCGTCGTGGCACAGGTCGCCCAGCACCGCGCCCGCCTCCACCGAGGCCAGCTGGTCCTTGTCGCCCAGCAGGACCAGGGTCGCGGTGGGCGGCAGCGCGTCCAGCAGCGAGGCCATCATCTCCAGGTGCACCATCGAGGCTTCGTCGACGATCAGGACGTCGACGTCGAGCGGATTGCCGCGGTGGTGGGCGAAGGCGCGGCTGTCCGGGCGCGCGCCCAGCAGGCTGTGCAAGGTGCGCGCGGCGCCCATGCGCGCGGTCAGCTCGCGCAGCGGCAGCTGCTCGCCGACCCGCTCGGCCAGCTCGTTCAGGGCCTTGTCGATCGACTGCTTCAGGCGCGCGGCCGCCTTGCCGGTCGGCGCCGCCAGGGCGATGCGCTGGCGGGCGGCGTCCGGCGCGGTCGCGAACAGCAGCGCCAGCAGGCGCGCCACCGTGTAGGTCTTGCCGGTGCCGGGACCGCCGGTGATGATCGCCATCTTGCCGCGCAGGGCGATCGCGCAGGCCAGCTTCTGCCAGTCCGGCTTGTCAGCGGCGCGCTGCGATGCGAACAGCAGTTCCAGCCAGGCGCGCACGGCGGGGGCGTCGACCGCCTGGCGCTCGCCCGCGCGGGCGCGCACGCAGGACGCCACCAGGGTTTCGTCGCGCCAGTAGCGGCGCAGGTACAAACGGGAATCGTCGAGCACCAGCGGCTGGCCGTAATCGAATTCGCCGACCTGCCACACCTGCTCGCAGCCGGCCAGCTGGGCGATCCAGCCCTTGGCGTTCTTCGGTAGCGGCTTGATGCCGGCGGCCAGTTCCTTCCACTCCTCCTCGGGCAGGCCGAGCAGCGCGGCCGCGTCCTCGGCCAGGTCGGACAGCAGCAGGCAGCTGTGGCCACGTCCTTCCAGTTCGGACAGCACCAGGGCCGCCAGCAGCAGCGGGCCGGGGGCCGGGCCGAGGCTGGCCATGAAGCGGGCAAAGGCGCCGGACAGGCGGCGCAGCTCGCCGGCCTCGGTGAGGCGCTCCACCTCCGACCAGAAGACGTCGATCTTGTCGGGGTCAATCGGATTATTCATTTTCAAGCAGCTTATCGAGTCCGTCGAGCAGTTCCATGTCCGGCTCGATCAGGTAGCAGCCGCGGGTCTTCTCGTTGCCGATCCCGCGCAGGAACAGGAACACCGCGCCGCCCAGCTGTTCGCGCGGGTCGTAACGCTCGCCCAGGCGCGCGCGCAGCAGGCGGTGCAGGGCAAGCAGGTAGATCGCGCCCTGGATGTCGTAGCGGTGGCCGGCCATCGCGGCCGCCATCGCGGCTGTGGTATAGGCGGCATCGCCGGGGCCGAGCGCGTTGGATTTGTAGTCCAGCACCCAGTAGCGCCCGTGGCATTCGAACACCAGGTCCGTAAAGCCCTTCAGCATGCCGTGCAGCCGGCGCTCCGGCAGGGTCGGGCGCGCGACGTCGCCCAGCAGGCGCCGGCGGCACAGCCGGTCCAGCGCGCCCACGTCCAGGGCGCGGCTGGGGAACCAGAACTCCATCTCCGGCACGACTTCCTCGAGCTCGGCCAGCGCGCAGCCGACCGGAGGCAGCGGCGTGGTCGCCAGCGCGTCCAGCCAGGCCATCGCATCGTCCACGCGATTGCCCCAGCCGGCGCGCTGGATCCGCTGGACCCGGCGGATGTAGAGCTCGTCCTCGTCCATGCGGCCGAAGCCTTCCTGCGCCATCCACTCCAGCTGCTCGTGCAGGAAGTTGCCGGGCGTGGCACCGCGCGGGAAGCGGTGCCAGGGCGTGTCCTCCACCTTCTGCACTTCGACCGTGCCCGGCTCCTCCTCTTCCAGCAGGTTTTCTTCCTGCGGCCGCGTCGGCGGCGCGACCGTATGGCGGGTCAGCGAGGTAAAGGAGCCGACCGCCCAGTTGCGTTCGAACTGGGTGACGTAGGCCGGGGCCTCGACCAGTTCGGGGCGCACGTCGGCGCGCCGCAGCACGGTGCAGCCTTCGGGCGCGTCCAGCGTGTGCAGGTCGATCGCATCGAGGCCGCCGCGGAGCAGCTCCCAGCGTTCGTGCATGGCCGCGGCCCCGATCGGCTCGCCGCCGGTCAGCAGGTAGCCCAGCGCCGATTCGTGCAGCCGGTTCTCGCCCTTGCGGCCGGCGGCCACCGCCGCCACGCCCAGCCACAGGAAGTGGCGCGCGCGGGTCAGCGCCACGTACAGCAGGCGCAGGTCTTCTTCCAGGCGTGCCCGGTCGACGGCTTTCAAGGCATCCTCGCTCAGGGCCAGGTCGATGCGCCGCGCGCCATCTTCATGCACGTAGTCGAAGAAGGCGCGGTTGCGGCGGTCGGTCTTGCGCGCGGTGACGGCGAACGGCAAATACACCAGCGGGTATTCCAGGCCCTTCGACTTGTGCACCGTGACGACCTTGACCAGCTCGGCGTCCGACTCCAGGCGCAGGACCCGTTCGTCGCCACCCTCGCCCAGGCCCTCGACCTGCTCGGCGAACCAGCGGATCAGGGCTTGTTCGCCATCCAGCTCGCGGCTGGCTTCCTGCAGCAGCTCGGCCAGGTGCAGCAAATTGGTGAGCCTGCGCTCGCCGCCGCTGGCACGCAGCAGCTTGGCCGGCAGCCCCAGTTCGTGGATGAAGTGGCGCAGCATCGCCAGCACGCCCTGGCGCTGCCAGGTCTGGTGCAGGTTCTTCAATTGTTCGACCCGCTGTTCCCAGGCCAGTTCGTCGCTCGACAGGCGCGCCAGCTCGGTCAGCGGCAGCGCGCAGGTGGCGGTGGCGAAGGCGGTGCGCGCCAGTACCCCGTCGAGCGGGCTGGCGATCGCCTGCAGCCAGCGCAGCACGTCGAGCGCTTCCTGGCTCTCGACCACCGAATCCTTGTCGGACAGGTAGACGCTCGCGACCTTGCGCTGCACCAGCGCGCGCCGGATCGCCGAGGCTTCGCGGCGGTCGCGCACCAGCACCGCGATATCGGCCGGCATCAGGCGCTTGACGCCGCCGTCGCGGTCGCGGAAGCCCACCTTCGGGTCGTTCAGCAGGGTGACGATGTGCTCGGCGCAGTGGTGGGCGAAGAAATCGCGGTAGTCCTCGGCGCGCAGGTCCTCGCGGGCGCTAAGGGCCACCGCCAGCGCCTGGTAGGGCCCGTCCACGCCGACCAGCTCCTGGCCGCGCCCGAATGCCTCGACCGGCTCGAACGGCAGCGGATTCTCGCCTTCCTTGCGGAAGCGGAAGGCGCCGGCCGCATAGCCCGGATGCGCATGGTCGCCCTCCGCATAAGCGAACAGCCGGTTGACGGCCGCCACCAGCTGTTTCGTGGAGCGGTAGTTGGTGCCGAGCTGGTAATGGCGTCCGGCGGTGGCGCGCCGCGCGGATAAATAACTATGGATGTCGGCGCCGCGGAAGCCGTAGATCGACTGTTTCGGGTCGCCGATCAGGAACAGGCCGTGGGAAGGAATGTTGTCGGCCACGCGGTACAACAGGTCGAAGATGCGGTACTGGTCGGGCGAGGTGTCCTGGAATTCGTCGACCATCGCGACCGGGAACTGGTCGAGGATGCGCTTGCGCAGTGCCTCGCCGTTCGCGCCTTCCAGCGCGGCCTTCAGGCGCGCCAGCATGTCGGCGAAACCGAACTGGCGGTTGCGGCGCTTCAGGTCGATCATGCGGCGCGCGATGTTGCAGGCGGCGTGGCGCAGCAGCGCGTGCGCCATCGGCTCGATCTCGTCCAGCGCTTCCTTCAGCGCCTCAGTATGGTCGAAACACTCCGGCACGTCGGCGCTGAAACCCTTGGCGTAAGCATCGGCGATGCCGTCCGGGGTCAGGCGACGCCAGGCCGTGTCGCCCAGGTCGGGCTGCACCCGCGCCGGATCGAGTGCCCATGCACGCAGGGCCTCGAACCACTTCACCAGCGAGTCGGGCTTCAGCTTGGTGCCGTTGAAGCACTTCGGATTCGCCGCCCTGTGGGAGCCGATCCAGGCTTCCATCGCATCCGCGCGCTCGCGCCAGCCTTCCTTCAGGCGCGCCAGCCCGGCCTGCTGGGCGCGCTCGACGCCGGCGATCACGGCACCCAGCGGCGCCATGTCGTTCGGCTTGCCGTTCTCGTCGACGCAGTCGGGGCCCAGCAGTTCGGCGCGCTGCACCAGTTCGCGCGCCGCGCCCTTCAGCGCGCCGACGTCGGGCCAGACGGCCAGCAGCGATGTCAGCGCATGGCCGTTCAGCGGATACACGTGCTGGCGCCAGTAGTCGTTGGCGGCATCCTCGAACAGGGCGCGCTCGTCGCTGACCAGCTCCTCGTCGAACAGGCTGCCGCTGTCGAAGGCATGCTCGCGCAGCATGCGCTGGCACCAGGCATCGATGGTGAAGACGGCCGCCTCGTCCATCGTCTCGGCGGCCAGTACCAGGCGGTGCGCGGCGACCAGGCGCGCGGATTCGTCCGCGTAAGCCTCGGCCAGCGCTTCCAGGTAGGGGTCGTCGGCATCGGCCTCGCCACGGAAATAGCTGGCCGCCTGCACCAGGCGCTCGCGCACCCGGTTCGACAGTTCGCGGGTGGCGGCGCGGGTGAAGGTCATCACCAGGATCTCGGGCGGCAGCAGCGGACGCACGAAGCCATTGTCCTCGCCGCCGGCGTTGCCGTGTCCCAGCACCAGGCGCAAATACAGCGCGGCGATGGTCCAGGTCTTGCCGGTGCCGGCGCTGGCCTCGATCAGGCGCGAGCCGTGCAGCGGGAAAGTCAGGGGATCGAGCAGCTCGCTCATGCGGCTTCCTTCCCTTGTTCGCCGTCGCCGAATTTCGTGACGCTCACGCTGTCGCCCAGCCAGGCGGCCAGCGGTCCGTACAGGGCCTCGGCGGTGCGCGGCCAGTCGCCCGCGGCGCGCAGCACGGCGAACTCCGGCCACAGGCGCGCGAGCACGGGGTCGTCGACCTCGCCGCTGAGCTCGAAGCCGCCGTCATACACCTCGCGCGGATCGCCGCCGGCCAGGTGGGCCAGCGCGGTCTTGCAGGCCACCGCCAGCGGCCGGTCCAGGTTGGCGCGCCACAGCGCCACCAGGTTCTCGAGCACGGCATGCGCGGCGCCGGCATCGAGCGGCGCCATTTGGAGGGTCGCGTCGCGCGCCACCAGGTAGCCGGTCAGGCTGGCGCCGCTGGCCGCGGCGGCCAGCTGGCGCAGCCAGGGGCCGATCAGCTTGTCGCCACGCGGCGCGCCCTTGCGGTCCAGGACCTTGGACGAGATCTGCAGCAGCCACACGGTGTCGCCGTCCTTGCTGCGCAGCTTGTCGATCCAGTCGTCCAGCAGGATCGGTCCGGCGTCCCCGCCCTGCAGTTCCAGGCTCACCGCCAGCTTCGGCGCCGGCGCCGGATAACGGGCTCCCAGCGCCAGCCAGCTGCGCCGCACCGGCACCAGGTCCTCGACCAGCTGCTGCTGCCATTGCCGGCCCACCAGGCCGATCGGCAACCTGCCCTCGCGCACCAGGCGCCCGGCGCGCGCATCCAGCACCTGGCGCACCTCGTCCTGGGGTTCGGGGCTGCCGTTGTCGTCGAGCAGCTCGTCTTCCAGGAAAAAGCGTTCGAGGGCATCGAGCGAGAACGGCTCCTCGTCCTCGCCCACCACCTCGTTGCCGCCGAAATTCACGCCCAGGCGGCGCCGGAAGAAGTAGCGCGCCGGCTGGCGCAGGAAGGAGACCAGTTCGCCCAGCTTGAGGCGGTAGTCGGCTTCCAGCTCGTAGGGCGGCAGCGAATCATCTTCCCCCGCGCCATCATCCTGCTGGTCCCGGTGCGCCGAGCGCCATTCACCGGCATAGGTCAGCAGGCCGCCCCGCTCGAAATAGCGGCGCGAGAACGGCTGCAGCGCGTGCACCGTGGTGCGCTCGTCAAGGTCCAGGTCCCAGCCCGACTTCAGATAGTCGCGCAGCTGCGACACCAGCACCGAGGCCGGCTGTTCAGTGTTGTCGCGCACGTTGCGCCCGACCCAGCTCACGTAGAATTTTTCGCGCGCCGCCAGCAGCGCCTCCAGCATCAGGTAGCGGTCGTCGTCGCGGCGCGAGCGGTCTCCCGGCCGCTGCAGGCCCGGCAGCGCCAGCAGGTCGAAGTCGGACTGGTGGCCGCGGCGCGGGAAGTCGCCGTCGTTCATGCCGAGCAGGCACACGACCTTGAAGGGCACGGCGCGCATCGGCATCAGGGTGCAGAACGTCACGCCGCCGGACACGAACTGGTGGTTCAGGGCCGGCTGGTCGAGTTCCGACAGCCAGGCTTCGCGCATCACGCCAAGCGGCACCGGCTCGTCGAACAGCGCGTTCTCGCAGATCTCCAGCCAGCACTGCAGGGATTCCTCGAGCTGGTTCAGCATCATGCGGTCGTCGTCGTCGCTGGCGCGGAAGAAGCGCGCCATCAGGGCGCGGGCGCGCTCGCCCCATTCCGCCGGCCGCAGCACCGCGTCGAGCAGGTCACGCCAGGCCAGCAGGGACTCGACCAGTTCGGCCAGGGCGCCGGCCAGGGCCGCGTCCAGGCCGCCGACTTCCGCGTACGGCTCGATGTCGCCGAAGCTCGGGCCGGCGCCGGTGGCATAGCCCAGCAGCATGCGCCGGATCCCGAACAGCCAGGAATTCTGCTCGCCGGCCGAACCCAGGCCCAGGCCCGCGCGGTGGCGCTGGTCCAGGCCCCAGCGCACGCTGGCGCCTTCGATCCAGCGGCCCAGGGTCGGCAGGTCGTCTTGTTCCAGGCCGAAGCGTGCGGCCAGCGCCGGCACGTCCAGCAGATCGCGCACCTCGCTCTGGCGGCAGCGCTGCTGCGGCAGGCGCAGCAGCCATTCCATCGCCACCAGCAGCGGGTTCACGCTGCGGTCCTTGACGTCGCCGATCTCGAACGGAATGTAGCGCGGGTCGCTCCGCTTGTGCTGGTCGAACACCGCGTGCACGGCGGCGGAAAACGAGTCGATATCCGGTACCATCACGACGATATCACGAGGTCGAAGCGGCGGCCGCAGATCGTTATCTTGCGCAAACCAGGACAGCAGCTGGTCGTGCAGCACCTCGACCTCGCGCTGGGCGCTGTGGGCGATGTGGAATTCGATCGAGCGATCGCCCGGTTCGGGCGGCACGTGCGGATGTTCGGACAGCGGCAGCAGGTCGCGCACCGCCGCCTGCACCTGCGAGAGCAGCATGCCGTCGTCACCCTCATTGAACAGGTCGACCCGCAGGTTGCCGAACTTCGCGCCCTGGCCGCCGTCGAACTCGTCCAGCATGCGCACGAAGTCGCGTCCCTGGCGCCCCCAGCTGGCCAGCAGCGGGTGGCTGTGCGCATGCAGCTCCTCGACCGGCACCTCGGCCAGGTTGCTGCCCTTGCGCGACTGGTGGCGGCGGTAGGCGGCGGTCAGCAGCTCGCGGCCCTCGATGATGTCGCCCCAGTAGAACTGGCAGGGGTTCGGCACCGCCAGCAGCACCTGGGTGTGGCGCGACAGGCCGGCCATCGCCTCGATGGTCTGGTACGGCAGGGTCGACATCCCGAACAGCACCACGCGGCGCGGCAGGCGCTGGGCCGGCTGGCGGTCTTCCTCGACCGCGGCCATGAACTGCTGGTGGATGGTGGCGCGGCCCGACCAGCGCCGCTCGGGCGGCAGACTTTCGTGGATCTCGCGCCAGAGCTGGGCCTGCCAGCACTGGTCGGGCGCCAGCGGAACGGGGTCGCCGCCGGGCCGGCGCAGCTGGTCCTCGCCCTGGGCCCAGTCGGTCAGCCAGTCGGCGCGGTAGACCTGATACTGGTCGTACAGGTCGGACAGGCGCTCGGCAAGCTGCAGCCGGCGCTCGGGGTCGCCGTCCAGCAGGAAGTGGCGCAGCGGTGCGAATGCTTCCTTGGCCAGCACCTCGGGCAGCAGGCGCATCAGGCGCCAGGTGAGCGCATCCTTGTCGAATGGCGAACGCTTCGGCACCCGTTCCGGCCCCAGCATGCCGCGATACGCCTCCCACAGGAAGCGCGCCGGCAGCGCTACCCGGGTCGCCGCGCACACGCCCAGCTCCTCGGCCAGCGAAATCTTCAGCCATTCGGCGACACCGTTCGACTGCACGAGGATGATTTCCTCTTCGAGCGGGCCGAGCGGATTCGCGCGCAGCCAGTCGAAGACGGCGGCGCGCAGCAATTCCATCTGGTTGCCGTGCAGGATGAGGAGGCCGGGGGAGATCGGGGAGCGCATGGTGGGAATACTTCGCTTGGACCCCCGCAGGATACTACCAAGGAGGTCTACCGGACAAGCCAATGGATGGGTTTTATACCTTTTGATCCTGCTGGCGCGCACCGAGTTCGGCGGCAATGTGGCGTTCCAGCCGCGCCAGCAGCGCGCGCAGCCGCGCCGCCAGCGAGCGCGCCTGCGCGACCGAGCCGCGACCGCGCTGGGCTTCGAGGTCGGCGCAGACGTCGCCGAAGCCGAGCGCCCCCACCGTGCGCGCCGACGACTTGATGCGGTGCGCGACCCCGGCCGCACGCTCGACCTCGCCGGCCGCCAGCGCGCGGTCGATCTCGAGCAGGCCTTCGCGCGCCGTCTCCAGGAACATGAAGGCGTATTTGCGCATCTTGTCCGGGTTGCCGCCGAAGGTATCGGACAGCACGTCGAGGTCGAGCAGCGCCGGCGCGGCCGCGGGCGCCGCCGGCGCGGCCGGCACCATCGGCCGCTGCACGCTGCGCCCGAGCGCGCGGGCGACGGTCGCGACCAGGGTTTCGGGGGCGACCGGCTTGGTCACGAATTCGTCCATCCCGGCCGCCAGGCAGCGCGCCTGGTCCTCGAGGCCGGCGTTGGCCGTCATCGCGATCACGCGCGTGTCCTTGAGCAGCGCGTCGGCGCGGATCCGGCGCGTGGCCTCGAAGCCGTCCATCACCGGCATCTGCACGTCCATCAGCACGCAGCCGAACGGCGCGCCCGGTTCGCGCGCGCGCATCAGCGCCAGGGCTTCGCTGCCGTTGCCGGCCACGACCACGCTGGCGCCGGCGTCTTCGAGCAGCTCGCGCGCCACCTGCTGGTTGAAGGCATTGTCCTCGACCAGCAGGATCGCACTGCCGGCCAGGGCGCCCGGGCCGGCGGGCGGCGCGGAAGGCGCCATTGCCGGCGAAGGCGCGCGCCACGCGGCCGGCGCAGGGTCGGCGGGAGTGGCCAGGCGTGCCGTGAACCAAAAGCTGCTGCCTTCGCCCTGCACGCTATCGACGCCGACCTCGCCGCCCATCAACTCGGCAAGCTGCTTGCTGATCACCAGCCCGAGGCCGGTGCCGCCGTAGCGCCGCGTGGTCGAGGGGTCGGCCTGGTGGAAAGGCGAAAACAGGCGCGGCAGCTCTTCAAGGGCGATGCCGATGCCGCGATCGCGCACCTCGAAACGCACCAGGGTGTCGGCGCCGAGCGTGCGCACGGCCTGCGCCCGCACCACGATCGGCCCGTGCTCGGAAAACTTGATCGCGTTCGAGGTGAAGTTCAGCAGCACCTGCTCCAGCCGCAGCGGGTCGCCGCGCAGCGGGCGATCGAGTTCAGGCGCGATCTCGAACTCCAGCGCCAGGCCCTTTGCGCGGGCCGCCTCGCCGAGCTGGTTGGCGAGGTTGCGCATCAGGGCATCGAGCGTGAAATCGAGCAGTTCCAGCTCGATCCGCCCGGCCTCGATCTTGGAAAAATCGAGGATGTGGTTGATGACCCCCAGCAGGTGCTGGGCCGAGTGGTGGATCTTCTGCAGGTAGTCGCGCTGGCGCGGGTCGGCCGCCTGCTTGAGCGCCAGGTAGGACATGCCGATGATGCTGTTCATCGGCGTGCGGATCTCGTGGCTCATGTTCGACAGGAACTCGGTCTTGGCCCGGCTGGCGGCGTCGGCCCGGGCTTTCAGCTGGTGCAGCTCGGTGACGTCGGTCGATACGCACAGCACCGCCACCACCTCGCCGTCGGCGCGCACCGGCACCTTCACGCTCCACAGCTGGCGCACGCTGCCGTCGGCGATCCGGACCTCGGTCTGCACCGAGCGGCCCTGCCCCGTCTCCAGCACCGGGCGGTCCAGCTCCCACATGGCGTCGGCGCGCTCGGCCGGCATCACGTCGCGGTCGCGCCGGCCGATCATCTCCTCGGCGCGCAGGCCGGCAGCAAGCGCGGTCTTCGCGTTCACGTAGCGGAAGCGCCGCTCATGGTCCTTCATGTCCACGTAGGCGTCGACGTTGTCCAGCACCAGGTCGAGCAGCACGCGCTGTTCCACCGCCGCGCGGCGCGACCAGTACAGCTTGAGGAACAGCGCGTAGATCAGCAGCGTCGCGCAGAAGCCCGCGGCGCAGGCCAGGCGCGGGAACCAGCGCCCGAAGCCGTCGACCAGGCCGGCCCGATCGGCAACGAAGCGCGCCTTCCACAGATTGCCCTGGAAGCGCACCGGCAGTACGGTCTCGAACACCCTGTCCTGCCGGCCGTCGGCGCGCGGCGCCACGGCCTTCCCTTCGGCGCTGTCGTACAGCAGGCTGTCGGCCTGCGTCACGGCCAGCGGGCGGCCAAGCGGCGACCCGGAGCCGGCCGCCAGATACAGTTGCAGCGCAACCGGATGGCCTCCCATGCCTTCCAGCGCGCGCTGCACCAAGCTTGGTATCGAGAAGCCGATGCCGACCGAGCCGATGTAGGCGGCGCGCCGCCCTTCGACGCTGTCCGGCACCAGACCGCCGCGGTAGACCGGGAAGCGCAAGGTCAAGGCGAGGATGTGGCGCGGGATCGCGAGCTTCAGCGGCCGCGCGGATGCCAGCAGCTCCGCGCGGTCGCGCGCCTGGTCCAGCGAGCGCGCCACCTCCGGCCTGTTCGCCAGCATGTCGACCCCAAGCCGGGACGCCATCATTGGCTCCAGATAGGTCAGCACCAGATAGGCCGGGCGGCGGCCGGGCGGCTGGATGTCGAAGTCCGGATAAGCGCGCGGGTCCAGGCTGCGGTCGCCGCGCACCGCGGCCACGAACGCGTCGCGCTGCGCATCAAGGACGTGGGCGCCGTAGTTCAGCGATTCGATCGCCGGGTAGTTCGCGCGCACGTCCAGCGACTCGACATAGCGGTGGAACTGCAGGCGCGAGACTTGGCCGCCGTTCGCGTTGTACAGGGCCGCCAGGTTGCGCACCACCTGGGCATAGGACTGCACGGCGCCGTCCAGGCGCTGGCGGGCACTCTGCGTGATGCCGTCGAAGCGGCGCTGGGCCGCGTCGTCGACGGTACGCGACGCCCCCATGTGCAGGCCGGCCGCCACCAGCAGCGCCAGCCACAGACCGCCGGCCCACAAAGCGATGCGCACCGGGCCGCTGGCGCCGACGGTCTTTCCCATATTCCGCGTACTCGCTTCAGCCATGTTCGTGTCGTCGCAGGCAAAAGTTGAATAATTGCTAGTATTACGCAATCGGCCTCAAATGGCGAGAGCCCGGCAATCAAGGAACAGACGATGCAATCGATGGAACAGGACCCCTATCTCTGGCTGGAAGACGTCGACTCGGAGCGCGCGCTCGCCTGGGTCGGGACGCACAACGCCGGCACGGAAGCCGAGCTGGCGGCGGCGCCCGGCTACGCGGAACTCCGCACGCGCCTGAAGACCATCCTCGATTCGAAGGACCGGATTCCCTACGTCGGCCGGCACGGCGACCGCTTCTACAATTTCTGGCGCGACGCCGATCACGCGCGCGGGATCTGGCGCCGCACTACCCTGGACGAATACCGCAAGCCCGAGCCGCAATGGGAAACCGTGCTCGACCTCGACCGGCTCGCCGCCGACGAAGGCGAGAACTGGGTCTGGGCCGGCGCCAGCTTCCTGAAGCCGCGCGGCGAGCGCTGCCTGGTCTCGCTGTCGCGCGGCGGCGGCGATGCCCGTGTGGTGCGCGAGTTCGACCTGGCGCGCCTGGCCTTCGTCGAGGATGGCTTCGTGCTGCCCGAAGCCAAGGGCAGCGTTGCCTGGATCGACCGCGACACCCTGTTCGTGGCCACCGACTTCGGACCCGGATCGATGACCAGCTCCGGCTATCCGCGCGTGGTCAAGGAGTGGACCCGCGGCACCCCGCTGCCCGACGCGCGTCTGGTCTACGAAGCGCAGGAAGACGACCTGTCGGCGTCCGCCTGGTTCGACTACACGCCCGGCCACGAGCGCCAATTCGTGCAGCGCCAGATCGACTTCTACAGCAGCGAACTGTTCGTGCGCGATCCGGCCGGCGGCGCGCTCACGGCAATCGCCAAACCCGCGGACGCCGACGCCTTCACGGTGCGCGACCAGCTGCTGATCCAGCTGCGCACCGACTGGCAGGTCGAGGGCAGAGTCTTCCCGCAAGGCGCCCTGCTGGCGGTCGGCTTCTCCCGCTTCCTGGACGGCGAGCGCGATTTCAGCACCCTGTTCACTCCGACCGAGACCACCTCGCTGGACGGGATCGCGGCAACCCGCGACGCGATCCTGCTGACGGTGCTGGACAAGGTCAAGAACCGCATCGTCGAACTGCGCCACACGGACGGTAGCTGGCAGCGGCGCGAGCTCGCCTCCCCCGGCATGGGAGCGCTGGGCGTGGCCAGCGTCGACGAGATCGAGTCGAGCGACTACTTCCTGACCGTGACCGACTTCCTGACCCCGAGCTCGCTCTACCTGGCAGGCACCGGCGCCGACCAGCGCACGCTGCTGAAGTCGATGCCGGCCTTCTTCGACGCCAGTCCCTACGCGGTCAGCCAGTTCGAGGCGGTATCGAAAGACGGCACCCGCGTCCCCTATTTCGTCGTGATGCGCAAGGACACCCCGCTGGATGGCGCCAATCCGGCCCTGCTGTACGGCTACGGCGGCTTCGAGGTCTCGCTCACGCCCTTCTACAGCGGGGTCACCGGCGTGGCCTGGCTGGAGCGCGGCGGCGTCTACGTGCTGGCGAACATCCGCGGCGGCGGCGAGTTCGGCCCGCGCTGGCACCAGGCCGCGCTGAAGGACCAGCGCCAGAAGGCCTTCGACGACTTCCTGGCGGTGGCCGAGGACCTCGTCGCGCGCAAGCTCACCAGCCCACGCCACCTCGGCATCATGGGCGGCAGCAATGGCGGGCTGCTGGTGGGCGCCGCGCTGACCCAGCGCCCGGAACTGTTCGGGGCCGTGGTCTGCCAGGTGCCGCTGCTGGACATGCGCCGCTACCACCGGCTGCTGGCCGGCGCGTCCTGGATCGGAGAATACGGCGACCCGGACCAGCCGGAAGAATGGGCCTATATCGGCGAATACTCGCCCTACCACCGGGTGTCGCCGCAGCAGCGCTATCCGCGCGTGCTGTTCACCACCTCCACGCGCGACGACCGCGTCCACCCGGGCCACGCGCGCAAGATGGCGGCCCTGATGGGGGACCAGGGCCACGCCGTGCTGTATTGGGAAAACACGGAGGGGGGCCACGCCGGCGCAGCCAATAACGAACAGACCGCCACGATGTGGGCACTGAGCTATATTTTCCTTTGGCAAGAATTGACGGAAAAATCAAGCCCGAACACAGCAGGTTTGCGGTAGATCAACTAGCGAAACAACACTTTCCCGCTTTCTAGGGTAGTTCCTGCCGGAACTATCAATATTGCTAGGTCGCCAGATGAATGATGCATGGAATACTTGTCTTCCACACATCTTTACAACCTTTCAATGGAGGAGCGGCGATGGCTAATGATTTCGTTACCGAAGCAAGCCTGCGGGAGCCCGAGCTGGGCAATGCGGCAAAATTCCAGGCAGCGCTGGTTCCGACCGTGAGCGAGTTGAAGAAGTACCGCATCAGCAAGCGGGAAAGCCAGGAGAAGTTCTGGGGACGCTTCGGCGTGACGCAGTCGAGCGGTAGCCGGTTCGAAACCGGCCTGGCCATTCCGGCCCCGGTTGCCCTGCTGCTCAAGCTCTACGTGAATGGCAAGCTCAACGATGGTGATCTTCTGGGGTAATCAGCCCTAGCGAGATCGCCCGCACGACCGCCTGCTGCCGGGTGTTGACGTTGAATTTCTGGCGAATATTGCCCATGTGAAAATTCACCGTCGCCTCGGAGCAGCCGGTAATCTTCGAAATCTCCCACGAAGATTTTCCCACCATCACCCAATTCAGCACTTCGAGTTCGCGCGGCGTGAGCCGTGGCACGGCTTCCTGCGTGACCGGCGGACAGAAGCGCACACCGGAAGCGAAGGCATGGTCGCGCACCAGCGCCAGTTCCGGCAGCAGCGGCGACACCTCCTTCGCAAACTCGGACTTGCGCTCCGGGCGCTCGGCGCCCCGGTCGCAGGCGAAGCTGAGCATCCCGAACTCGCCGTTCGGCCCATGGATGGGAAAACTCACGCCGGCGCGGATGCCGTGGCTGCAGCCGTCTTCATACATGGCGCGCTGCGCTGGACTGCGGAAGGTGTCGGCCTGCCATATCAGTGGAAGCGTGCTCGACAGACAGTGGCTGACCGTCGGGTCGACGTAGGCGAGGCGGTCGGCCTCGTAACGTTCGCGCCACTGGCGCGGGTAATTGGTCTGGAAGAATGCGTGCTCGAGGCGCGCATGGCGCGAACCCGAGATCGCAAACAATACTTTTTCGAAACCGTAGTGCCGGCCCAGGGAAAATAGCGCCTCCCCCCAGCTCGACGCTGTGTCGCTATGCATCAGCTCGTCAAGTTCGACGCTCATCATGGCTAACCCCGCGCTGTGGATGGTACCCCCTATGCTAGTTGAGTTGTAACCAAAAAGCACGGGGAATTGTTCTTCTAATCACTTTCATCTTGGCAATTACTCGATATAAGTTGTCGCCTTGCCACAACAGACGATCCGCCTAAGCTGTCAATCGTGCGCCCGTCCTTCCCAAACTTCGTTAAGCTCGCGCGAATTGTCTGCTCAAAATTGCTTGTTCGCAAGTTTATAGTGTCCGCTTGATACTGTTGCCATTTTTACTTGTTGAGTGCTTGACTTGATAAGACACAAGAGTATCTTTACGAATTTCCAATATTTAACAAACCTTGTTGCGATGCCGGCCCGCGCGCTCTGCACCTTCTCTACCTCGAGGAAACCTCGCCAATGAATAACATGACCGACCTGGCTGAACAGCTGGATGTCAAGCTGCTGCTTTCGACGCTGATGGCGCTGAAAAAAGGCGACTTCTCCGTGCGCATGCCCTCCGACTGGACTGGCGTGTCCGGCAAGATTGCCGACACCCTGAACGACATCATCGAGACCAAGCAGAAAATGGTCGAGACGGTGACCGAGGTGTCGCGCGTGGTGGGCCGCGAAGGCCACCTGACCCAGCGCGCCGACGTGCCGGGCGTGGTCGGCGGCTGGTCGACCATCATCAGCTCGGTCAACACCCTGATCGACGACCTGGTGCGTCCGACCACAGAGATGGCGCGCGTCATCGGCGCGGTGGCGAAGGGCGACCTGTCGCAGACGATGGCATTAGAGGTTG
Organism: Massilia sp. LXY-6; assembly: GCF_051233485.1. Taxonomy (NCBI): domain Bacteria; kingdom Pseudomonadati; phylum Pseudomonadota; class Betaproteobacteria; order Burkholderiales; family Oxalobacteraceae; genus Massilia; species Massilia sp. LXY-6. The sequence goes on from NZ_JBKFGF010000066.1 coordinate 19,436, forward strand.
ATGGGCACCCGCTGAAGGGCCAGTACCTGCGCGCGGCGACCACCGCGAACACGATGGTGGAACAGCTCTCCTCCTTCTCTTCCGAGGTGACCCGTGTGGCGCGTGAGGTGGGTACCGAGGGCAAGCTGGGCGGCCAGGCCTATGTGCCGGGCGTCGCAGGTACCTGGAAGGACCTGACCGACTCGGTGAACTCGATGGCGGGTAACCTGACCTCGCAGGTGCGTAACATCGCCGAAGTGACCACCGCGGTGGCGAACGGCGACCTGTCCAAGAAGATTACCGTGGACGTGCGCGGCGAGATCCTGCAGCTGAAGGACACCATCAACGTGATGGTGGACCAGCTGCGTTCCTTCGCATCGGAGGTGACGCGCGTGGCGCGTGAGGTGGGTACCGAGGGCAAGCTGGGCGGCCAGGCCTACGTGCCGGGCGTGGGCGGCACCTGGAAGGACTTGACGGATAACGTGAACTTCATGGCCTCGAACCTGACGGGCCAGGTGCGTAACATCGCGGCGGTGACGACCGCGGTGGCGAACGGCGACCTGTCCAAGAAAATTACCGTGGACGTGAAGGGCGAGATCCTGGAACTGAAGAACACCATCAACGTGATGGTGGACCAGCTGTCCTCCTTCGCTTCCGAGGTGACGCGCGTCGCCCGTGAGGTGGGTACCGAGGGCAAGCTGGGCGGCCAGGCGCAGGTGAAGGGCGTGGCCGGTACCTGGAAGGACTTGACCGACTCGGTGAACTCGATGGCGGGTAACCTGACCGGCCAGGTGCGTAACATCGCGGACGTGACCACCGCGGTGGCGAACGGCGACCTGTCCAAGAAGATTACCGTGGACGTGAAGGGCGAAATTCTCGAACTGAAGAACACCATCAACGTGATGGTGGACCAGCTGAACTCCTTCGCCTCCGAGGTGACCCGCGTGGCGCGGGAGGTGGGTACCGAAGGCCGCCTGGGCGGCCAGGCGAACGTGCCTGGCGTCGCGGGCACCTGGAAGGACCTGACCGACGGCGTGAACTCGATGGCAGGTAACCTGACCGGCCAGGTGCGTAACATCGCGGACGTGACCACCGCGGTGGCGAACGGCGACCTGTCCAAGAAAATTACCGTGGACGTGAAGGGCGAGATTCTCGAACTGAAGAACACGATCAACGTGATGGTGGACCAGTTGTCCTCCTTCGCTTCCGAGGTGACGCGCGTGGCGCGTGAGGTGGGTACCGAGGGCAAGCTGGGCGGCCAGGCCTACGTGCCGGGCGTGGGCGGCACCTGGAAGGACTTGACGGATAACGTGAACTTCATGGCCTCGAACCTGACGGGCCAGGTGCGTAACATCGCGGCGGTGACGACCGCGGTGGCGCGCGGTGACCTGTCCAAGAAGATTACCGTGGACGTGAAGGGCGAGATCCTGGAACTGAAGGACACCATCAACGTGATGGTGGACCAGCTGTCCTCGTTCGCCTCCGAGGTGACGCGCGTCGCCCGCGAGGTGGGCACCGAGGGCAAGCTGGGCGGCCAGGCAAACGTGTCCGGCGTGGCGGGTACCTGGAAGGACTTGACCGAGAACGTGAACCAGCTGGCGGCGAACCTGACCAACCAGATGCGTGCGATCGGCGAGGTGGCGACGGCGGTGACCCGCGGCGACCTGTCGCGCTCGATCCAGGTGGAAGCGCGCGGCGAGATGTCCTACCTGAAGGACAACATCAACGAGATGATCCGTAACCTGAAGGAGACCACGCAGAAGAACGCGCAGCAGGACTGGCTGAAGACCAACCTGGCGCGCTTCACCCGGCTGCTGCAGGGCCAGCGCGACCTCGGCGCGGTGACCAAGCTGATCCTCTCCGAACTGGCGCCGCTGATCACCGCCCACCACGGCGTGTTCTACATGATGGACTCGGAGGGCAACGATGCGCGCCTGCGCCTGATCGCATCCTACGGCTACCGTTCCAGCCGCAAGCTGCCGACCTCCTTCCTGCCGGGCGAAGGCCTGGTGGGCCAGTGCGCGCTGGAGAAGACCCGCATCTGGCTGACCGACGTCCCGCGCGACTACATCCAGGTCTCGTCCGGCCTGGGCGCGGCGCCGCCGACCAACATCGTGGTGCTGCCGATCCTGTTCGAACAGCAGGTCAAGGCCGTCATCGAGATCGCCTCGCTGGACCGCTTCACGGAAACCCACCTGTCCTTCCTCGACCAGCTGATGGAATCGATCGGCGTGGTGCTCAACACCATCGAGGCGAACAGCCGTACCGAATCGTTGCTGACCCAGTCGCAGTCGCTGGCGCAGGAACTGCAGCAGACCAACCAGGAGCTGGCGGAAAAGGCGCGCCTGCTGTCCGAGCAGAACATCGAGGTGGAGCGCAAGAACCGCGAGGTGGAACAGGCCAAGCTGGCGCTGGAAGAAAAGGCGACCCAGCTGGCGCTGTCCTCGAAGTACAAGTCCGAGTTCCTGGCGAATATGTCGCACGAACTGAGGACGCCCTTGAACTCGCTGCTGATCCTGGCGCAGCAGCTGTCGGATAACCCCGAGGGCAACCTGTCGCCCAAGCAGGTGGAATTCGCGAAGACCATCCACGGCTCCGGCTCCGACCTGCTGACCCTGATTAACGACATTCTCGACCTGTCGAAGATCGAGTCCGGTACCGTCACGCTGGACGTCTCCGAGTACCGCTTCTCGGCCCTGCGCAACTACGTGGACCGCACCTTCCGCCACATGGCCGAAGCGAAGCACCTGGGCTTCCAGGTCGACCTGGCGGACAGCCTGCCGACCGCGCTGATGACCGACACCACGCGCCTGCAGCAGGTGCTCAAGAACCTGCTGTCGAACGCGTTCAAGTTCACCAGCCACGGCCACGTCTCGCTGACCATCAGCCTGGTCACCAGCGGCTGGACCGCCGACCACCCGCACCTGCTGCATGCGGACGCCGTGCTGGCGTTCTCGGTGCGCGACACCGGCGTCGGCATCCCGTCCGACAAGCTGCAGCTGATCTTCGAAGCCTTCCAGCAGGCCGACGGCTCGACCGCCCGCAAGTACGGTGGCACCGGCCTGGGCCTGTCGATCTCGCGCGAACTGGCGCGCCTGCTGGGCGGCGAAATCCGCGTGGAGTCCACCGTGAACATCGGTTCCACGTTCACCCTGTACCTGCCCTACAACCGCGCCGGCTTCATCAACTACGAGCAGACCCGCCAGCCGCAGCCGCCGCGCTTCGCCGCGCCGCAGCCGCAGCCACCGGCGCTGCCGGCCCCGGTGGCCCGCACGGAAGCGGAGTCCGAGGCCGAGACCGTGGTCGCCACGACGCCGATCGCGGTGCCCGACCCGGCCACCGGCCTGGTCGAGTATGCCAGCATGCTGGACGACCGCGGCCTGATCGTGCCGGGCGACCCCTCGGTGCTGATCGTCGAGGATGACGAGCGCTTCGCCAAGACCCTGCTCGACTTCGCCCGCGAGAAGAACTTCAAGGGCATCGTCACCCACCGCGGCGACTCGGCGCTGTCGCTGGCGCGCGATTACCTGCCGTCCGCGATCCTGCTCGACATCGACCTGCCCGACATCGACGGCTTCACGGTGCTCGACCGCCTGAAGCGCGACCCGAGCACCCGCCACATTCCGGTGCACGTGATGTCCTCGCTGCGCGAGCGCGAGCGCGCGCTGCGCCAGGGTGCGATCTCCTACATCAACAAGCCGGTCAGCCGCGAGATGCTGCAGGAGGAATTCACGCGTATCCAGAAGTTCCTGATGGGCGGCAAGCGTTCGCTGCTGGTGGTCGAGGACGACATGGCCCAGCGCGAATCGATCGTTTCGCTGATCGGCGATTCCGACGTGCACATCGTCACCGCGGAAACCGGGGCGGCGGCGCTCGAGGCCCTGGGCGGCCAGCACTTCGACTGCATGGTGCTGGACCTGACCCTGCCCGACATCTCCGGCTTCGACCTGCTCGACCGGATCGGCAAGCAGCCGCTGCTCCGCGACCTGCCGATCGTGATCTACACGGCCGCGGAGCTGGGCCGCAAGGAAGTCACCAAGCTGAAGCGCTACGCCAAGACCATCGTGGTCAAGGACGCCCGCTCGCCGGAGCGCCTGCTGGACGAGACCGCGCTGTTCCTGCACCGCTCGCAGGCCAGCCTGCCCGACGCCCAGCGCCGGATCCTGGAAGAGATCCACGCGCTCGATTCCGGCCTGGCGGGACGCAAGGTGCTGATCGTCGACGACGACCTGCGCAACATCTTCGCGCTGTCCTCGCTGCTGGAGCGCCAGCAGATGCAGGTCTTGTTTGCCGAGAACGGCCGCGACGGCATCGAGGTGCTCGAGAAGGACCCGAGCATCGAGATCGTCCTGATGGACATCATGATGCCGGAGATGGACGGCTACGACACGATGCGGGCGATCCGCCGCATTCCCAAGTTCAAGTCGCTACCGATCATCACCCTGACCGCGAAGGCGATGAAGGGCGACCGCGACAAGTGCATCGCCGCCGGCGCCTCGGACTACATCACCAAGCCGGTCGACGTGGCGCAGCTGCTGTCGATGATGCGCGTTTGGTTGCATTGAGGAGGTCCACATGAACGCGTGGACCGGCCTGGCGGCCGGGCTCGCGGTCGAGGAGCTGGAAACGGAGCTGCTGCTGGAAGCGATCTTCCAGCGCTTCGGCTACGACTTCCGCGCCTACGACCGCACGGCCCTGCGCGCCAAACTGTCCCGGGCGATGCGCGAACTCGGCACATCGACCCTGTCCGGCCTGCAGGAGCGGGCCCTGCACGACAGCGGCGCCGCCTCGACCGTGCTGCGCTCGCTGTCGCCGCCCCCGGCCCCGCTGTTCGACTGCGTCGGCCACGCGGCCAGGCTGCGCGCCGTGCTGGCGCCTTCGCTGCGCGGCTGGGCGGTGCCGCGGGTCTGGCTGGCCGAGTGCGGGGGCGTCGGCGAAGCCTGGACCCTGGCGATCGTGCTGGCCGAGGAAGGCGTGCTGGGCAAGCTCGACATCCACGCCACCCTCGCCAACGAGGAGCTGGTGGCGCAGATGCAGGATGCCTGCCTGCCGCTGGCCGAGCTGGAGGAAGCGCGCCAGCGCCATCTGGACAGCGGCGGGCGCGGCGACCTGGCAGCCTTCTTCGAGATCGAGGACGGCGCCGAGGGGAAATGCGCGCGCCTGCGCGTCGACCTGCGCCGCCGCATCACCTGGTCGCAATACAGCCTGGTGACGGACGCCTCCTTCAACGAGTTCCAGGCAATCGTGTGCTGCCATGCGCTGGGCGACTTCGGCCCGGTGCTGCGCCAGCGCGTGCTGCGCCTGTTCCACGACAGCCTGGCGCGCTTCGGGGTGCTGTGCCTGGACCGCCAGCTGTCGGTGGCGGATGCGTATGCGGGGACCTACCAGGCAATCGAAGGGGATCGGCCCTGGTACAAGCGGGTGGGCTAGAAATCGTCGCCCCTGCCATATGAACGTCGCCCCCCTCGCGGAGGCGGGGGCCCATGCTGCGGCACCGAAGCAGCCCGGCGCGGGTCGGCTTGCCAGGCATCGATCGCGAACTTCCGGCGGCTGATTTTCTGGCAAGAACTACCAGCCTATCTTCCGGAACCGTGGTACAAGCGAATCAGGTAAACGCTTCTTGCGCTTAGGGTGGGCTCTACCGGGGGTGACGCGCTCCCCTTTTGCAACGCAGTGATTGCCAAACTCAACAAGGAGCTTGCGAGCAGTCAGAAGCCGACGAGGCATCTGCTTATATCTTCCAAAGATGCTCTATTCACAGAGCCTAATTGGAGGTACAGATGGAAAGCGAAGCGGATCCCGTCATTGCTGCGTGCGAGGCTGAGTGGGACAAATGGAAAAGTGATTGCAGCGGGTTTGCCAAAGCAGTCGCGCGCCGTCTGGGAATCATTTTAAGCGGGCAGGCCAACTCAATGATCGATTCGCTGGAAGGATCATCGCGCTGGCTTAAGCTGGGCGCTGATAAAAGAGCTGCAATCGGTCACGCAAGGACGGGGTATCTTGTCATCGGCGGCCTGAAGGCACAAGGGCACGGCCATGTCGTCATCGTAGTGAAGACAGCGAATGCGGGAGATCCGATCGGCTACTGGGGCCGTTTTGGCGCAGTCGGGAAAAAGCGCAGCACGATCAACTGGAGCTGGAATAAAACCGATTTGCCCAAAGTACACTTCTACGCGGCCAAGCTATGAAAACCTCTTTGCCTAGCTTGTTTTGTTTTGTGATGACGGCAGCACTCGCGCCAAACTCCCCTGCGGCAGCTCGCTGCACCTTGAAGCCGCTGGCCCCTCACGAGAGTAAGCTCATCGCCGGTACGGCTACAATAAACCTTGGCGACGCCGATGAACCATCAGCGCCAACAGCATGGCAAGGGCCCCTGAAAGCCGGAACATGTAGCTTCGACATCGGCATCATTGAACAACCGATGGCGCTCACGCCCGCCCAGCTCCTGTATGTCACGACTTATTCCGGCAGCATGAGGACAGTCACGCTCTTCGACCTGAACACATGTTCCGTACGTTGGAAAAGTGAGCCGTTCGCCGGGAAGGTCGCTTTGATGGACTCGGCGTTAACGCTCGGTCAGAAGCGTATGGCGCTCAATGACCAGTGTCTTCCCGGAAGCGATAGAAAGCGGAAATAAGTACGACGCATGTTCGCAGGCTGCGTGCCCCCACGGAATCGCCTGGCCTGCGAACGCTTGAACAGAAATACCCAGGGTGTGCACGAGTGCGCACCCTGCCGGTAACTTTAAGCGCTGTTGTGGGCGCCTTGCTCGGCCGCCCACGCAAAGTGGCTAGGACTGCTCCGCGCTCGGCCGCTCCGCAATCCGGTCGCGCCACGCCTGCAGGTGGCCGAAGCCCTCCTCGCCCGGCCGGAACTTCATCAGCCCACGCGCGAACTCCAGCGCGCAGAAGGCGGTGATGTCGGCGATCGTGAAGCGTCCGCCCGCCACGAACTCCTGCTGCGCCAGCACGCCGTCCAGCCAGCGCGCCGTATCGCGCATCTTCCGGCCCTGGGCCGCGCCGAAGTCGGCGAACTGCGGCTGCTCCAGCGGCGCCAGGCCCGGGTGCGTGTGGCGGATGCAGTTGGCGATCTTCAGGAACAGCTGCAACTCGCAGCGCCGGTCCGCCATCTCGATGAAGGCGCGTTCCTCGAAGCCTTCGCCCATCAGGTTGGGTTGCGGGTACACCCCTTCCAGGTAGCTACAGATGGCGCGCGTCTCGGCCAGCTGCCGGCCGTCGTCCAGTTCCAGCACCGGGATCTGCGACATCGGATTCATGCCGGCGAAGCTTTCGCTCCTGTGTTCACCCTTGAACAGGTCGACCGGAACCAGCTCGATCCCGGTGATCCCCTTCTCGGCAATGAACATGAGCACGCGGCGCGGATTCGGGGTGCGGTGGCTGGTGTACAGTTTCATCGGTCTCCTCCAGGTTGTGGTTGTGTCCACGATGATAACGCATCGCGGCATGTACTTTTCTATACAATTGTCCGTTTGACAGCCAAGCGATGTTAGCCGTAGATTCGTGGACTATTCCAGTCCATCATAGGTACAACATGCATCGCAGCCTGATTTCGGCCGCCGTGGCCCTGGCCTTCGCCGCCCTTCCCCTCCACCACGCGGCGGCCGCGCCGAGGTCCTCGTCCATCGCCGCGCAGGCCAGGGAGGCGACCACCCAGCTGCCGCGCGGCGTGATCCCCAGCCATTACGATATCTCGCTGACGCCGGACGCCGCCGGCGGGCGCTTCACGGCCAGGGCCACCATCACCCTCAACGTCACCAAAGCAAGCGACAGCATCACCCTGAACGCGGCCGACCTGAGTTTCAACAGTGCGACCCTGGCCCCGGCCGCCGGCGGCGCCGCGCAGACCGCGAAGGTCGGCGTCGATGCGGCGGCCCAGACCGCCACCTTCGCCTTCGAGCGCCCGCTCGCCCCCGGGCTCTACAAGCTGACGCTCGACTACGGCGGCATCATCGGCACCCAGGCCGTGGGCCTGTTCTCGCTCGATTATCCGGGGCCTGGGGACAAGCAGCAGCGCGCCCTCTACACCCAGTTCGAGAACTCGGACGCGCGCCGCATGATCCCGTCCTGGGACGAGCCGTCCTACAAGGCGAGCTTCTCGCTGGACGTCACGATCCCGGCCGGCCAGATGGCAGTCAGTAACATGCCAGCGTCGAGCACCACGACCCTGCCGGACGGCCGTCGGAAGGTCACGTTCGCGAAGACGCCGAAGATGTCGACCTACCTGCTGTTCTTCGCGCTGGGCGACTTCGAGCGCGCCACCGCGAAGGTCGAGGGCACCGAATTGGGCGTGGTCACGCGCCGCGGCGCCATCGACCAGGCGAAGTTCGCGCTGGACTCGTCGAAGGACATCCTGCGCGAGTACAACGACTACTTCGGCGTGCGCTACCCGCTGCCCAAGCTCGACAACATCGCCGGCGCCGGCCGCAGCCAGTTCTTCGGCGCGATGGAGAACTGGGGCGCGATCTTCACCTTCGAGTACGCGCTGCTGTTCGATCCGGCCAACTCGACCCAGCACGACCGCCAGGAGATCTTCGCCACCGCGGCCCACGAGATGGCGCACCAGTGGTTCGGCGACCTGGTCACGATGGCCTGGTGGGACGACCTGTGGCTGAACGAAGGCTTCGCCTCGTGGATGGAAAGCCGCATGACCGCGCGCCTGCACCCGGAATGGAATACCCGCCTGGGCACGGTGTCCAGCCGCGACGGCGCCATGCAGCGCGACTCGGTCGCCACCACGCACCCGGTGGTACAGCACATCGAGACCGTCGAACAGGCCAACCAGGCCTTCGACGAGATCACCTACCAGAAGGGCGAGGCGGTGATCCGCATGCTGGAAGCCTACGTGGGCGAAAACGCCTGGCGCAGCGGCGTGCGCAGCTACATGAAGGCCCATGCCTACGGCAACACCGTGTCCGACGACCTGTGGAAGCAGATCGAGAAGGCGGCGGGCAAGCCGGTCACGGCGATCGCGCACGACTTCACGCTGCAGCCCGGTGTGCCGCTCATCAAGGTCGGCGAGCCGGTCTGCCGCAATGGGAGCACGACGCTGCCGCTGACCCAGGAGGAATTCTCGCGCGACCGGCCGGACAAGAAGCCTCTGGCCTGGCGCGTGCCCGTGATCGCGCAAGTCGTGGGCAATCCGAAACAGGCCACCACCCTAGTCTCCGGCGGCAAGGGCACGGTCTCCATGCCGGGCTGCGGCGCGGTGATCGTCAACGCCGGCCAGAGCGGCTACTACCGCACCCTGTACGCGCAGAAGGAATTCGCCCAGCTGGCGCAGTCCTTTGCCACGCTGGCGCCGATCGACCAGCTCGGCCTGCTGTCGGACAGCGCGGCGCTGGGCATGGCCGGCCTGCAGCCGGCATCGAGCGCGCTGGAGCTGGTCAAGGCCACGCCGGTGGGGGCCGACCCGCAGGTCTGGATCCGCATCGCCCGCCTGTTCGACGGCCTGCACTGGCGCTATGAGAGCGAACAGGGAGGCGACCAGGCGCGCCGGCAGCGCCTCGACGCCTTCGCGATCGCGCGCCTGGCGCCGCTGATGGCACAGACCGGCTGGGAGGCGCGTAGCGGCGAGGCGCCGGCCATCGCCAACCTGCGCGAGCAGCTGATCGACACCCTGAGCGAACTCGGCGACACCACCGTCATCGCCGACGCGCGCCGCCGCTACGCCGCGATGGACAAGGACCCGTCCGCCGTGCCGGGGCCGCTGCGCAAGACCGTGCTGTCGGTGGTCGCCCAGCATGCCGACGCCGCCACCTGGGACGGCCTGCGTGCCCGCGCCCGCGCCGAGACCAATCCGCTGCTGCGCGACCACCTGTACGCGCTGCTCGCCACCAGCCGCGACCGCGCCCTCGCCGAGCGCGCCCTGCAGCTGGCGCTGACCGACGAGCCTGGCGTCACCAATAGCGCCTCGATGATCTCGGCGGTGGCCCAGCGCTACCCGGACATGGCGGTCGACTTCGCGCTGGCCCACATCGACAAGATCAATGAACGTGTCGACGCCAGCTCGCGCAGCCGCTATTTCGCGCGCCTCGGCAACTCGTCCGCGAACCCGGCCATGATCGACAAGCTGAAGTCCTATGCCCAGGCCAAGCTGGCGCCCACCTCGCGCGGCGACGTCGATGCCGCGATCGCCGCGATCCAGGACCACATCAGGACGAACGCCGCGCGCTTGCCGGAGATCGATGCCTGGCTGAAGCAGAACGGCGGCTAATCTAGTCTAGTCTAGTCGAGCACACGCGACGGCGCGGCCGGCGTCGGGACGCCGCGCCGCGCCGCCAGCCAGCCCTCCAGCCGCCGTGTGCCGCCGGGCCGCAGTTGCGCTGGCAGGTGCAGTCCCAGCTTGGTGCGGCGCCACAGGATGTCGTCGGCCGCCTGCGCCCATTCCTGGCGCACCAGGTAGTCCGCCTCCACCTCGAACAGGCCCGGCACGATCTCCTCGCCGAGGTCGGCGCGGCCGCGGCAATGGCCCAGCATGGCGCCCAGCCGGGTGCCGTAGGCGCGCGCATAGCGGGTCACCAGCTCGGGCGGCAGCCAGGCATATTGCTGCTGGCGGGTGCGGGTCCAGGCCTCGAATTCCAGCACCGAACGCTTGCTGGGCTGGCGCCCGAACAGGTCGCCGCCCGGCAGGCAGGCCTGGTCGGTCCAGCCGGGCACCCGCCGCCCCAGCGCGGGCGCGATCCAGTCCACCGCCTGCTCGGCCAGCCGGCGGAAGGTCGTGACCTTGCCGCCGAACACGGACAGCAGGGGCGCGCCGTCGAGATTCGTCTCCAGCCGGTAGTCGCGGCTCGCGCTGGAGGCGCTCCCGCCCTCCGCCCCGATCAGCGGCCGCACGCCCGAATAACTCCACACCACGTCGTCCGGCCCGAGCTGGCGGGTGAAGACCCGGTTCACCGCCCCGCACAGGTAATCGGTCTCTTCCGCGCAGATGGCGACGCGGTCGAGCTCGCCCTGGAAGTCGAGGTCGGTGGTGCCGACCAGGGTGAACGCAGCTTCGTAGGGAATCGCGAACACCACCCGGCCGTCCGGCTGCTGCAGCAGATAGGCGCTGTCGTGCTCGAACAGGCGCGGCACCACGATGTGGCTGCCCTTTACCAGGCGCAGCGGGCGCGCGGCGGCGGACCCGCCCGCCGCCATGCCGAGAAAGCCGGCCGCTCACGGGCCGGCGGCAGTCACCACGCAGCGCGCATTCACCCGCAGCTCGCCGTCCGGCCCCTGCAGGGTGGCGATCCAGCGCTGCGCCTCGCGCGCGAGCGCGACGCAGCGGGTGCGGGTGAGCACGGCGGCGCCGCGCTCGCGGGCGTCGACGGCGGCCAGTACGACCAGGCGCGCATCGTCGACCCAGGCGTCGGAATAGGCGAAGGCGCGCGCAAAGCGCGGCTGCAGCGGCGCGCCGAACGGGTGGCCGTGCAGGGACAGGACTTCGGACGGCGGCAGGAAATCGCGCCGCGCCAGGTGATCGTAGAGGAACAGGCCGGCGCGGACCAGCCAGGCCGGGCGCTGCCCGGCATGACCGGGCCGGCCGGCGGCGTGCGGCATCACGAAGCGCAGCGGGCGCATGATGTGCGGGCCGCTCTTCAGCAGCGTTTCGCGCTCGGCCAGTGCCTTGCGCACCAGTCCGAAGTGGCATTGCTCGAGGTAGCGCAGCCCACCGTGGATCAGCTTGCTCGAAGCCGAGGACGTGTGCTGGGCCAGGTCGTCCTTTTCGCACAGCAGCACCCGCAGGCCGCGCCCGCTGGCGTCGCGCGCGATGCCGGCGCCGTTGATGCCGCCGCCAACGACCAGTACGTCACAATCGATACGTCGGCCAGCCGCAGCTCGTGAATGTTCGTTCATCCGTCCCCCCGTCGCCTTCGGTCTTGTCTACGCAACAGTTCAGTGTAGGTGCCGGCCCGGCGGCCGGTGTTCGGCCATATCAAGGTGGACAATGTAGAATTCGTCCATGACCAATCGCGCCTGGGTTCGCATGCCGTCCGGCAAGCGCCTCGACCTGCTCAATCCTACCCCTTTCGACTGGGACGATGCCGACCTGGCCCTGGGCCTGGCGCGCACCTACCGCTGGGGCGGCCACTCGGCCTGGCCGCTGCCGCTGTCGGTGGCCCAGCACTCGATCAGCGTGATGCTGCTGCGCCGCACGGCCTCGCCCGTGCCGCTGGCTCCCGTCCTCGAACTGCGCGAACTGCTGCACGACGCCGAGGAAGGGCTGCTCGGCTTCGACGCCGTCTCTCCCCTGAAACCCTTCCTGGGCGACGGCTTCAAGGCCTTGACCGAGCGCCTCGAACAGATGGTATTCCTGCGCTATGGCCTGCCGGCCTGGACGCCGGGCGAGCACGCCAGGCACAAGCAGGCCGACCGCCTGGCGGCCGCCAGCGAAGCCGTGCACGTGGTCGGCTGGAAGGAAGAGGAAGTGCGCACTACGCTGCGCATCCGCGCGGCCGTGCTGGAGGAAGATCCGCTGGCGGCGCGCTACCGCTGCCGTCCCTGGGAACCGTGGGCGCCGGCCATCGCGGCCGAGCGTTTCCTGATCGAGCTCGACCACCTGAAGCAGCGCATCGATGCCGGAGACTCCCATGACTGAACCCATCGACGCCGCCATCGCCCGCGCGGCCGCCCTGCTGGCCGATGCCGACGCCCTGCTGATCGGCGCCGGCGCCGGCATCGGCGTCGATTCCGGCCTGCCCGACTTCCGCGGCGACCACGGCTTCTGGCGCGCCTACCCGCCGCTGGCCAGGCTCGGCATCCGCTTCGTCGAGATCGCCAATCCGCGCAGCTTCGCCCGTCATCCCGCGCTGGCCTGGGGATTTTATGGGCACCGGCTGGCGCTGTACCGGCATACCGTCCCGCACCAAGGTTTCAGCATCCTGCGCGAGTTGGGCGCGCGGCTCGAACACGGTGCCTTTGTCTTTACCAGCAACGTCGACGGCCAGTTCCAGCGCGCCGGTTTCGACGACGATCGGCTGGTCGAATGCCACGGCTCGCTCCATCACCTGCAGTGCAGCCGGCCTTGCCTCGACGCCATCTGGCCGGCCGATGCGGTGCAGCCCGACATCGACCCGGACGACTGCCTGATGCGCCCGCCGCTGCCGGCCTGCCCGCACTGCGGCGGGATGGCCCGGCCAAACGTCCTGATGTTCAACGACGGCCGCTGGCTGGATGGGCGTACCGAAGCCCAGTATGGCCGCTTCGAGGCCTGGCTTGCACGGTCGCGGCGCCTGGTAGTGATCGAGCTCGGGGCCGGCACCGACGTGCCCTCGGTGCGGCGGATGTGCGAAGCCCAGGGTGCGCCGCTGGTCCGCATCAATCCGCGCGAGCCGCAGGTAGCCTCGGCAGGCGATGTCGGTATTGCGGCGGGCGCGCTGGATGCGCTGCGGCGCCTGCGCGAAGCCTTGCCGCAGTGAAATATTATTTCATCCTCTGCACTTGGATGAAATTTTCGATCATCAACAAATTAGTGCGGGACAATAGCCTCTAAAGAGAATTGGCCTTACGAAAATGCTAAGGCATTTCTCAACATCACGTGCTAAATCCTTGATTCCTCAGCTTTTATTTTCATATCCACAGGAAATGTGGATAACTGTGTGGACAAGCCCCTCTTGACAAGCCGGAAGCGCAGTATCGATGCGGGTTTCAACAAATTGCCCGTTCAAGAGGCAAAATTTAATCCCTTATGAATCAATGACTTGTCCAAGCACTGGTTTTGCGCAAAACATGGCTATGGGGCAAATTCCTACAAGGGTAGGACACGGGGGATAACTTTTTCGAACACCCCCTCTTTGCACCCTTATTTCCACGCATTTCGTGCCCGCTCGCGCACCAGCATGCGCACCGCATCGGGCATCGGCTTGCGGCTGTGCGGCGTGTCCGCATTCACCCAGGTGCATTCCTCGTAATGCTTGAGCATGGCCGGGCTGATGAAGCGGGTGCGCTGGGCGTAGACATGACGGTCGCCCATCTGCGCCTGTTGCTTGATGAAGAAGCGGTTCGGCACCACCAGGTGCAGCTGCTCCTTGGCGCGGGTCATCGCGACGTACAGCAGGCGGCGCTCTTCCTCGATATCGTCGGCGCAGCCGGTCGCCATGTCGGACGGGATGCAGCCGTCCACCACGTTCAGCACGTACACCGACTTCCATTCCTGGCCCTTGGCCGAGTGGATGGTCGACAGGATCAGGTAATCCTCGTCGAGCAGCGGCGCACCGGCACGGTCGCTGGTCGCCTCCGGCGGGTCCAGCGTCAGCTCGGTCAGGAAGCTCTCGCGCGAGCCGTAGCCGCCGGCCAGCTGCACCAGCTGGTCGAGGTCGGCCGCGCGCACCGGCGCGTCGTCGTACAGGCGCTCCAGGTGCGGCAGGTACCAGTTGCGCACCAGCTCGACGTCCATCGGCCAGCGCAAACCCGGCGTACGGAGTAGCCGGAACAGCGCCACGAACGCTTCCCAGTCGCCCTGGGCGCGCGCGGGCGCCTCGAAGGCTTCCACCGCCGCCAGCGGCTCGGGCGCCTCCGCCACTGCATCCAGCAGGCGCGCCGCGGTGGCCGGGCCGATCCCGGGAATCAGCTGGGCGACACGGAAGCCCGCCAGCCGCCCGCTCGGATTCTGGGCGAAGCGCAGCACCGCCAGCAAGTCCTTGATGTGGGCCGCTTCCAGGAATTTCAGGCCGCCGAACTTCACGAAGGGGATGTTGCGGCGCACCAGTTCCAGTTCCAGCGCGGCGCTGTGGCTGGCGGCGCGGAACAGCACCGCCTGCTGGGTCAGTGTCGTGCCGGCCTCGCGCTGGGCCAGCACCTGGTTGCAGACCCAGCGCGCCTGCTCGGCCTCGTCCGGAATCAGGACCAGTTGCGGCTTCGCGGTCGATGCCTTATCTGTCCACAGCGTCTTGGCGTGGCGCTCCAGCGCGGCGGCGATCACGGCGTTCGAGGCGTCCAGGATCGGCTCGGTCGAGCGGTAGTTGCGGTCCAGTGTGATGACCCTGGCCGGCTGCGAGAAGGCCTGCGGAAAGTCGAGGATGTTGCGCACCGTGGCGCCGCGGAAGGAATAGATCGACTGCGCATCATCGCCCACTACCATCACGCCCTTCCCGTCCGGCTTCATGCCCAGGATGATGGCGGCCTGCAGGCGGTTCGTGTCCTGGTACTCGTCGACCAGCACGTGGTCGAACAGCGCGCCCAGCTCCGGCCCGAGTTCGGGATCGGCTGCCATCTCGGCCCAGAACAGCAGCAGGTCGTCGTAGTCGAGCACGTTCTGCTCCTGCTTGGCGTCGACGTAGGCGCCGAACAGGCGCTTGAGTTCCGCTTCCCATTCGCTGCACCAGGGGAAGGTCGACTGCAGCACCTCCTTGATGCCGTCGCGGCTGTTGACCACGCGCGAATAGATCGCCAGGCAGGTGCCCTTGAGCGGAAACCGTTTCTGGCCGCCGAGCTGGCCGCCTGGCGTCAGCCCAATCTCCTGGCGCACCATGCCCATCAGGTCTTCCGAATCGCCGCGGTCGTGGATGGTGAACGAGGCTTCGAGGCCGATCCGTCCCGCGTACTCGCGCAGCAGGCGCGCACCGATGCTGTGGAAGGTGCCGGCCCAGGGCAGCCCGGCGCCGGCCTGGCTGGAAGTCTTGAGGATGCGCTGCAGGACGCCGCCGGCGCGCTGCACCATCTCGTTGGCGGCGCGCCGCGAGAACGTCAGCAGCATGATCCGCTGCGGATCGGCGCCGGACTGGATCAGCCGGGCGACGCGGTGCGCCAGCGTGTTGGTCTTGCCCGAACCGGCACCGGCGACGACCAGCAGCGGTCGCGCGGGACCGGCCGGATGCGCGGCGCCGACATCGTGCTCGATGGCCGCGCGCTGTTCGGGATTGAGGGACGCGTAGGGGTCATGCAGCGCGGGTTCGGAAACGCTGGGGTCGGCGGTATCGGGCATAATGCGGCGGGATCTGGAGATGTCGGAACTGTACATTTATCCAGTAGAGTTACGCAAGCGGGATCGTCACCTCCTTGTCATACAGATATCCACAAAATCTGTGAATAACCTTGTGGAAAAGCACCCCCTTGACATGCGGGAAGCAAGAAAGAATGCGGCTTCCAACAAGTTGCCCGTTCCGCGTGCAGCTTGTGAAGTACGCAAAATCAAGGGCTTACGAAGTCAAGTGGCGCACGATTCAAATATTTTTGCAAGATGCGTCGAGGAAATTTTTTGTGTATAAGCGGAGCGCCCACGACACCCGCTCAGGCCGCGGGCGCACGGCGGCGCTCCGGCTCTCCGAGCACCCGTGCGATGACGGCGGCGGCGATATCCCGCGAGCGCAGGAACTCGACCGCCGAGATGGTGCCGTAGAGCTGCTGCAGGGCGACGCCGAGGTCGACGATGTGACGGCGCTGGTCGTCGCGCCGCTGGCCGGTAGAAACTTGATCCATCGGATCTCCTGTCTGGTCGATCGCGGCCGCTTGCCGCAGATGCAGTATCGGCCAGGCAGCGCCTAAGTCAAGAAGAAATGTCTCATCCGCACGTGACGTGCTGATGACGCCAGCGCGCCGCGCGACCGCGTGCGCCGTCTCCGCGCCGCCAGGCCTAGAATGGTCCCGTCATCCACCACCAGCGAGGAAGCCATGAGCATGACTCCCGATCCCGATATGAAACCGGGCGACGAAGCGGAACCGGGCACCCCGGGCGCGGGCGAGGACCTGTGCGAGACCTGCGGCGGCAGCGGCAAGCTGCCCGACGGCAAGACCTGCCCGGAATGCGAAGGCACGGGCCGCGTGATGCGCGGCATCGGCGGCGGCTGAACGCCGTCCACATGGACAGGACGGGGGCGCGGGCGCGATAATTCCGTGCATGACCATCGCGCCCAAGCCCTTGACGGGGGAGCTTGACTCTCCTGCCCGTCCGCAGTCCCTGT
The DNA here is from genome assembly GCF_051233485.1 of Massilia sp. LXY-6. Lineage (NCBI taxonomy): Bacteria > Pseudomonadati > Pseudomonadota > Betaproteobacteria > Burkholderiales > Oxalobacteraceae > Massilia > Massilia sp. LXY-6. The sequence goes on from NZ_JBKFGF010000066.1 coordinate 36,312, forward strand.
CCGATCTCTTCATCTCTTTCACGCTGCTGGCCCTGCAGGGTTTCGGCGGCGTGCTCGCCGTCGTCCAGCGCGAACTCGTCGACCGCAAGCGCTGGCTGACCCAGGAAGAATTCATCGAAGACTGGGCCGTGGCCCAGATCATGCCTGGCCCGAACGTCGTCAACCTGTCGCTGATGATCGGCGGCCGCTGGTTCGGCCTGCCCGGCGCCATGGCCGCGCTGGCCGGACTGCTGGCCGTGCCGCTGGTGCTGGTGCTGGGGCTGGCGGTGCTGCACGACCGCTTCGCCGACAGCCCGCAGGTGGCCGGCGCGTTGCGCGGGATGGCCGCCGTCTCGGCCGGCCTGATCGGCGCCGCCGGCCTGAAGCTGGCGGTGACCCTCAAGCGCAGCCCGCTGCCGATGTCCTGGTGCGTCGCCATCGCGGCGCTCGGCTTCGTGCTGGTGGCGCTGTTGAAATGTCCACTGATCTATGTCCTGGCGGGCTTGGGCGGCCTCGGCTGCGTCCTTACCTGGCACAGGCTGAAGGCATGAGCGCGGCACCCGATACCCTGCACCTGGCGCTGGCCGGGTCCGACTGGCTGAACCTGTTCGGCCATTTCCTGCTGCTGTCGATGATGTCGATCGGCGGCGCGATCTCGACTTCGTCCGAGATGCACCGCTTCCTGGTCGAGCAGCACCACTGGCTGACCCAGGAGCAGTTCAATTCCGCGATCGCCCTGGCCCAGGCCGCGCCCGGCCCCAACGTGCTGTTCGTGGCCCTGATGGGCTGGCATGTCGGCATGAACGCCGGCAGCCTGGGCGCAGCCCTGTTCGGGGTGCTGGTGACGATGGTCGGCATCATGACGCCCTCGACCATCATTACCTACACGGCGGCGCGCTGGGGCCACCGCAACCGCGAGCTGCGCGCCGTGCGCGCCTTCAAGCAGGGCATGGCGCCGGTGGTGATCGCCCTGCTGCTGTCGACCGCCTGGATCCTCGGCAGCTCGGTGGGCGCGGCCGACTGGCGGCTGGTGCTGCTCGCGGTCGGGGCCGGCCTGGTGATCTGGCGTACCCGCCTGCACCTGCTGTGGGTGCTGGCCGCCGGCGCCCTGCTCGGCGCGCTCGGGCTGGTGTAAACATACAGATGAGCGTGCAGGCCCGCCGTGCCGCAGGCATACTTGCGTCATTGCTCACCAGCGCCTGATACCATCATGACCGATTCTTCCGCACTCGAACTCCTCGGCGAACACGCCTGCTTCGGCGGCGTGCAGCGCTTCTACCGCCACGCATCCAGCGCGATCGGCCTGCCGATGCGCTTTTCCGTCTACCTGCCGCCGGACGCCGGCGGCAAGCAGTTGCCGGTGCTGTTCTACCTGGCCGGCCTGACCTGCACCGAAGAGACCTTCATGACCAAGGCCGGCGCCCAGCGTGTCGCCGCCGAACTGGGCCTGATCCTGGTCGCGCCCGACACCAGCCCGCGCGGCGCCGGCGTTCCCGGCGAGGGCGACAGCTGGGACTTCGGCCTGGGGGCCGGCTTCTACGTCGACGCCACCGAGGAAGCCTGGTCCCGCCACTACCGCATGTACAGCTACATCCTGGAGCTGCGCACGCTGGCGCTGGCCACGCTGCCGGCCGATCCGCAGCGGGTCGGCATCTTCGGCCACTCGATGGGCGGGCATGGCGCGCTGACGCTGGCGCTGCGCAACCCGGACCTGTTCCGCTCGGTCTCGGCCTTCGCGCCGATCGCCGCGCCGACGCGCTGCCCGTGGGGCAAGAAAGCCTTCGGCGGCTACCTCGGCCCCGATCAGGCAGCCTGGCGCGGCCATGACGCGACCGAGCTGGTGAAGGATGCCGGGCGCGCCGTTTTCCCGCAGGGGATCCTGGTCGACCAGGGCCTGGCCGACAAATTCCTCGCCGAGCAGCTGTATCCGGAGGACTTCGAAGAAGCCTGCCGCGCCGCCGGCCAGCCGCTTGAACTGCGCCGCCACCCCGGCTACGACCACGGCTATTACTTCATCTCGACCTTCGTCGAAGACCATTTGCGCTTCCACCGTCGGACCCTCGGCTGACGCCGGGAATTCCCTCAAAACGCCCGCCGACTGGCGGGCATCAAAAGTGCTTCCGCACCCCTTGAAATCGATTTTCGACAGCCCTATAAATAATGCGTAGTCATTCCATAGGGAGGTCATCATGAACCTGATCAGAAGAGGCAACGCCCCGCTGTCCACCCTGCGCGGCGGTCCCATCGAAGACCAGTTCGGCCGCATGGTCGAGAACATGTTCCAGGACTTCTTCGCGCCCATGGCCCAGGGCGGGCACTGGCTAGAGGACGGTCTGGCCATGCCGCGCCTGAACGTCAGCGAGAACGAAAAAGCGTTCGAAGTCCAGGCCGAACTGCCGGGCGTCAAGAAGGAAGACGTCAAGGTCTCGATCGACGGCCAGCGCGTCACCATCGAAGGAGAATGCCAGCAGGCAAACGAACAGCGTGAGGGCGAACAGGTGGTGTATTCTGAACGCTCGACGCGTAGGTACCAGCGCAGCTTCACCCTGTCGTCCGAGGTCGACGACGCCGGCGCCCAGGCCCGCCTCGAAAATGGCATCCTGATGCTCACGCTGCCCAAGAAACAGGGTGGCGCGGCAAAGCGGCTGACCATCCAGTAGGCACGGGGCAGGCAGTAATAGCGCAGCGGGAGCAGCACAGCATGACCGAGTTCCGCCGTTTCAAGGACCGCAACCAGGCCGGCAAGCTGCTGGCCCACGAGTTGCGGGAGTTCGCCGGGCGTGCCGACGCGGTCGTGCTGGCGCTGCCGCGCGGCGGCGTGCCGGTTGGGTTCGCCATCGCACAGCGGCTCGGCATCGAACTCGATATCCTCCTCGTACGCAAGCTGGGCATGCCCGGCCACGAGGAATATGCGATGGGTGCGGTCGGCAGCGGCGGCGTGCGCGTGCTGCAGCCGGGCGTGCCCGGCCTGCTGGGCGTGAGCGCCGCGCAGGTCGAGGCGGTGACGGCACGCGAGCTGGCGGAACTGGAGCGGCGCGAGCGCGCCTACCGTGGCGCGCGCGCACCGCTGGCGCTGGCCGGACGCACCGCGATCCTGGTCGACGACGGCGTCGCCACCGGCTCGACCATGCTGGCGGCGATCCGGGTGGCGCGCGGCCTGGGGCCGTCGGCGCTGGTACTGGCGGTGCCGGTGGCGCCGCCGCAAACGCTGGCCGCGCTCGAGGGCGAGGTCGATACCCTGGTCTGCCTGTCGGCGCCGCCGCTGTTCCGCTCCGTGGGCCAGTGGTACGACGCCTTCGACCAGACCAGCGACGAAGAAGTGCAGGATCTGCTGGCCACCGCATGGCACGCGCGGACGGCCGCCCGACAACAACCAAAGGAGGACTCGAATCATGCAACGACTGCCGACGCAAAGCACGACGACGACGGACACCGGGCTTGAACTTGCCAAATGGCTGGGCGGCGCCGCCGCCGGCGCCCTATTGATGTACATGCTCGACCCCGACCGCGGCAGCGCACGCCGCGCCCAGTCGGCCGCCGCCGTGCGCTACGCCGGCTCCCGTACCACCGGCGCCCTCGGCAATGTCTGGCGCGGCGCCGGCGAACGGATCGGCGCGGCGACCGAGGGCGCCCTCGACGCCGTCAAGTCCGATGGGATCGGCTCGACGCTGTCGCGCGTGGGCCGCGCCGCCGGCGACATGCTCGACGGCACTGTCTCGAAGGCGAAAGACGTCATGGGCCGCGCATCCAGCACCGCTGGCGACCTGGCCGACGAGGCGATCTCGAAGGCCAAGAGCGGCATGGGCCAGGCGCAGGACAGCGACGGCTATGCCGGCGCCCGTGGCGCAGTCAGCCGCGCCGCCGATACGGTCTCCGATTTCTACGACGATACCCGCAAGAGCGCCGGCCGCCTCGGCAAGCGCGTGGCGCAGGAAGTCGCCGGCGACAGCGAAGGCGCCTGGAACCCGACGATGCGCAATACCGCCCTGGTCGGCGGCGGCCTGCTGGCCCTGATGGGCCTGATGCGCCGCTCGCCGATGGGCGCGGTGCTGGGCCTCGCGGGCGCCGCCCTGCTGGCGCGCGGCGCCGCCAACCAGCCGCTGCGCAGCCTGGCAGGCCGTGGCGCCGCCGGCCTCGGCCTGGGCAAGGGCCTGCACCTGGGCATGGGCATGGACCAGCCCATCGACTTCGAAAAGACGGTCCACATCGACGCCCCGCCCAACGAGGTCTACGAGCAGTTCGCCAATTACGAGAACTTCCCGCGCTTCATGTCGCATGTGGCCGAAGTGCGCGACCTGGGCCGCCGCCGCTCGCACTGGATCGTGAAGGGTCCGGGCGGTTCGCGCTTCGAATGGAACTCCGTGCTGACCGAACAAAGCCGGCCGAACCGCCTGGCATGGCGCAGCGAACCGGGCGCCGAGATCCCGAACAGCGGCTCGATCCAGTTCGAACGCCACCGCGGCGGCACCCTGGTCACGGTACGCATGTCCTACACGCCGCCGGCTGGCGCCATCGGCCATGCCTTCGCACTGCTGCTCGGCTCGGATCCGAAGTCGCAGATGGACGAGGACCTGGGACGCATGAAGTCCCTCATCGAACGCGGATCGATGCCGCGCGAAGCCGCCCAGTCCAGCTGGGTCAGCCGACTGCTGCACTGAGCCATCATGGCGAGCCTCGACCCCGTTGCCGCCATCCGCGCCGCCGCCGTTCCCCTGGGCGGCGGCGCGCGCGACTATGACGCCCTGCTCGACCTGGTCGGCGACGCGCGCTTCGTGCTGCTGGGCGAAGCCACCCACGGCACCCACGAGTTCTACGAGGAGCGCGCGCGCATCACCCAGCGCCTGATCGAGGAAAAAGGCTTCCATGCCGTCGCCGTCGAGGCCGACTGGCCGGACGCCTACCGGGTCAACCGTTACGTGCGCGGCCAGGGCGAGGACCGGGACGCCGTCGCCGCCCTGTCCGGTTTCGAGCGTTTCCCGAACTGGATGTGGCGGAACACCGACGTGGCCGGTTTCGTCGACTGGCTGCGCGCGCACAATCAACAAGTGGAACAAGGGCAGGCCGGCGGCAGGCAGGTCGGCTTCTACGGCCTCGACCTGTACAGCCTGTTCACCTCGCTGCGCGAAGTGCTGGCCTACCTCGACAAGGTCGATCCGCAGGCGGCCCGGGTGGCGCGCGAGCGCTATGCCTGCTTCGACCACTATTACGAGGATAGCCAGCATTACGGCTACTCGGCCAGCCTCGACCTGTCGGCCTCCTGCGAGGAAGGCGTGATCGAGCAGCTGAACCAGATGCAGCAGCGCGCCTACGAGTACTCGCAGAAGGACGGCAGTGCGGACGCGTTCTTCCACGCCCAGCAGAACGCGCGCCTGGTCAAGAATGCCGAGGAATATTACCGCACCATGTTCCGCGGCCGTGTCTCGTCCTGGAACCTGCGCGACAGCCACATGGCCGAAACGCTGGAAGCGCTGGCCCAGCACCTGTCGAAGGATGGCGAACCGGCCAAGATCGTGGTGTGGGAACATAACTCCCATATTGGCGACGCCCGCGCCACCGAAGTCGGCCAGTTGGGTGAGTGGAACGTGGGCGAACTGGCGCGCAAGGCCTATGACGGCCAGACCCGCCTGATCGGCTTCTCGACCTACCAGGGATTCGTCACGGCGGCCTCCGAATGGGACGGCCCGGCCGAGCACAAGCGGGTGCGCCCCGGCATGCCCGGCAGCTACGAGGAATTGCTGCACAATACCGGCATCGAGCGCTTCCTGTTGCCCCTCCGTGGGGACAATCCCGCCCGCGAAGCCCTGATGCAGCGCCGGCTGGAACGGGCGATCGGCGTCATCTATTTACCGCGCAGCGAGCGCCAGAGCCATTATTTCCAGGCCCAGATGGCGGTCCAGTTCGATGCCGTCATCCACATCGACCGCACCACGGCCGTGACGCCCCTCGATCCGGGCGGCGGCTGGCATTCGGAAGAGCCGCCGGAAACCTATCCTGGCGGGTTCTGATCTGCCTGCGGGCGCGAGGCAAGCGCGGTTCGTCGCTATACTGGATCCATAATGGTTCCTGTCCACGACATGGCAAGCGGTATCGACGGCAAGGTGATCCTGCGGCCGGTGACGCCGGTCGAACAGCCGGGCACGATCAATCAACGTCCGTATGAGGCCATCATCACCGTCGAGACTGCAACGGGGCGCGTCGTGGCCTCGGTCCGCAGTGACAGCGCCGGGCGGTTCCGGATCATTCTCGAACCCGGCACCTATGTCCTGCACCCGGCGTCCGAGGCCATCTATCCGCACGCACCGGCGCAAACGGTCACCGTGACCCAGGACCAGTTCACGCCGGTACGCATCGTCTACGACAGCGGAATCCGCTGAGACTCAAGACGCAAAGCCGATACCGACAATGCGGCTGCCCCAGTCGTGATTGGACAGGATGTCCTCATTGACCAGCCAGGCGCGTCGGCCGTTGCGCGGGTCCAGCGTCACCGCCGAATAGTCGCCCCAGCGGCCTCCCGTGAAGAACGTCGGGCTCGTGTAGGCCGCTATACCCGGGCTCAGCGAGTACGCGGTGCCATTGTTGTGGTCGAACCCCGAGAACCGCACCTGGGCATTGGTGCCGCGCGGCGGATCGGTCATCGTCCAGGTCACGTAGATGTCGTTGGCGCTGTTGGCCGCGATCGAGGCATTGAAATCGAACGAGGTCGAGGTCCCGAAGAAGAACGCGCTTCGCACAAGCGAATTGGTAACCGTATTAATCTGGTAGAACTTGGGCGCGGCATAGCCCACCAGGTTGACGGTATGAACCTGCCACAAAAAATCGCCCGTCTGCGTGCTGGCGTTCACGAAGCGCCCGTCGAGCGTGTCCAGCATGGCGGTAGTACCCGGCTGCGGCGCGTCCGGCGGAGCGGAGTAGGCAGGCACGGGCACATTCACCGGCCCCGTCAGCTGGATGGCGTTTGGCCTGCTCGAATTCGTCAACGTGTACAGGCTCAACACGCTCCCACCCGACGCCGCGATGAGGCAAGTTCGCGCGTTCTGGTCCAGCACGATCGGCGGCGCGAGCGTGGCACGCAGGCCCGTGAAGACAGGAACGGAGAAACCGAGGCCGTTGTACAGGCGGGCTTTCGCCACGGCGAACATGTCCGCGCCCCGGAATCCACCGGACGACGTGAACACGTTGGCCGTGATGATGATCGAGTCCTGGTCCATGCCGAGCTGCGGGTAATCCCAGAAATCGCCGGCGTTGAAGGTGACGTTCAATGCGTAGATGTAATACGAGCCGAGCGGATTGGACGACGTGGAAATCGCGACGAAAAACAGCTGGCGTGTGCTCGACTCCTGGAAGGCGTCGGCCGTTACAATCCAGCGGTTCCACACGCTGTCATACACGGCACGCGGATCGAACAACACGCGCGTCGTATAGCCAAAAAATGCCGCGAGCGAAATGCTGGTGCGCTGGCTCGGATTAGCGCGGACGAAAATGTCGATGTGCGAATTGGTGACTTCGACAAAATGGTCGAGGCCTACGGCGCCGTGCGTGTCCGGTGGCATCAGGCCATCGACGTCTGTCGCGCCCGCGAAATTCGGGCCGACGAGGACAATCGGTGCCCGGGGGAGGGCTTCGACCCCGGCTTCGGCTTCTGCTTCGGCTTCTGCTTCGACGGGTTTGTCAGCTACCTGGCCCTGCGCCCGGAGTTGGGATTTGAGCTCCTGATACTCATCGGCAGGCGTCGTCGGCAGGAAAGGCTTCGACTTTCCTTGTGCGACTGCACGCGCGTTCGGCGCCACGCTCTCCTCCATGTCTTGCAACATGGTCTCCATTGTCCTGAGCTGGGGCGCCGCGGCCTCCAGCTGGGTCCCGATTTCAATTGAAGAATGTTTCATGGCATTACTCCTTTCCAGTTGATTCGTCTCGAGCGCTAAAGAACAAACGCCAGTCTCCCGCCATGTTCACTATCGTGATAAACCGACCGGGCGTTGTTGATAGGAGTCAGGCGATAGAGCTCATGAAGAAGAGCCAACGGGAACTTTTCCTTTTGCAAATTGAAGTCAAATTGGCTTATCAAGGACGCGAAAAAAGGGGGAATTCCTATTTATCGAAGGAATAGTCCGCTGCCAGAAGAGAAAGATCTTCCAGGGAAACGCAGATTAAACTCATCCACGGCTTCAAGCGGCAATGTCACCATTTCGCGTAGAAAGCCGTCTAGCAGACCCGGCAACTCATAAAACCTTGGTCTTAACGCCCCGCTTTGGTTTACGATTGTGTTGTTCTGTTCTGGCAATAACTAAACAACTCATGAGCAAATACACGTTGAACGTCAACGGCAAGGCGCAAGCCGTCGACGTCGAGGCCGACACGCCCCTGCTGTGGGCCCTGCGCGACACTCTGGGCCTGGTCGGCACCAAGTACGGCTGCGGCGTCGGTGCCTGCGGTGCCTGTACCGTACACGTCGACGGCCAACCGGCGCGCGCCTGCCAGTTGCCGGTGGGGAGCCTAGGCAAACGCAAGATCACGACCATCGAGGGACTCGACGCCAAGGCCGCGCACCCGCTGCAGCAGGCCTGGCAGGAGCTCGACGTGCCGCAATGCGGTTATTGCCAGTCCGGACAGATCATGAGCGCCTGCGCCCTGCTCAAGCAGCACCCGCGCCCGAGCGACGCCCAGATCGACGAGGCCATGGCCGGCAACCTGTGCCGCTGCGCGACCTATGTCCGCATCCGCGCCGGCATCCACCGTGCGGCCGAGATCGCCTCGAACGGAAAGGGCAAGAAATGAGCGTCCGCCACGACAGCCCTCGCCGTGATACTCCCGCTTCCGCCTCGCGCCGCAACTTCCTGCGCCAATCCGCAGCCGGCGGTTCGCTGCTGGCCCTCGGCCTGTACGGCGGCGGTGCCATCGCGGCCGTCGCCCATGCCGGCGCCGCCGCCAACGCAGCCGCCACCGAGTTTTCGCCAAACGTCTTCATCCGCATCGCCCAGGACGGCATCGTGACCCTGGTGTCCAAGCAGCCGGAAATCGGCCAGGGCATCAAGACCTCGCTGCCGATGGTGATCGCGGAAGAGCTCGAAGTCGACTGGTCCGATGTGCGTGTGGTCCAGGGCGACCTGAACCCGGCCTACGGTCCGCAGGGCGCCGGCGGCTCGACCTCGACCCCGACCAACTACGAGAACTTCCACCGCCTGGGCGCGACCGCGCGCACGATGCTGGTCCAGGCCGCAGCGCAGACCTGGGGCGTGCAGGCCGGCGAATGCCGCGCCGAACGCGGCGCAGTGCTGCACGACGGGAGCGGCCGCCGCCTCGGCTACGGCGAACTGGTGAAAACCGCGGCCGCGCTGCCGGTACCCGATGCCAAGGGCGTCCAGCTGAAGGATCCGGCCACCTACCGCCTGCTCGGCACCCGCGTGGGCGGGGTCGACAACGACAAGCTCGTGGCCGGCAAGCCGCTGTTCGGCATCGACGTCCGACTGCCCGGCATGCTGTACGCCGTTTACGTCAAGTGCCCGGTACTGGGCGGCCGCCCGGTCTCGGCCAACCTCGACGCCATCAAGGCGATGCCGGGCGTGAAGGATGCCTTCATCGTCGAAGGCACGGAGAACCTGAACGGCCTGCGCCCCGGCGTGGCGATCGTCGCCAACAGTACCTGGAACGCGATCCGCGCGCGCAAGAAGCTGCAGGTGCAATGGGACGAAGGCGAAGGCGCACACCACAGCTGGGCGGGCTTCCTGGCCCAGGCCCAGGCGGCCGGCAAACAGCCGGGCGCGGCCACGATGCGCCGCGACGGCGACGTCGAGACCGCGCTGGCCGGCGCCGCCCGCACGGTGGAGGCGGCCTACACCTACCCCTTCATCTCGCACGCGAGCATGGAGCCGCAAAACTGCACCGCCACGGTCGATCCGAAGGACGGCAGCGTGGAACTGTGGGCGCCGACCCAGAATCCCGGCTCCGGCCAGGCGCTGGTGGCCAGCACCTTCAACATCCCGAAAGAGAAGGTCACGCTGCACATCACGCGCAGCGGCGGCGGCTTCGGGCGGCGCCTGTCGTCCGACTTCATCGTCGACGCGGTCGCTATCGCCCAGAAGCTCAAGGCACCGGTCAAGCTGACCTGGATGCGCGAGGACGACCTGCAGCACGACCATTTCCGCGCCGGCGGCTTCCACTTCCTGCGCGGCGGCGTCGACGCCGGTGGCAAGCTGGTGGCCTGGCACAACCATTTCGTCACCTTCGCCAACCGCGTCGAGATCAAGGAAAGCGACGGCACCAGTGGCAATAGCAACCCCGGCGTGCTGCGGCCGGGCAGCGGCGGCAGCCTGTCGGGCGACGAGTTCCCCGGCCGCTGGGCCGCCAACTGCCTGCTCGAACAGACCCCGTTGGAGTGCCGCATTCCGATGGGTCCGTGGCGCGCGCCGGGTTCCAACGTGTTTGCCTGGGTGTTCCACAGCTTCATCGACGAGCTGGCCCATGCCGCCGGCCGCGATCCGGTCGAATTCCGCCTCGATATCCTGGGCGACCGGGACATGGTGGCCGGCACCGGCGAGCGCGGCGTGCCCTACAACGTGGCGCGCATGCGCAATGTACTGAAGGCGGTGGCCGAGAAGGCCGACTGGGGCAAGCGCAAGTTCGCGCGCGGGCAAGGAGCGGGCGTGGCCTTCCACTTCAGCCACCGCGGCTATGTGGCGGAAGTGGCCGAGGTCACGGTGTCGAAGGAAGGCCAGCTGAAGGTCGACCGCGTGGTGGTGGTGGCCGACATCGGCGCCCAGATCGTCAACCTGTCCGGCGCCGAGAACCAGGTGCAGGGCTCGGTGATCGATGGCCTGTCCACCCTGATGTATCCGGCGCTGGACATCGAGAAGGGCCGCATCGTGCAGAGCAACTTCCACGATTACCCGCTGCTGCGCATGCCGGACACGCCCACCAAAATCGAAGCCCACTTCCTGAAGACCGATTGCCCGGTCACGGGCCTGGGCGAACCGGTGTTCCCGCCACTGGCGCCGGCCGTCTGCAACGCGATCTTCGCCGCCACCGGCAAGCGCGTGCGCGAGCTGCCGCTCGCCAAGGCCGACCTCAGCTGGAGCTGAGCCGGTGTCCGGTTCCGCCCCCAGCGCCCTGCTCGGCCGCGCCGTCGCCCTGCACCAGCAGGGGCTGCTGGAGCAGGCGCAGGCACTATACGAACAGGTGCTGGCGGCCGATCCGCGGCAATTCGACGCCCTGCACCTGAGCGGCGTGATCGCGCGCCAGCGCGGCGATGCGGCGCGCGCGGTCGACCTGATCCGCGCTGCCCTGCAGGTCGACGCCCACCAGGCACGCGCCCACTGCAATCTCGGCGCCGCCCTGCAGGACCTCGGCCAGGCCGACGCGGCGCTCCAGAGCTACGAAACAGCACTGCGCCTCGATCCGCGCTATGCGCTGGCCTGGAACAACCGCGGCAACACGCTGCGCCGCCTCCAGCGCCTGCCCGAGGCATTGGACAGCTACGAGCGCGCGCTGGCGCAGCAATCGAATTATCCGGAAGCCTGGTGCCTCCGCGCCATCGTCCTGAACGACCTCGGACGCCATGCGGATGCAGCGGCCAGCGCAGAACAGGCCCTCGCCGGCCGTCCCGGATATGCGGACGCCCAGCAGGCGCTCGGCAATGCGCTGCAGGCGCTGGAGCGTTTTGCGGAATCCGTGGCGGCCTACGATTGCGCGCTGGCGGGCGCGGCGCCCGGCCACCGGGCCGAGATCTGGTGCGCACGCGGCGCCGCGCTGAAGAAATCCGGCGACCTGGCCAGGGCACTGGACAGCTACGACCACGCCCTGCTCCTGCGTCCCGGCTATGCGCTGGCCGAGCACTACCGCGCCAACGTGCTGCGCGCGCTGGGCCGGCGCGAGGAAGCTGTTCAAGCCTACCGCCGCGCGCGCGAACTCGGTGCGGACCCGGCCGGCATCGGCTTCGCGCTGGCCGCGCTGGGCGAAGGCGAGGCGCCGAAATCCGCCCCGGCCGGCTACGTGAAGGAGCTGTTCGACCAGTACGCCGGCCATTTCGACCGCCACCTGGTCGGCGTACTCGGCTACCGCACGCCCGAGCTGCTGGTGGCGCTGCTGCACGGCGGGCCCGGCGCGCAGGTGGGGTCGGCCCTCGACCTCGGCTGCGGCACCGGCCTATGCGCGCCCCTGCTGCGGCCGCTGGCGCGGCGCCTGGCCGGCGTCGACCTCTCCGAAAAGATGCTGGACAAGGCTCGCGAGTCGGGACTGTACGACGAGCTGGCCTGCGCCGACATCCTGGCCTGGCTGGAAAGCCGGCAGCGCGAATGGGACCTGGTGCTGGCGGCCGACGTGCTGGTCTACTTCGGCGAACTGGCGCCGCTGTTCGCACGGGTGGCGCAGGCCCTGCACCCGGGCGGCCGGTTCGCGTTCTCGGTAGAGGCGCTGGAGAATGAGGCCGGCTATGCGATCACGGCCTCGAACCGCTTCGCCCACGCGCCCGCGTACGTGCGCGCCTGCGCCGCGCAAGCCGGTTTCACGGTGGTGAAGGAGCGCGACGCGGTGCTGCGCAAGGAGCATGGCGCGGACGTCGCCGGCATGCTCTTCCTACTGCATTTCAAGAGCGGCTAACAAAGCCCTCAGGGCAAGGGATACGGCCACCCGGCGCATCGGCGAAGACAGTACGCTGATATGTATTGACCTTGTCAACGACTGCGACAAGAGATTTTGGCTTTTGCAGCGGGTTGGTAGCAGAACGGGCGGCATGCCGACGGTTGATC
>NZ_JBKFGF010000067.1:0-1759 GCF_051233485.1 Massilia sp. LXY-6
GGTCTTCGATGGCCTTGCACAGGTCGCCCAGCAGGCGTAGCACGACTTCCTGCACGCGCGGGTTGGCGGGGCGGTCGGCGGCGTCGACTACCCAGTTCTTGACCAGGGTTTCGATCTGTTCGTGATTCATTGCATGTCTCCTTCGGGGTATGGAACGGTGATCAGCGGTCGTCTTCGCACACCGACGACGGGTGACGGCACAGCGGCATCACCTCGATCTGCATGTAGGGGAACAGCGGCAGGGACGTCAGCAGCGTATGCAGCTCGTCGACGCTGTCGACGTCGAAGACGCTGACGTTGGCGTACTGACCTGCGATGCGCCAGATGTGGCGCCACTTGCCTTCGCGCTGCAGGCGCTGCGAGTAGTCCTTCTCGACCTGTTTCAGCGCCGCGGCTTCGTCCTGCGGCATCGATGCCGGCAGGTTCACGTTCATTCGTACATGGAACAGCATGGTTACTCCAATGGTTGATTTACTTGCGCTGCATGGCGTGCAGCTTTTCGATGTCGATCTCGACGCCCAGGCCGGGACCGCTCGGCACCTGCAGCATGAAGTCGCGGTAGACCAGCGGCTCGCGCAGCACTTCCTGGGTCAGCAGCAGGGGGCCGAACAGTTCGGTGTCCCAGGCCAGTTCGGGGAAGGTCGCGCAGACGTGGGCGGTGGCGGCGGTACCGATCCCGCCTTCCAGCATGGTGCCGCCGTACAGGGCGATGCCGGCCAGGCGCGCCACGGTCGCCACTTCCAGCGCCGCGGTCAGGCCGCCGGACTGGCAGATCTTGACGGCGTAGACGTCGGCCGCATCCATGCGCGCCAGCGCCATCGCGTCGTCCGGGCCGTGCAGGGCCTCGTCGGCCATGACGGCGACGTCGAAGCGCTGCTTCAGGCGGGCCAGGGCGGCGCGGTTGCCGGCCTTGACCGGTTGCTCGATCAGGTCGACGCCGCCGGCTTCCAGCTTGGCGATGCCGCGCACGGCATCCAGTTCGTTCCAGGCCTGGTTGACGTCGACCCGGACGCTGGCGCGTTCGCCCAGCGCGCGCTTGATCGCCAGCACGTGGGCGACATCGTCATCCACGCTGCGCAGGCCGATCTTCAGCTTGAAGATGCGGTGGCGGCGGATGTCGAGCATGTGTTCGGCCTCGGCGATGTCCTTGGCGGTGTCGCCGCTGGCCAGGGTCCAGGCCACCGGCAGGGCGTCGCGCACCCGGCCGCCCAGCAGTTCCGACAGCGGCACGCCCAGGCGGCGCGCCTGCGCATCCAGCAGCGCGGTCTCGATCGCGCACTTGGCGAAGCGGTTGCCCTGGATGGCCTTGCGCGCCTTGGCCATCACGGCGGCCGGACGGCTCGCATCCATGCCGGTCAGCAGCGGCGCGAAATAAGTGTCGATATTCGTCTTGATGCTTTCCGGGCTCTCTTCGCCGTAGGCCAGGCCGCCGATGGTGGTGGCTTCGCCCCAGCCCTGGATGCCGTCCGCGCAGCTGACGCGGACCAGCACCAGGGTCTGGGTGTTCATGGTGGCCACGGACAACTTGTGCGGGCGGATCGTCGGGACGTCGACGAGGAAGGTTTCGATTTTCTGTATCATATTCGTTGCGTATCATGCGCTAAGGTGATGACACGATATTCCCAGAGATGATGGGCGTCCAACACTGATTTGGTATAACTCCGATACTCATCAGGTATGGAGTATCGGTGCGGCGGCGGCAGCCAGGAGTGGCCCGCGGGCGGGCCAAGGGGAGGGGGGAGGGATGGCGGGGCGGGGG
>NZ_JBKFGF010000068.1:0-45028 GCF_051233485.1 Massilia sp. LXY-6
GTTCCTGCGCGCCCTGGCGCAGCACCGGCAGGAATTCCTGGAGCATCCGCTCGGCCGGCACCCGCACGGCCTGGGCACCCACGTTCAGTGCCGCCAGCACCCGTCCCGAGGCGCCGCGTACCGGCACCGCGATCGAACGCAGTCCCAGCTCCAGTTCTTCGTTGTTGATGGCGTAGCCGTCGCGCCTGACCTCGGCCAGCAGCTGGCGCAGCCTGGCCGGGTCGGTGAGCGTGTGTTCGGTCCTGGGCAGCAGCGCGGTGCGCGCCAGGTAGGCATCCAGCTCGTCCTCCGGCAGATGCGCCAGCAGCACCCGTCCCAGCGAGGTGCAATAGGCCGGCAGGCGGCTGCCGGCGCTCAGCGAGACCGACATCACGCGCGAGGTCGCCGCGCGCGCCACGTACAGCACCTGGTCCTCCTCCAGCACCGCCAGCGAACTCGATTCGCCCAGTGCCTTGCTGACCCCGTTCAGGCAGGGCTGGGCCGCGATCGTCAACGGCGTCGACGACAGGTAGGAGTAGCCGAGGGTCAGGATCTTCGGGCGCAAGCTGAAGTTGTTGAGTTCCGCGTCGACGTAGCCGAGCTGCCTGAGCGTGTGCAGGCAGCGGCGCACGGCCGCGCGCGGGATGCCGGTCTGCTGGCTGATCTGGGCGATGGTCTGCGGCTTGCGCGAATCGGCGAAGGCGCGGATCACGGCCAGGCCGCGCGCAAACGAGGTCATGAAATCGGGATCGGTTAGGGCGTCGATTTCTTCGGCGACGCTGCGCTGGCCGCGCCCTGCGGCGGGAGAGTCGGTGGTAGATGACATAGCGAAATTGTAATCGAAGGTGGGACGGTGCCCGGATTTTCCGCTTGACCGACGGATCGTCCCAGGCGTAGACTTTTTGTGCGATAGACGAATATGTGTTCGATTATCGCACAACCCATTAAGGCGAACTCCCATGATCGACAAAACATTTGACTCGCTGCAGAGCGCGGTCGCCGACATTCAGGATGGCGCGACCATCATGATCGGCGGCTTCGGCAATGCCGGCATGCCTTCCGCGCTGATCGACGCGCTGCTGGCGCAAGGCGCACGCGAACTCACCATCGTGAACAACAATGCCGGCAACGGCGAGACCGGCCTGGCCGCGCTGATCAAGGCCAAGCGCGTGCGCAAGATCGTCTGCTCGTTCCCGCGCCAGGCCGATTCGCACCATTTCGATGCGCTGTACCGCGCCGGCGACATCGAGCTCGAGCTGACCCCGCAGGGCAACCTGGCCGAGCGCATCCGCGCCGCCGGCGCCGGCATCGGCGGCTTCTTCACCCCGACCGGCTACGGCACGCTGCTGGCCGAAGGCAAGGAGACGCGCCTCATCAACGGCCGCAACTACGTGCTGGAGTCGCCGATCCACGCCGACTTCGCGCTGATCAAGGCGCTGCGCGGCGACCGCTGGGGCAACCTGGTGTACCGCAAGACCGCGCGCAACTTCGGCCCGATCATGGCGATGGCCGCCAAGACCACGATCGCCCAGGTCGTGGACATCGTGCCGCTCGGCGAACTCGATCCGGAAGTCATCGTCACTCCGGGCATCTTCGTCCAACGCGTCGTCAAGGAGGGCGCAGTATGACCATCACCAGCCGCTTTACCCGTGAACAGATGGCCGAACGCGTGGCCCGCGACATCCCCGAAGGCGCCTACGTGAACCTCGGCATCGGCCTGCCGACCAAGGTCGCCAACTACCTGCCGCCCGAGCGCGAAGTCTTCCTGCATAGCGAAAACGGCTTGCTCGGCATGGGCCCGGCGCCAAAGCCCGGCGAGGAAGACGAAGACCTGATCAACGCCGGCAAGCAGCCGGTGACCCTGCTGACCGGCGGCGCCTACTTCCACCATGCCGATTCGTTCGCGATGATGCGCGGCGGCCACCTGGACATCTGCGTGCTCGGCGCCTTCCAGGTGTCGGACAAGGGCGACCTGGCCAACTGGCACACCGGCGCACCGGACGCGATTCCGGCCGTCGGCGGCGCGATGGACCTGGCCATCGGCGCCAAGCAGGTGTTCGTGATGATGGAGCACCAGACCAAGACCGGCGAGAGCAAGGTCGTGGCGCAGTGCAGCTATCCGCTCACCGGCATCGCGTGCGTGAGCCGCATCTATACCGACCTGGCCGTCCTCGACGTCACCCCGCAAGGCCTGCGCGTGCGCGAGATGGCACCCGGACTGACCCTGGCCGACCTGCAGGCCGTGACCGCTGCGCCGCTGCTGGCACCGCAGTCGGCAAATGATTAAGGAAAAACCATGACTGACGTATTCATCTGCGACGCAATCCGCACCCCGATCGGCCGCTACGGCGGCGCCCTGAAGGACGTGCGGGCCGACGACCTGGGCGCGGTGCCGATCCGTGAACTGATGCGCCGCAACCCCGGCGTCGACTGGACCGCGGTCGATGACGTCATCTACGGCTGCGCCAACCAGGCCGGCGAGGACAACCGCAACGTGGCGCGCATGTCGGCGCTGCTGGCCGGGCTGCCGCAGGAGGTGCCGGGTTCCACCGTCAACCGCCTGTGCGGCTCCGGGCTGGACGCGGTCGGCAGCGCCGCGCGCGCCATCAAGAGCGGCGAGGCGCGCCTGATGATCGCCGGCGGGGTCGAATCGATGACCCGCGCCCCTTTCGTGATGGGCAAGGCCGAGTCGGCGTTTTCGCGTAGCGCGAACATTTACGACACCACGATCGGCTGGCGCTTCCCGAACCCGCTGATGAAGAAGCTGTACGGCACCGACGCGATGCCGGAGACGGCCGAGAACGTGGCGGACGACTTCAACATCAGCCGCGCCGACCAGGACGCCTTCGCGCTGGCCAGCCAGGCCAGGGCCGCGCGCGCCCAGCAGGACGGCAGCTTCGAGCAGGAGATCGTGCCGGTGCTGGTGCCGCAGAGCCGCCGCGCAGCGGGGGCAGGCGAACCTATTATTTTCAGCCGCGACGAGCACCCGCGCGCCACCAGCCTGGAAGCGCTGGCCAAGCTGAAGCCGGTGGTGCGCCCGGACGGCACCGTTACCGCCGGCAACGCCTCGGGCGTGAACGACGGCGCCTGCGCGCTGCTGCTGGCGAATGCCGAGGCGGCCAAGCAGTACGGCCTGACCCCGCGTGCCCGCATCCTCGGCATGGCCAGCGCCGGCGTGGCGCCGCGCGTGATGGGCATCGGCCCGGCGCCGGCGGTGCAGAAATTGCTGCGCCAGCTCGACATGACGCTCGACCAGTTCGACCTGATCGAGCTGAACGAAGCCTTCGCTTCGCAGGGCCTGGCGGTGCTGCGCCAGCTCGGCCTGCGCGACGACGATCCGCGCGTGAATCCGAACGGCGGCGCGATCGCGCTCGGCCACCCCTTGGGGATGAGCGGCGCGCGCCTGGTCACCACGGCGATGTACCAGCTGCAGCGCACCGGTGGCCGCTTTGCGCTGTGCACCATGTGCATCGGCGTGGGGCAGGGCATCGCGCTGGCGATCGAGCGCGTCTAAATCCGGCGTTGGTCTACACTCGGACGATCGCCGGCCGCGCCGGTGCGAACTTCGAGGAGTGGCCATGGAAAATCGCTTCAGGCAAGCCACCGGCCAGGTGCTTGCCCCGCTGAAGGAACTGCTGCCGGCGCTGGAGAGTTTGTACACCGACGTGCACGCGCACCCGGAGCTGTCGATGCAGGAACAGCGCACCGCGGGGCTGGCGGCCGAGCGCCTGCGCGCGGCCGGCTACGAGGTCACGACCGGGGTCGGCGGCACCGGCGTGGTCGGGGTGCTGCGCAACGGCCCCGGCCCGACCGTGATGCTGCGCGCCGACATGGATGCGCTGCCGGTTGCCGAGGCGACCGGGCTGCCGTATGCGAGCACGGTCACCGCCACCGACCGCGAAGGCCGGACCGTGCCGGTGATGCATGCCTGCGGTCACGACATGCACACCACCTGGCTGGCCGGCGCGGCCACCCTGCTGGCGCAGGCGCGCCAGGCATGGAGCGGCACGCTGGCGGCCGTGTTCCAGCCGGGCGAGGAAACCGCCGAGGGCGCGCGCGCCATGCTCGACGACGGCCTGTACAAATATTTCCCGAAACCCGACGTCGTGCTCGGCCAGCACGTCATGGTCGCTTCCGCGGGCGAGGTCGGCGGCCGCACCGGCACCATCACGTCCGCCGCCGACAGCATGCAGATCCGCCTGTTCGGGCGCGGCGCCCACGGTTCCATGCCGCAGGCCGCCATCGATCCGGTGGTGATGGCCGCCGCCACGGTCATGCGCCTGCAGACCATCGTCGCGCGCGAGCTGTCGCCGAACGAGGCGGCGGTGGTCACGGTCGGCTCGCTGCAGGCCGGCACCAAGGAAAACGTGATCCCCGACGAGGCCGTCATCAAGCTGAACGTGCGCAGCTACGACCCGCAGGTCCGCACGCGGGTGCTGGACGCCATCAAGCGGATCGTCAACGCCGAGGCCGCCGCTTCGGGCGCGCCGAAGCCGCCCGAGTTCACGATGCTCGACAGCTATCCCTTGGGCGTCAACGACGGCAGCGCGAGCGCGCGGGTGGGCGCCGTGTTCCGCGATTATTTTCCGCCCGCCCGGGTGCACCAGACCGGGCCGACCTCCGCCAGCGAGGACTTCGGTTCCTTCGGGCAGGAGTGGCAGGTGCCGGCCGTGTTCTGGTTCATTGGCGGCACCGACCCCGATACCTATGCCAAGGCCAAGGCGGCGGGCGAAGTCAACAAGATCCCGAGCAACCACAGCCCGTTCTTCGCGCCGGTGCTGCATCCGACCCTCGAAACCGGGGTGGAAACGCTGGTGACGGCGGCGCTGGCCTGGCTGGCCGGCGACGCGGCCGCCGGGGCGGACAAGTCAGCGGATGGGCACGCGGATGAACAAGCGGACGCGCACGGGCATGGGCATGCGCACGGACACGCGCACGGGCACTAGCGGCGGCGCCGCTCAGTCATGCAGCCGCTCCGCCGCAAACCGGCGTAGCACCGCCATCACGGGCGCCTCGGTGCGGTCGGCCAGGGTCACGTAGGCAAAACGCGCCTTGGCCTCGAGCCGGGGCCGCACCGGCAGCTCGACCAGCCTGCCGGCCTCGATGCCTTCGCGCGCCGCCGCGGCCAGCCCCAGGAACACCGCCTGCGAGCGCTCGACGGCGCCGATCAGGCTGCTCACGTCCTCGCACTGCAGGGTCGTCATGTGTTCGGGATTGGCGGCGGGGCCGTACAGCTCGACCAGCAGGCGCGCGATCTCGTCCGATAGCGGCGTGGAGGCGATCGGGTAGGCCAGCATCTGCGCCGGCGTCACGCTGTCCAGCCGGGCCAGCGGGTGATCGGCGCGGCACACGAAACAGGTGCGCAACTCGCCCAGGATCTCGACCAGCAGGTCGGCCGCCGGCACCACGCTGCGCGCGTCGACGACCAGCGCATCGAGCTGGTTCGCGCGCAGCTGCATCAACTGCAGTTCGGTCGGTCCGCGGGTGATGCCGACCTGGACTTTCGGATGCTGTTGCGCCATATGGCATAGCAGCGGCGTCATCAGCATGGCGCCGGGCCCGGAACCCATGCCGATCCGCATGGCGCCGCCTTCGCCCTGCTTGAACAGGTCCACGCTGCGGCGCAGCTCGGCGGCATCGCGCACCAGCCGTCCGGCGCGCGCCACCACATCCTTCCCCAGCGGCGTCAGTTCATTGCGCTTGCCGATCCGGTCGAACAGCGGCGCGCCCAGTTCTTCTTCCAGGCTCTGGATGCTGCGGCTCAGGGCCGACTGGGTGATGAAGAGGCGCTCAGCCGCCCGGCTGAACGAGCGCGTCTCGGCGACGGCCAGCAGGTGCTCCAGCTGTTTGATGTTCATCTGATGAGTAAAATGAATAATAACGAGGAAAATAATGCATTGGACACATGGATGTCCAAATCGTACCATGGTCGAGCCACCTGCTGCCTCGATCCCGGACCCCTGAATGACCCTGCTTCACACGATTTATCTGATCGCCATCGCCGCGGAAGCGGCGTCCGGGGCCCTGATGGGCATGCGGCGGCGCATGGACCTGTTCGGCCTGTGCGTGGTGGGCACGGTCACCGCCCTCGGCGGCGGCACGGTCCGCGACATGATCCTCGGCCACTATCCGCTGGGCTGGGTGGCGCATCCCGAATACCTCGCATTCACGGTCGGCGCGGCGATCGTCGCCGCCTTGCTGGCGCGCCGCATGCACCAGCTCAAGACCGCCTTCCTGTGGATGGACGCACTCGGCCTGGTCGCCTTCACCGTCATCGGCTGCGATATCGCGGCCGGCACCGGCGCCAAGCCGGTGGTGGTGATCCTGATGGGCATGACCACCGGGGTGTTCGGCGGCCTGCTGCGCGATGTCCTGTGCAACCAGGTGCCGCTGGTGCTGCGGCGCGACCTGTATGCCACCGTCTCGCTGGTGGCCGGCATGCTGTATGTCGGGCTGCTGTATGCCGGCGTCGGCGAAGGGGCTGCCACCGCCACCGCAATCGGCACCGGCTTCGCCCTGCGCCTGCTGGCGATCCGTTTCGCGCTGGCGCTGCCGGTGCTCGAGGCGGACATCAGTTCCTTCGACGACGGGCTGGGCGAGCACCGCTGAGCCATGCGTCCGGTCATCCGTCATCTTTCCGGCAGCCTGCCGGCCTGGCGCTCGCGCCTGGTACTGTTCCTCATGTTCGCCGCCTTCGCCACGCTGGCCCTGCGCGCGGTCTGGCTGCAGCTGGTCTCCGATGAGTTCCTGCGCAAGCAGGGCGCGGCGCGGCATGTGCGCACGCTCGAGCTGGCGGCCAGCCGCGGGCGCATCCTCGACCGCAACGGCCACGTGCTGGCGATGTCGCTGCCGGTCAAGGCGGTGTGGGCGGTTCCCGACGAGGTGCGCTGCGCATCGCCGCGGCAGCTGGACGAGCTGGGCCGGCTGCTCGGCCTGGGCCGGCCCGAGCTGGACGCGAAGCTCGCTTCGCCGCGCAGCCTGGTCTACCTGAAGCGCCAGGTGGAGCAGGATACCGTCGACACGATCCTGCAACTGGGCATCAAGGGCATCGAAACGCGTGGGGAATACAAGCGCTATTACCCATATGGCGACCTGGTGGCCCATGTGGTCGGCTTTACCGGCGTCGACGACGCCGGCCAGGAAGGCATGGAGCTGGCCCACCAGGCCACCCTGGCCGGCGCCGCGGGCGGCCGGCGGGTGCTCAAGGACCGCCTCGGCCACCTGCTCGACGACATGGGCACGACACGGCCGGCGCGCGAGGGCGGCGACCTGGCGCTGTCGATCGACCGCAACATCCAGCATATCGCGCACTCGCACCTGAAGGCGGCGCTGGAGAAGCACCAGGCGAAGGCCGCCGGCATCGTCGTGCTCGACGTGCGGACCGGCGAAGTGCTGGCGCTGGCCAACCTGCCGAACTACGATCCGAACGACCGCGCGCGCCTGACCGGGGCCCAGCTGCGCAACCGGGTGCTGACCGATACTTTCGAGCCGGGCTCGGTGATGAAGCCGTTCACCATCGCGCAGGCGCTGGAGAGCGGCTTGGCGACTCCGTCGACCCTGGTCGAAACCGCGCCAGGCTACCTGACCATCGGCCGCGCCACGATCCACGATGCCAGCCGCCACGGCACGCTGACGGTGTCGGAAGTGCTGCAGAAGTCCTCGAACGTGGGCACCGCCAAGCTGGCGCTGCGGATGGAGCCGCGCCAGATGTGGACCCTGCTCACCAAGGCGGGATTCGGCCAGGCGCCCGCGCTCGGCTTCCCCGGCAGCGCCGCGGGAAGGCTGCGGCCCTACGGCGCCTGGAAGCCGATCGAGCAGGCCACCATCAGCTACGGCCACGGCGTCTCGACCTCGCTGATGCAGATGGCGCAGTCCTACCTGATGTTCGCGCGCGACGGCGACATGATCCCGGTCACGCTCCTGAAGACCGATGCGCCGCCGGCCGCCCAGGCCGTGATCTCCGGCGCGACGGCAGGCGCCGTGCGCGCCATGATGGAAATGGCCGCCGGGACGGGCGGCACCGCGCCGCGCGCCCAGATTCCCGGCTACCGCGTGGCCGGCAAGACCAGCACCGCCCACAAGGCCGTCGGCGGCCGCTACACCAACACCTACGTCGCCGGCTTCGTCGGCTTCGCGCCGGTGTCGGCGCCGCGCATCATCGTGGCGGTCATGATCGACGAACCGGCGGCCGGCGGCCACTACGGCGGCACGGTGGCGGCGCCGGTGTTCGCGTCGGTCACGCAGGATACGCTGCGGGCGCTCAACGTCGCGCCCGATGCGCCGGTCGCCGACATCATTACCACTTCCGCGGCGGCTGAAGACGAGTCGTGACGGCCGCCGCGCGAGCGGCCGCAGAACAACAAAGCGCCCGGCCTCCACCGTCTTTTGTTGACGCGGGCAGCGCATTCGTACTACATTCCCTTCCCTAGTGTTGCCGCACGGAAATTGAAGTTGCGGTAATCCGCTCCATTATTACTTTACGTACCATGACAACCGACATCACCACTCGGCAGCCGCCGCCTTTGCCCGTGTCCGCCGACAGTCACTATGACTTCGCAGCGGCCCTGCTGGTGCAACTGGTCGTTCCCGCATTCGTGCTGGATGCGCACGGCCGGGTGGCGATCTGGAACCATGCCTGCGAACGGCTGACCGGCATCTCGGCCGCCGAGATGGTCGGGACCTCCAAGCATTCGCTGGGCTTCTACCATGAGGCACGCCCGACGCTGGCCGACCTGATCCTGACCGACCGGATCGAGGACGCAAAGTTGCTGTACCGGGTCTACAACACCACTGCCGGTATCGCGGACCAGGAAGGGAAACCCCGCGGCACGGTGAGTGGAGCGGGGTGGTGCGACATGCCGCGCACCGGCGAGCGCCGCTTCCTGGTGATGGACGCCGGTCCGGTCTACGACGGCTCGGGCAAGCTGTTCGGGGTGCTGGAGACCTGGCGCGACATGACGGTGCAGAAGGAGGCGCAACTGGCGCTGGAGCGCCTGGTCATGCGTGACGGCCTGACGGGTATCGCGAACCGCAGGTGCTTCGACGAGACCCTGCACAAGGAATGGGAACAGGCGCGGCGCGAAGCCGGTGTGCTGTCCCTGCTGCTGATCGACGTGGATCTGTTCAAGCGCTACAACGACACCTACGGCCATCAGGCGGGGGACGAATGCCTCCAGCGCGTCGCCGCGATCCTGTCGGGCCAGGTGCGCGTGTACGACCTTGCCGCCCGCTATGGCGGCGAAGAATTCGTGGTGCTGCTGCCGCAGCAGTCCCTGGCCGGAGCCGCCGCCGTGGCGGAGCGGATCCGCGCCGCCGTCGAGCTGAGCGCACCAGGCGATCCGGCGCCGGCCGGCGGCAGGACGACCGTCAGCATCGGCGTGGCCACCTTGGAGGGGAACGATCCGGCCTCGCCGGAACAGCTGCTCGCCCGCGCGGATGCGGCGCTGTACCGGGCCAAGGAGGAGGGGCGCAACCGCGTCGTGCTGCACGACTAGGCGGCCGCGCCGGCCGGCTCAATGCCTGCCGGTTCCCGGTTCGATGGTCCGGCCCGGCGCGCTGCCCGCTCAGGCGTGCAACCGCAATGCGGCCAGTGCGCCGGCCAGCAGGCGCAACGCGGCGTCCGGGCTGTCGACGCCGGTTTCATGCCGCCATGCGATGAAGCCGTCGGGGCGGACCAAGAGAACGCCGGCCTCGTCGATTTCGCGCAGGCGCGCCCAGGTACAATACACATCCTGTTGTGCCTTCTGGCCAATCACGGCAACGTGCAGGAAAGGCAGCGCGAGCCGCTCCGCGGCGCCGGCCCATGCATGTCCGGCCAGGCCCGTCACCAGGGTAAATTTTCCCTTGCCGACGAGGTCGAGCGTGGAAATGCGCTTGCCATGCGCGTCGATGAGCCATGCGTGCGGCATTTTCGCACCCGGCCGCGTGCTCGGCTGCAGGTACAGTTCGGGATCGCGCTTCCACACCTCGTCGGGGACGCCGGGATCGGGGAGCACGGCCGATGAGGTGTAGCGCTGGTTCGTTTCCACGCCCTGTGCGTTGAACTCGCGGTTCTTGATGTCGAGTGCTTCGAGGGCATCCAGGCGGGCCTGTGCGCCTGCGGCGCTGGCTTCCCTGAAACGCGCGATGCCCGCCGCCACGGGATTGTCGGCGCCTTCGACATGAAACACCTTTTTGAGTGCGGCATAATCGCGGCGCGACTGGTTGGCGCGCAGCACGATCTGCTTGCCCACCGGCGCCCGTTCGGCCGAGTACGAGCCCAGCAGCGATGGATCGGCGTGGCCCTTGAGCACGAACGCCAGCTTCCATGCGAGGTTGTGCGCATCCTGGACACAGGTGTTCAGGCCGAGACCGCTCGACGGCGGATGGCGGTGTACGGCATCGCCCGCGCAGAACACCCGGCCTTTCGCATACTCGGTGGCATAGGCTTCGTTCACGTACCAGATCGACTTGTGAACGATCTCGATGTCGATGTCGGGAATGCCGATCAGGGCGCGAATCCGCGGCAGGACGGCGTCGTCGCTCCGGTCGGGCTCGCCCTTCGCCATGTCGAAACCCCAGCCGACGATCCACTGGGTCCATGGTTTGATCGCCCGCATCATGCCTACGCCGAGCTCACCGTAGCTGGCTTGCGGACTGACGATCCAGTTCATGATGCTGGGGCGGTGTTGCACGTAAGACGACAGGTCGGCGTTGAACAGGGTATAGAGCGTCCCGGCGCGACCCATCTCGCCCGTGATCGGCAGGCCGATATCCTTGGCGATTTGCGAATTCGCGCCGTCGGCGCCGATCAGGTATTTCGCGCGCAGCGTGTAGCGCCGGCCCGACAGCCGGTCCTGCAGATGCACGGTGACGCCTTGACTGTCTTCGGCATGCGAGAGGTATTCGGTGTTCATCGACGAGGTCGCCCCGCGTTCCGCGGCGTTCTTGAACAGGATCGGCTCGACGAGTGTTTGCGGCAGGTCCATCAGTGGACAGGGGCTGCCGCGCAGGTAATCGCCGCGGCGTTCCTCGCCCGCTCCCCATGCCGGCATGCGCAGCAACTCTTCGCCGGCAAGACTGGTCACGACCGGGTTTTCTCCCATCCATTCCCACGGCGTCGCATGGCGGTGCGTCTCTTCTTCGATGCCCAGATCCCGGAACACTTCCACGGTGCGCTGGTTGGTGATATGCGCGCGCGGCGTATTGGCCAGCCAGTTCCAGCGTGACACGATGTGTACCCTGACGCCATAGGTGGCCAGGGCGAGGGCGGCGGTACCGCCTGTCGGTCCGGAGCCGACAATGATGACATCGGTATCGAAGTCCGGGCTGCTGGAGGGGGAAGGGAAATCGGTAAGCGGCATGAATGAAGTCTCCGGTTATGGGTTGTGGTCGAACAAAGGCAATCGAAAAATATGGTAGCCGCGCCCTTGTTATCCGGATAATGCTATTTGTTTATGCTTGCTATCCATTTATCGGATAACATCCGGCATCATGGAATCCAAGCTCATCGAATACTTCCTGCGCGTCGTCGAACTGAAAAGCATCAACCGGGCGGCGGCCGACCTGCACCTCTCGCAGCCGGCCTTGTCGCGCCACATCGCATCGCTGGAGCACCAGATCGGCGCCAGGCTGTTCACGCGTACCCAGGGGGGCGTAGTGCCCACCGAGGCCGGCTGGCTCCTGCAGAGCCGCGCCCGGCCGGTATTGCGGCAGCTGGCCACGCTGGTCGAACAGGTGGGCGAGCGGGCGGCCGGACAGTTGTCGATCGGGGTCCCGCCGTCCTGGCAGCACCTGTTCACCACACGGTACATTTCCAGGCTGATCGACGAATATCCCGGCGTTTCGCTCCGTATCTATGAGGGCGTCAGCCATGAATTGCGCGAGTCGATGCAGGCCGGGTTGCTGGACCTGGCGATCGTTCCCCACGACCGCGCTCCGCCCGCCGATTACCGGTATACCAGGCTGGTCCGTGAGCCGCTGGTCCTCGTTTCCTCCAAAACGACCGGGCTCGATCCAGGCGCGCCGGTGCCCCTGTCGCGCCTGGACAAGCTCGCGCTGGCGCTGCCCGGCAGGAACAACGCGATCCGTGCGTATATCGAGGATGCCCTGCTGCGCGCAGGCTTTGAATTCAGCCTCGCTTTCGAAATCGATGCCATGGATCTCTCGATGGAACTGGCGCGTGAAGGCAAGGTGCATACCGTCACGCCATGCTGTGCCGTCAGCGCAAGCAGGCGGTGGAAGGACGACATCTCGTGGAGTCCGATCCGCGATACGTCCTTCACCTGGGCCTTGTGCGAGAACACCGCGCGTTCGTATTCCCCGGCAGTCCGCGAAGGCGTGAGCCAGGTGTTCCAGCTCGTGGACAGTATCGTGGCGAGCGGCAGCTGGCTGGGAGCGGAGCCGGTCGGCCGGGAAGCGCGATAAGCGGCGCAGGTCCGGCGGCCGGGCAAGTAGCTTGGTGCACAGGGTGCACATAACGTACTTTTTTTTGTCTTCACTCGTCTTCGATCCTATCTTGATCTCCAATTAATTGTTTAAGAGCGGCAATCAGATCGCTTTGCCGCAAAACAAGGACAAACCGGAGACAAGCCATGAAGTTACGAAAGAAAGCAGTCCTCGCCACCGCAATTGCCATGCTGAGCACGACGGCCCTGGCAGACATCAACGTCGGCGTCGTCGCATCCTTGACGGGCCCGGCGGCGGCACTGGGATCGGACATCAAGCGCGTGCTGCCCCTGCTGCCTGCGACCATCGGCAACGAGAAGGTCAACTATATCCTGCTGGACGACGCGACCGACCCCAGTACCGCGGTGAAGGTCACGCGCAAGCTGATCATGGAGAACAAGGCCGACGTGATCATCGGCCCCAACACCAACCCGAGCGCGGCCGCGATGGCGCAGGTAGTGGCCGAGGCGAAGACGCCCCTGCTGCTGACCACGCCCTATCTGCCTCCGGAAGCCGAAAAGCGCGCCTGGGTGTTCCAGCCCGTGCAGAGCGCGGGCCTGATGGTGCAACGCCTGGTCGACGACATGGTTGCCAGCAAGGCGAAGACCGTCGGCTTCATCGGTTTCGCCGACAGCTGGGGCGACCTGCTGTTTACGGAGCTCGAGCGCGCCGCCGGCGCCGCCCACATCAAGATCGTCGCCGCCGAGCGCTACAAGCGCCCGGATACCAGCGTCACCGCGCAAGTGCTGAAGGTGAGCGCTGCGCGTCCGGACGTGATCTTCATCGGCGCCTCGGGTGCGCCCGCCGCGCTGCCGCAAATCGAACTGCGCCAGCGCGGCTACCAGGGAAAGATCTATCAATCCCATGGCGTGACCACCAGGGACTTCCTCCGTATCGGCGGGCGCCACGTGGAAGGGGCGCTGATCCCTGCCAGCCCGATGCTGGTGGCGGAGCAGCTGCCGGCCAGCATGGCCAGCAAGGAGGCGGGCACCAGGCTGAACGCCGCCTACGAGAAACTCTACGGTGCCGATTCGCGTTCGACCTTCGCCGGTTCCACCTCGGATGCCGCGCTGCTGCTGGTTAACGCGGTGCCCGCCGCCCTGAAGGCGGGCAAGCCCGGCACCGATGAATTCCGCGTCGCCCTGCGCGCCGCCCTCGAACGCACCAAGGACCTGGTCGGCATCAACGGCACCTACACGATGAGCCCGGCCGATCACAATGGCCTGGACCAGCGCGCACGGGTGCTGATCGAGGTAAGGAACGGCCGCTGGACCTACGTGAAATAGACGCGGCGCGCGGGCCGGCCCCCAGGCCGGCTTGACATGACATTTTGCGAGCGAATCGCCGGCACAGGCGAAGCTCGGACATCCGGAGGAGATCATGGATTCATCAATTGCCGCCATCCTGCTGCAGGATGGGGTGACCCAGGGCGCGGTCTACGCGCTGATCGCATTGGCCCTGGTACTGGTATTTTCCGTTACGCGCATCATCTTCATCCCGCAAGGCGAGTTCGTGGCCTTCGGTGCGATGACGATCGCCGCACTGCAAATGAACAGGGCGCCAATGACCGCCTTGCTGCTGCTGGTCCTCGGCGCGCTCACTTTCGTCGCCGACGCCGCGAGCATGCTGCGCAATCCGGTGCGGCGGCAGCGCGCGCGACGCGACCTGCCTGTCCAGGCAGGCAAATACCTCCTGTTTCCGCTGGCGGTCTACGCGGCGACCGTGTCTCTGGCGCCGCGGGCGCTATCCCCGGCACTCCAGGTCGGCCTGACCCTGGCGATCGTCGTGCCGATGGGCCCGATGCTGTACCGGCTGGTCTACCGTCCGCTCGAACGCGCCTCGGTACTGGTACTGCTGATCGCGTCCGTGGCCCTACACCTGGCGATGGTAGGCCTTGGCCTGCTGATCTTCGGTGCCGAGGGCTATCGCAGCGCGCCCCTGACCGACAGCCAGTTCGCGATCGGCACGCAGGCGATTCCCGGACAGAATCTGCTCGTGCTGGGCACCGCTGTCATCGCCATTGGCGCGCTCTACCTGTATTTCGGCCGCACCCTGACCGGCAAGGCGCTCAAGGCCACCGCGATCAACAGCCTGGGCGCGCAGCTGGTCGGCATCGGCACGATCCAGGCCGGGAAGCTGGCGCTGACGCTGGCCTCACTCATCGGCGCCGTGTGCGGCGTCCTGATCGGACCGCTGACGACGATTTCTTACGATACCGGTTTCCTGATTGCCCTGAAGGGCTTCGTCGGCGCCATCTTCGGCGGGCTTGCCAGTTATCCCGTCGCGGCCGCCGGGGCGTGGAGCGTCGGGCTCCTGGACAGCTTTTCCTCGTTCTGGGCCAGTGCGTTCAAGGAAGTGATCGTGTTCACCTTGATCATTCCCATCCTGATCTGGCGCTCGTTCGTCAGTCCGCATTCCGATAGCGATCACTAGGAGCCCTCATGCTGCAAAAGAAATGGTATGCCTGCGGCCTGCTGCTGCTGCTGGCGCTGGTCCCGGTCGCGCCGCTGCCACCCTACTGGCTGACGCTGGGTAACTATATCGGGCTGGCCGCGATCGTGGCACTCGGCCTGGTGCTGCTGACTGGCGTGGGTGGCATGACGTCGTTCGGCCAGGCCGCGTTCGTCGGACTGGGCGCCTATACCAGCGCTTACCTGTGCACGCGCTTCGCCCTGTCCCCTTGGATCGGCCTGCTCGCGGGCCTGGTGCTGACCGGGGCCAGCGCTTACCTGATCGGACTGATGTCGGTCAGGCTGTCCGGCCACTACCTGCCGCTGGGGACGATTGCCTGGGGCCTCTCCCTGTACTACCTGTTCGGGAATTTCGAATTTCTCGGCAAATATGACGGCATCAACAATATCCCGGCGATCTCCATCGGCGGCGTGGCGCTCGATTCGCAAGGCGCCATGTTCTATCTGATCTGGGCGGCGCTGCTGCTGGCGATGCTGGCCATGCGCAACCTGCTCGACTCCCGGCCCGGACGCGCCATGCGCGCGGTCAGGGGCGGGGCGAGCATGGCCGAGGCCATGGGCGTCGATACGCGCCGCATGAAGATCGTGATGTTCGTCTACGCCGCCTTGCTGGCCAGCCTGTCGGGGTGGCTGTACGCGCACCTCCAGCGCGCCGTGAATCCGACGCCGTTCAACGTCGGCAACGGCATCGAATACCTGTTCATGGCCGTCATCGGCGGCGTCGGGAATGCGTGGGGCGCCGTGCTTGGCGCCGGTCTCTTCACGCTGCTGAAGGAATTCCTGCAAGACGGCTTGCCGAGCCTGTTCGGCACATCGGCCAGCGTCGATATCATCGTGTTCGGTGTCCTGATGATCCTGTTGCTGCAGTACGCCCGCGAAGGCCTGTGGCCCTTGCTGGCGCGCCGCATGGGGCCGGCACGCCCGGCACGTGCGCTGCGGCAGGCAATGCCCTTGCCCCAGCGCGGCAAGCCGGACAAGGGCGAGCTGATACTGGAAGTGGATTGCGCGCGCAAGCAGTTCGGCGGGCTGGTGGCGGTGAACGATGTGAGCTTCAGGCTCCATGCCGGCGACATCGTCGGCCTGATCGGTCCGAATGGCGCCGGCAAGTCGACCACCTTCAACCTGATCACCGGAGAGATCGCCCTGAGCGCGGGCGCGGTGCGCTACCGGGGCAAGCCGATCGCCGGCGTCCGCTCGCGCGACATCGCCGCCGCCGGCATCGCGCGCAGCTTCCAGCACGTCCAACTATTGCCGGGCATGAGCGTACTCGAAAACGTCGCGCTCGGCGCCCACCTGCGCGGCGATTTCAGCAAGCAGGGCGGGTTCGTCCCGAGCATGCTGAGGCTGAACCGGAACGAGGAGGACAAGCTCCTGCACGAGGCCAGGGTGCAACTGGAACGGGTCGGACTCGGCGAACTGCTGTATGCCGACGCCGCCAGCCTGGCGCTGGGCCAGCAGCGGATACTCGAGATCGCCCGTGCCCTGTGCTGCGATCCGGCGCTGCTGCTGCTCGACGAGCCGGCGGCCGGCTTGCGGCACCTCGAGAAACAGGCGCTCTCCGTGTTGCTGCGCAAGCTGCGGAGCGAGGGCATGACGGTGCTGCTGGTCGAACACGATATGGACTTCGTCATGGGATTGACCGACCGCCTGGTCGTCATGGAATTCGGCACCAGGATCGCCGAGGGGACGCCGGCGGAGATCCAGCGCCATCCCGCCGTGCTGGAGGCCTACCTGGGTGGCGTCATCGAAGGAGAAGCGGCATGAGCATGGTGCTAGACATCCGGGACCTGCGGGTCCACTATGGCAAGGTGGAAGCACTGTCCGCCTGCAAGCTGCAGGTGGCCGCCGGGCAGATCGTTACCGTGATCGGACCCAACGGCGCCGGCAAGAGCAGCATGCTGAACGCGATCATGGGCGCCTTGCCGGTCAACGCGAGCGCCGACGGCGAAATCCGCTTCCAGGGCGACAGCGTCGGCGGCCTGCGGCCGGAGGAGCGCGTGCGCGGCGGCATGAGCCTGGTGCCCGAGACGCGCGAACTGTTCGGCAGCATGAGCATCGAGGACAACCTGAAACTCGGCGCCTACCCGCGCAAGCTGGCCGGCGCCAGGCACTATCTCGACCAGCTCGGCACAGTGTACGCACTGTTCCCGCGCCTCGAGCAGCGCAGCGCGCAGATGGCGTCGACCCTGTCCGGCGGCGAGCGGCAGATGCTGGCGGTGGGCCGGGCCCTGATGGCCAAGCCCAGCCTGCTCATGCTCGACGAGCCCAGCCTGGGCCTGGCGCCGCGCATCACGCAGGAGATCCTGCGGATCATCGGCGAGCTGCGCAAGACCGGCGTCGCAACCCTGCTGGTCGAGCAGAACGCACGCGCCGCCCTGCAGGTTGCGGATTACGGCTACGTCCTCGAAACCGGCGCGATGGTGATGCACGGACCATCCCGGGATCTTGCCGGCAACCCGCGGGTCCTGGAAACCTACCTGGGATCCGGCATGGCCGGCGCCATCGCGCCGGCGGCAGCGACCGGCTAGGCGCAGGCGCGCACACCACTTCCCCCATGGACACGGGCAGCCTCGGCTGGTCCCGTGCGGGGCTTGCCGCCTGATTTTGACCACCGAAGCCGCGTAGACGGCATTCATCGATTTCTTATCACCGTGGCCATCGAGCCACACGCACCGGAGGAGACAATATGAACAACAGGCACATCGTGCTCGGCCTTGGCCTTGCATTCGCGGGAGTTTCAAGCGCATCCGCGCAATCGAACGTCCAGGTGTATGGTTCGGCCGATGTTTCGATCGAACGGCTCAGCAATGCAAATGCCGCCGGCGCCTCGCTGACACGCATGCCGAGCCTGAGCGGCGGCCTGATGCCGTCGCGCGTCGGCTTCCGCGGTGTCGAGGAGCTTGGCAACGGGCTCAAGGCGATTTTCGTGCTGGAGAGCGGATTCTCGCCGGATACGGGCGTGATGGGGCAGGGCAACCGCCTGTTCGGGCGCCAGGCCTGGGTCGGCCTCGCCGGCAACTGGGGCCAGGTCACCGTCGGCCGCAACTACAGCATGCTGTTCGGCTCGTTTCCCGACTTCGACGTGATGGGCCCGGTCCAGTACTCGATCGGTTCGCTCGACGCCTACCTGCCGAATTCGCGCCACGACAATTCGATTGCCTACCGCGGCGCCAGCGGCGCCCTGAGCTATGGCGCGACCTACAGCCTGGGCCGGGACGCCTCGGCAGCGGGCGGCCCGACGGCCACCAACTGCGGCGGCGAACTGGCCGCCGACAGCCGCGCATGCCGGAACTGGTCGGCGATGATGAAGTACGAGGGTGCGGCCTGGGGCGTGGTGGGCGCGTACGACCGCTACAATGGCGGCCCGGGCGCGGCGGCGGCCTTTGGCCCGACCAGCAGTGCGTTGTCCGATTCGCGGGCGCACGTCGGCGGATACGTCAAGTTCTACAACTTCAAGCTCGCCGGCGGTGTCGTGCATCGCGACAACGAGGGTAATGCGCGCGCACCGAAGTCCGACCTGTCCTACCTCGGCATCTCGTACTCGCCGTCGCTGGTGTGGATCATCGATGCCCAGCTCGCACACTACGATCTCAGGAACGGAGGCGACAGGGCGGACCTGGCTGCGGCGCGCGTGCAGTACGTGTTTTCCAAGCGTACCTCGGTCTACCTCATGGCGGGCTACCTGAATAACGACGGTGCGGCGGCGATCTCGCTCAGCGCGGGCGGCAGCGTCGGTGCCGGCCTCGTGCAAAAAGGCCTGCTGACCGGCATCAAGCATACTTTCTAAGTAAAAAAGGACGCTGTTCGCGTCAAGTGTCGAACCTGCCCGGCGCCGCTCTCAGGAGGGCATCCGGGCTGGCGAGGCGCCGACCTGGTTCGATCTGAGCAGCGCAGTGCCGGTGGCGTCATTCAGCAGTGCGTAGACTACCGACGTAGTGACTGGCCCACTGACATGAACGCGCGTCGCGCCCTCGTACTTGCGTTTCTGAGCTGAGCCTGGTTATTCAGCGAAGGCGCGCATCGGGCCGAAACCGACGTCATGGAAGAGGGGTGAAAGGCCGGCCGGGTCTGCCGTACGACGCTCGAGCCTGGGGAACTGCCTCTACTGCTTCGGGCTGAACGGCTTGACCTCGACCGTTTCCCCGATACTAAAGCTCATGAGATCGGCCCCTACCTGCAGGGGACCATCGTAGGTCTCGCGAGTCTGGTGCATGACATCGTCCACGGTCGGCACCGGGAAGCGCGGATCGGGCAGGAACACCAGATGGGTGTAGGCGGCCATGCGCGGCCTGGCATGCTTGAAGATCGATCCGGCCTCCTGCGGCGAGGTGTGATGATCAAAGATGCGCTTGAACCCATCGTTTGCCTTCAGGGCGTCGGGATTGACGATCGCCACCTCATGGATGAGCAGATCGACATTTCTGCCGTATTTCACGACGTTCTCCGTATATCGGGTGTCGCCCGAGATCACCACCGCATGCCCCTTGTAATCGATCCGATAGCCAAAGGACGGTTTAATGGCGTCGCCGTGATCGACTTCGAACGCTGTGACCACCACGCCGTCCTGCTGGTAAACCACGCCTTCCGATTTGAATTCCTTCACCGCCACCTTGGCGCCCTCAACCGGATTCTTTTCATCTTTCAGGCGAATCTTGATGTCGTCGGCGTAGGCCTGCTCCAAGCCCTGCATCAGGCGCTTCGTACCAACCGGTCCAATGACCTGGAACGGCGACGTGCGCCGTCCATAAGGTGTATCCACCCAACCGGTCAGCCAGATATCGGCAATGCCGCTGGTATGGTCCGAATGGAAGTGCGTCAGCAGCAGTGCGTTGGGGCGGCTGAGCGGCACACCGGCCTGCCACATGCGGATGGAGGCGCCGCGGCCGGCGTCGATCAGCAGGGTCTGGCTGCCTGCCTGCACAAGCGTACTGGGGCCGAAGCGCTGCGCATTGGGATTCGGCGAACCGGTACCCAGAAGGGTTACCTTGAAATCGGTTTCCGCTTGTGCGACGGCCGGCAGCGCTAGCGCGAGGCCCGCGCACAGGGAAATCAATGCCTCCTTCATGTCGTCTCCTTGATTAATAAAAATCACACTTGATCCAGCGTAGCGGGCAATAAGGACGGCGGAAACGAAAGATGCCGGTCCGCTATGCGCTGCGCTGCGCAGTCGCCGGCAGGCCTTGGACTGCCTTCGCGTAAGTGCGGTCAAGCAGGACGGTGAGAACGCCCGAGCACAGCAGCATTCCGCCGAAGAACTGGTAAGCGAATTGCGGCGTCCAGCCCGCCCTCAGCAGATAACCCGTGAAAATCGGCGCCAGGATTGCCACGCCACGGCCGAAACCGATCATGAGGCCAACGCCAGTGCCGCGCGCCGCGGCAGGATAGA
Organism: Massilia sp. LXY-6; assembly: GCF_051233485.1. Classification (NCBI taxonomy): domain Bacteria; kingdom Pseudomonadati; phylum Pseudomonadota; class Betaproteobacteria; order Burkholderiales; family Oxalobacteraceae; genus Massilia; species Massilia sp. LXY-6. The sequence goes on from NZ_JBKFGF010000068.1 coordinate 20,263, forward strand.
TACTCGGGCTGATCGCATAGAACGCCGCCATCCCGCCGTTGGCACAGATGCCGACAAGCACGGCCAGGGGCAGCGCCAGCGTCAGCTTGTGAAAATAGTTGGCATAAAGCGCATACGCGATCGCGCCCGCGAACATGATCAATGCAGTCACCAGGCGCGGACGCATGATGGCGGACAGCGCCGCAAACATCAGTGCGCCAATGACGCCGCCTACTGCGATCAAGACGCCGGTGGTTCCGCCCAAGGAAGCGTTACCGGTGGCATCGGCAATCATTTTCGCGGTCCAGGTGTTGGCGAAGTAAAAGGCAGCCGTCATACAGGCGTAGCCCAGCCAGAGAAAGAGGCTGCGCTTGAGCATGACGCCGCCGAACAGGGCTTGCCAAACGATGCCCGAGCCATGCGATGCCTGTGCCATCGGCAGTGTCTTGGTCACCGGATAGCCAAGCTTGGTAGCGATGCGGTTGTATTGCCCGAGCGCGCCGGCGGGCCGTTTTTCCACCAGATATTCAATCGACTCCGGCACGGCGATCGCCACTGCGACGAGCGTGAGCCCGGTGACGATGGCGCCGAACAGAAACGGAGCACGCCAGCCGAAAGAGGCAATCAGCACACCCGTGACAGCGCCGCCGAGCGCCACGCCGGCCGGCAGCCCGATACCATAGATGCCCATCGCCGTGCCGCGCCGCCGTTCCGAGCTGTACTCGGAAACAATGATGTTCAGGCTGGACATGATTGCGCCGATGAACACGCCGGCGAAGGCACGCAGGCACACCATCTGCTCGACATTCCGGGCCACGGCAGACAGGCCCATGCCGATGGTGATCAGCGCCAGACAAATCAGGATGTGGCGACGCCGGCCGATGCGGTCTGCCAGCGGCGAGATGAAGGTCGCACCGACGGCCATGCCGAAAATCCCGGCACTGAGCAGGTAACCGATTTGCACTGGTTCGAGCGACCAGGCCTTGGCAAGATGCGGCGCGACGAACGCCATGACCAGGATTTCGTAGCCATCGATCATGGCCAGGATGATGCAAATGATGATCACGCGGATCTGGAACCAGCGCATCGGCTGGGTGAGTATGGCTTGCCGGATGTCGTTCACGGGTGTCTCCTGATTGTCTTCATCCTGTTTGAAACCGGCCGGCACGTGTTTGCTTTTATAGGTGTGCCGGCTGCGGTGTCAGCGGACGCACCGTTATGCCGTGCGCTGCAGCAAATCGAGCGCGACGTCGACGATCATGTCTTCCTGGCCGCCGACCATGCGGCGCTTGCCCAGTTCGACCAGGATGTCCACCGTGCCGATGCCATACTTTTCGGCAGCCGCCTCGGAGTGGCGCAGGAAGCTGGAGTACACCCCGGCGTAGCCCAGTGCCAGGGTTTCGCGGTCCACGCGCACCGGACGGTCCTGCAGCGGACGGACGATGTCGTCGGCCGCGTCCATCAGCGTGTACAGGTCGGTGCCGTGGCGCCAGCCCAGGCGGCTGATGGCCGCGATGAACACTTCCAGCGGCGCATTGCCGGCGCCGGCACCCATGCCGGCCAGCGAGGCGTCGACGCGGTCGCAGCCTTCCTCGACGGCGACGATGCTGTTGGCGACGCCCAGGCTCAGGTTGTGGTGCGCATGCATGCCGGTCAGGGTTTCCGGTTTCAACACGTCCTTGAACGCGCGGAAGCGCTCGCGCACGTCCTGCATCGACAGGGCGCCGCCGCTGTCGACGACGTAGCAGCAGGTCGCGCCGTAGCTCTCCATCAGCTTGGCCTGCTCGGCCAGCTTTTGCGGCGTGGTCATGTGCGACATCATGAGGAAGCCGACGGTGTCCATGCCGAGCTCGCGCGCGTATTCGATGTGCTGGCGCGACACGTCGGCCTCGGTGCAGTGGGTGGCGACGCGGACGATGCGTGCCCCGGCATCGTAGGCCGCCCTGAGGTCGTGGATGGTGCCGATGCCGGGCAGCAGCAGGGTGGCGACCTTGGCGTGCTCGACCACGGAGGCGACGGCTTCGATCCATTCGAGGTCGGTATGCGCGCCGAAGCCGTAGTTGAAGCTGGAGCCGTTCAGGCCGTCTCCGTGCGCCACTTCGATGCTGTCGACCTTGGCCGCGTCGAGCGCCCTGGCGATGCTCTTGGCCTGCTCGACCGAATACTGGTGGCGGATCGCGTGCGAGCCGTCGCGCAGGGTGACGTCGGATATGTGGATTTTCTGGGTTTTAGGGTCGGTGATCATTACGGTCTCCTTAGGCGGCCTGCAGGGCGGCCAGCATGCGGCCGGCCATGTGTTCGGCGGTGCGCAGCGCGGCGCTGGTCATGATGTCGAGGTTCCCGGCATACGCCGGCAGGTAGTGGGCGGCGCCTTCGACCTCGAGGAACACCGAGGTCTTCAGGCCGGTGACGGCATCGCCCACGCCCGGGATGCGTACCGGCTTGTCGATGCGGTCGAACTGCACCTTCTGCTTGAGGCGGTAGCCCGGCACGTAGGCCTGCACTCCCTTGACGGTCGCTTCGATGCTGGCCGCGATCGCGTCCTCGTCGGCGAAGTCGCTCAAGGTGTAGACGGTGTCGCGCATGATCAGCGGCGGCTCGGCCGGGTTCAGCACGATGATGGCCTTGCCCTTGGCGGCGCCGCCGACCGCTTCGATCGCCTTCGAGGTGGTCTCGGTGAACTCGTCGATGTTCGCGCGGGTGCCGGGGCCGGCCGACTTGCTCGAGATCGAGGCGATGATTTCGCCGTAATGCACCTTCGCCACCCGCGATACCGCCGCCACCATCGGGATCGTGGCCTGGCCGCCGCAGGTGACCATGTTGACGTTCAGGGCGTCGAGGTGGTCTTCGCCGTTGACGACCGGGATGCAGTACGGACCGATCGCGGCCGGGGTCAGGTCGACCATGCGGATGCCCGGCTTCTTCGCGCGCAGGAAGGCGTCGTTCCTGACGTGGGCGCCGGCCGAGGTGGCGTCGAACACGATGTCGATGTCGGCGAATTCGGGCAGCCTGGCCAGGCCCTCGACCGATTCGTGGGTGGTCGCCACGCCCATGCGCGCGGCGCGCGCCAAGCCATCCGAGGCCGGGTCGATGCCGACCATGGCCTTGACTTCGATGTTCTGGCCGTGGCGCAGGATCTTGATCATCAGGTCGGTGCCGATGTTGCCGGATCCGATGATCGCGGCCTTGATTTTCTTGCTCATGTTGTACCTCGAGAAGGGAGCGAAACTGCAAAATGGCGGCGCGCCGCGGCGCTCGCGCTCATTCGAACACGGCGCTGACGCTGCCGAGCCCGTCGATGTGCGCGGTGTAGGTCTTGCCCGCTTCGACCGCTACCATCGGCCCGAGCGCGCCGGACAGCACCAGCTGGCCCGCCCTGAGAGGGGCGCCGACGCGTGCCATCGTGCGGGCCAGCCACAGCACGGCGTTGAGCGGGTGGCCGAGGCAGGCCGCGCCGGTGCCGGTGGAGACGACTTCGCCGTCGCACGACATCGTCATGGCGCAGGCACGCAAGTCGAGCTCGCCGAGCTTCTTGGGCGAGGCGCCGACCACCCAGGCCGACGAGGATGCGTTGTCGGCCACGGTGTCGACCAGCCGGATATTCCAGCCGCCGATGCGGCTGCCGACGATCTCCAGTGCCGGCAGCGCATAGTCGATGGCGCCGATCACGTCGACGATCGTCGGGTTCGGCAGGTCCAGGTCGCGCCGCAGCACGAAGGCGACTTCGGCTTCGACCTTCGGCTGCTGCAGCTTCGCCACCGGGATCGGCAGGCCTTCGGCATAGCCCATGTCGTCGAACAGTACGCCGTAGTCGGGCGTGTCCACGCCCAGCTGCTTCTGCACCGCCGGAGAGGTCAGTCCGATCTTGGCGCCGACCAGGCGCGCGCCACGCTGGAGCCTGAGGTCCGTATTCAGTTTCTGGATCGCGTAGGCGGCGTCCGCGTCGAGGCCGGGAAAGGTCTCGCGCAGCGGCGCGATCCATTCGCCGCTGGCCTCGGCGTCACGCAGCAGCTTCGCCGCTTCGGCGATGGTCTTGGGGTCAAGGCGCATGCTGTTTTTCCGGTTCAGTGTTTGAGGAAATCGACGACCAGGCGGTTGAACGTGTCGGCGTGTTCCCATTGGGCCCAGTGGCCGCACTGGTTGAAGACGTGCAGTTGCGAGTTCGGGATGCCGGCCACCAGCCTCAGGCCGGTGTCGAAGGGCACCACGCGGTCCTGGCGGCCCCAGACGATCAGGGTCGGTGCGGCGATGCCGGGCAGGCGCGGGCTAACATCGGGAAACTGGCGCGGATTCGCCGCCAGCGAGGCCAGGAAGTTCTCGAGGTGGTCACGGCGGCCCAGGATATTGGCCAGGCGTTGCTGCAGCATCTCCTCGGTCAGCACGCTGGGGTCGAACACGAAGACATCGTTGAACCGCTTCAGGTTCTGCAGCGTCGGCTCGCGGTACAGGCCGTTGAGCAGCTTGATGCCTTCGGTCGGCATCGGCGCATACAGGCTCATGCCGCCGGTGCCGCCACCCATCAGCACCAGCTTGGCGACCTGGCCCGGGTAGTTCAGCGCGAACGCGACCGCGGTGTGGCCGCCCATCGAATTGCCGAGGATGCTGATGCGGTCAATGCCGAGCTGGTCGATCACGCCCTTGACGATGCGCGCGTTCAGATCGGAGCGCGAGCCGCGGTTGACGATCGAGTCGCTCTTGCCCCAGCCGGGGCAGTCGATCAGCAGCACGCGGTAGCCGGCATCGACCAGGGGTTCGATGTTGCGGTTGAAGTTGGCCCAGCCGCTGGCGCCGGGACCGGAGCCGTGCAGCATGACGACGACCTCGGCGCCATTGCCGCAATCGTTGTAGTGGATGTTCAGGTCGGTATCGTCTTCCCTGACGGCGAGGGTGCGGCTGGTCGAGGCTTCGTTGATGCTCATGGGGATCCTTTGTGCAGTGTGGGTTGAGGTCATGCGCCCAGGGGTCTGGCGCTGAGGGCGCCGAAGCCGGCGATCCACTCGGGGATTTCACGGTAATAGCGATGGCCGGTACGGTACGGCCCGTAGGCAGAGAGGGCCGCGAACGCGGCCAGCCAGGCCTTGACTTCGTGGGTGCTGCGCCCGGCAAGTGCCGACACGAGGTCGTTCGGCACGCTGTCCAGTTGTAGATAGGCCTGCGCTTCGAGCATGTCGAGGAAGCCGTTGTCCCATGCAGGGTTGAGCGGATGCAGGGTGCGCTGGTCTTCGGCGAAGGCCTTGCCGGCCGCGATGGTGCGCTTGGTCCGGATCGCGCGTTCTTCCTCGGACAGGGTATAGCCGGCGCCGTCCAGGGACCTGCGCACCGGCTCCGGCGCGTCGGCGTACTCGGGCACGGGCGGCTGGTGCGACAGGCCGCCGGACCCGATCAGCAGCACCCGCTTGCCGGTCCCGCGTGCCCAGCGGCCGATCGCTTCGCCCAGCATCCGCGCGCGCTTGAAGGTCGGCAGCGGCCTGGCGACGGCATTGATGAAGACCGGGATCACGGGATACCTGGTCAGGCTGCCGATCAGGTGTTCGAGCGGATAGGCCATGCCGTGGTCGACCTGCATGTCGTGCGAGAGCGCGACATCGATGCCGTCGTCGATCACCGCGCTGGCGCAAGCGGTGGCCAGTTCGAACGGCACGTCGAGGGCGCCGGCCAGGCTGCCGAAGTCGCCGATGGCGTGCGCACCCGTACCGATGCAGAAGCTCGGCATCACGTCGTAGAAGAAGCCGTTGAAGTGGTCGGGCGAGAACAGCAGCACCAGTTCGGGATCGAAGGCGGCGATGCGTTCGCGGGCCGCGTGCTGGAGCGCGGATACTTCGTCCAGCACCGCCTGCGGCGGGTCGAAGTGACCCAGGAGCGGCGTATGCGAAAGACATTCGAGATGGACGTTCATGAAATTCCTTGATTCTGATCAGGCTTGCGCCAGGCTTTCCCGCGCGGCCGGCGCCGTGAAGGAGCTCGCGCTGCGCGGCTGGTCGGCGGGAACGTCCTTCAGCGCCAGTTGCGCGCCCAGCCGCAGCACCGTGTCGGATACCCGTTGCGGCGTGCTCATCGCGGCGACGAAGCGGTCCGGGCGCAGCAGCACGACCGATTCCTGCACGTTCGCAAACCAGTCCTTCAGGCGGCCGTCGACATCGCCGACGGCGATCACGCCGTCCGGCACGTCGTCGCGGAACCGCATCTGCGGATCCGGCTTGAGGATGACGAAGCAGCCGCCCAGCGTTTCCCAGGTGCGGCGCGCCTCCGGGCTCAGGCCGTAGGTCGGGTCGGCACCCCAGGCGAGCATTGCGAAACGGTTGCCGAGCACGTCGTCGAGCCGCCGCAGGGCGCCGTCCTGCTGCCTGACCGTCGGCTGGACGAACATGCGACCGACCGGCGACGCCGCGGACGGGTCGTGTCCATGGACGAGGCGGCCGAGCAGGGATTCCCGTTTCTCGCTCATCAGGCCGAGCAGGCGTCCCAGCGGCGATTGGCCGGCGCTGGCCAGGAGACGCGCCAGCACGCCATGACGGCGCGGACGCGCCGGCGACAACACGGCGCCTTCTTCATAGCGCGGCATCGGCTTGAACCGCATCTCGACGAAGTAGCGCTTCATCGAGGGCGACAGCCTGAAGGTGCCGACGAACATGTCCCTTATCTTCGCGCCCACCCGGCTGGTCGGCGCGAAGATGTCGCCCGCCACCTCCGACAGGTGGATCATCGAACGGGCGTGCACGCGGCGTTCCTGCGTGTAGGTGTCGAGCAGGGCATCGCCGGCGCGCCCCTGGACGACCATGGCCAGCTTCCAGCCCAGGTTGCTCGCATCGCGGATGCCGCTGTTGTAGCCCTGGCCCTGCCACACCGGCATGATGTGCGCGGCATCGCCGGCCAGCAGGATGCGCTTGACCCGGAAGGTCGAGGCGAGGCGGGCATTGTGGGTATACACGCGCTTGCGGATGTAGTCGACCTGCTCGGGCTCCGCCACGACCTTGCGCATCAGTGCCGCCAGGTTGTGCGGCCTGGACAGCTCTTCTTCGGTCTCGCCCGGCATGACCATGAATTCGAAACGCCGGATCCCGTGCGGCAGGGCGGCCGAGACGTATGGGCGCCTGGCATCGCAGTGCATGTAGATGTGCGGCGAGCCGATCGGGTCGTTGCGGACGTCGACCACGATCCATTGGTTGGGCTTGGTGCGGCCCTCGAACGGCAGGTTCAGCGTGCGCCGCACGAAGCTGTTGCCGCCGTCCGCGCCGATCATGTATTGCGCCGCTACCGTCTTGCGCGCGCCATGCCCGTCCGTGATTTCGATCGTCACGCCGGCGTCGTCCTGGGTAAAACCATCGACGCCGTGGCCGAGCAAGGTGCGGACGCAGGAAAAACGCTGCAGGCCACGGTACAGGATCCCGTCGGCCAGCGGCTGGTGGAACGCGTTGCGGCGTGGCCAGCCGAATTCGTCGGTACGCGGTTCGATGGAGGCGAAGCAGCGGCCGCGCAGCGTGAAGCGCATCCAGTGGTTCGGCGTCGTGTGCGGCACCAGTTCGTCGGCCAGGCCGACCGACTGGAACACGCGCAGGGCCTCGTCGTCCAGGCCGATGGCGCGCGGGTAGTCGATGATCTCGCCGAGCTTTTCGATCAGTATGACGTTCACGCCCTGCAGGCCGAGGATGTTGGCGATCATGAGTCCGACCGGTCCGGCGCCGATGATCGCGACGTCCGCCTGCAGGGATGGAGAACCGTGGGGAAGGCGATTGTCTCGAATCGCCGGGTTGTTGGCGTTGTTCATCACTGTCTCCTTGAAGACCAGCCGGCGGCCGGCCAAACATGTTATGGAACCAGTCTAAGGGCGGGACAAAAGTGACTCAATAAAATATGATGGAAGTGCAGCAGATGCACATACTTGATTTCTTTAGGAGTTATTCGTGACCGTTTATACGAACGTCCGTGGACTGGCACGGGGACTGCAAGTGCTTCGGGCCCTGAATGCGATGGAAGGAGGGCGTGCGACGAGCCAGCAGATCGCCGATGCGACCGGTCTGCACCGCACGACCGTGCGCCGGCTGCTGGAGACGCTTGTCGAGGAAGGCTACGTGTGGCGCAGCAGTTCCGACGAAAGCTTCCGGCTCATGCTGGCGGTGCGCGGACTGAGCGACGGCTTTACCGATGCCGAACGCATCGCGACGGTGGCGCCCCCCATCATGGGACGCTTGCTGCAGCGGGTGACCTGGCCGTCGGACCTGGCAACGCCGGACGGCGACGCGATGATCATCCGCGAGACGACACACCGGTTCAGCCCGCTTTCCTTCCACCGTGCCATGGTGGGACGGCGCCTGCCGATGTTGTTGACCGCGGCCGGCCGCGCCTACTTCGCGATGTGCGGCGAGGCCGAGCAGGAACAAGTGCTGGAATTGCTGCGCTCCGGCACCGGCGGCGAACAGCAGCAGGCGATGGCGAAGAACGACGCCCTGGTTCGCGCGCTGATCAAGCGCGTGCGCGAGGACGGTTATGGCTCGAATTACGGCGACTGGACGGCGCAGGCGAAGATCGGCGCGCTGGCGGTACCGGTCCGTGCCGGCGGATCGGTCAGGGGAAGCCTCAACGTGATTTTCCTGAACCGTGCCATCAGCCACAAGGAGGCCGAACTCAAGTTCCTGCCGGAGTTGAAGCAGGCAGCGGAGCAGATCAGTGCTGCGATGCAGGAGGGGAACTGATCCGCTAGCGCTTGCAGGCCGGGTTCCCGGCCGCGGGCAGGGTCACGAAGGCGATGCTGGCCGGCGCCACCGTGAGCGCGCCGCCCGCCAGGGCCTGGCCCGGCAGCGGGGGCAGCTCGCCCGCCGCGCCCAGGGCCAGCGCCTGGCCGTTCAGGAGCACGCTGCGGCTCTCCAGTTGCGGCGCGGCGAGCACGTAGCGCTGGCCGCCCCCGGCGGCCTTGCCCAGGGCCAGCGTGGTGGCGGCTTGCCTGTCGTTGTTGATGACCAGCAGCGCCACGCCGCCCGGCCGGCCGCGCAGGCAGTGCGCGTAGACGTGCCGGCCCTTCTGCAGCGGCACGCCGGCGTCCAGCACCGTGCCGCCCATCAGGCGGCGCCACAGCAGGGCGCCCCAGTAGTTGGGCTTGGGCGAGAAGTCGCGGTCGTCCAGCAGGCCGTAGTCGCTGGCGACCAGGGTGTTGTGGATCACCACGTCGACTTCCTGCCGGGCCAGGCGGCCGAGCTGGTCGAGGTAGCGGAAGGTATCGAGGAAGGTCCCGGCCCAGGGGTTGCCGCCGCAGGCCGCGTCGGCGGTCTCGGTATTCCAGAAGTGCTTGCCCGGCATGAAGCGGTCGCGCACCCGGCGGTAGAACGCGAGCGTGAGGTCGGTGCGTCCCAGCCAGTCTTCCGACAGCGCCGCGGCGGCGGTGGTCTGGTGCGCCGCGCCCATCGGCGCGCAGCGTTGCGAGGCCGCGCCGTAGTGGTGGTAGGAGAAGGCGTCGACGTCGCCGCCGATCGCGGCCGCCAGGTCGGGGGCCGGCAGCGGTGTCATGTTGCCGTAGCCGCCGCGGGCGACGGCCCAGCCGGCATCGGCCTCGCCGACCGAGCCCGGCCCGAGAAGTTTGACCGGCGGCGCCTCGCGCCGCATGAAGTCGCGGAATACCCTGAAGTCGCGCCCGAAGGCCGCGGCATCGTAGCCGGCCGGCGCGCCGCCCATGGTCGCCAGCGTCGGTTCGTTCATGAATTCCATGGCCGCCACCCGGCCGCCGACGCTGCGGGTGTAGGCAAGCCAGCGGCGGGTCTGGTCGGGCGTCCAGGCCATGCCGGCGTCGCGCGTGCCCGCGCCGGTCGGGGCGGAGGTGACGATGGGGGCGTCCACGGCGTTGGAAAAGTCGACCACGCCGCGCCATTGCCGCGCCGTGAGCACGCCGCCGTAGCCGGGCGGCGGCGTCGCCGGCGCCGGCTCGGCCGTGGTGAACCAGCTGGTGTTGGCCCAGGTGCCGCTGACCCGCACGTAGGCCGGCCCGAGGGCAGCGGCCAGCAGGCGCAGGCGCGGGTTGGCGAGGTCGATCGGCGGCCGGTATTGGTACAGGTCGGCGCTCATGCCTGCCGGTACGTCGGCGCCGGCCGGCGCCGCTGCCGTCGCGGCGCCGATATCCTTGTAGGGCTTCCAGAATTTTCCCCCGGTGACCTCCAGCATCTCGACGTTATACGACTGGTAGCGCGGGTCCAGCACCCCGATGCGGGGCAGCGCCGCCGCGTCGATGGCAATGTTGCCGGCGTCGCCGCGCCGAACGGAGCTGCTGGCGCAGGCGGCCAGGCTAGCCAGGGCAATGGCCGTGATGCCAACACGGATAGTCTGCATGTCCATCCTCGTCCTCCGCTGCGTTCACGTCCGCGGGCGCCGCCGCATGACGATCCATGCCACCAGCACGACCAGCACGATCACGACGAGCAGCAGGGCACCGCGCACCATGCCGACCAGCGGCGATTCCTGCCCGCCCGCGCGCAGCTTGGCGACTTGCGCCACCGTCACTGTCGCGGCGGGATTGCCGTAGAGATGCGCCACGTAGCTGCCGAGCGTGGCGGCCTGCTGGTCGCTCAGCACCTTGCCGAAGGCCGGCATCACCACTTCGTGGCTGGTGCTGCCGCGGGAAATACCGTCGAGCATGATCATCACCAGGTTGTTGGTATTGCTGCGGCCCACCGAGCTGGCGTGGAACAGCGAAGGCAGGCCGCCCCCGATGCTGCCTTCTCCGCTGGCGTGGTGGCAGCTTGCGCAATGGGCATCGTAGAGCTGGGCGCCGGTCAATTTGCTGCGATCGGCCGGCCAGGCGACCCCACGAATGCTGTCCAGTTCGTTGCCGGGTGCGCCCCAGGCATACGGCGGCCGGGTATCGGCAGCATCGTGGACGGCGGGCGTCTGCTTCAGGTACACGGCCATCGCGCGCAGGTCGGCGGGCGTGAGCCAGGCCAGGCTGTTGTCGATCGCCTCGACCATCGGGCCGGCGGCATGTGCCTTGCCGGCCGCATGCCCGCTCTTCATGTAGGCGGCCAGTTCGTCCACGCTCCAGCCGCCCACGCCGCTGTTCGGATCGGCGGTGATGTTCGGCGCGTACCAGGGGCCGAGGGCGGCGCCGGACAGCGCCGCGCCCGAGCTTTCGGCCATCAGGCTGTTGCGCGGCGTGTGGCAGGCCCCGCAGTGGCCCAGTCCGCGCACCAGGTAGGCGCCGCGGTTGATGTCGGCGCTCTTGGCGGGATCGGCGGCGAACGGTTTGGTGTCGAGGAACATCGCGTTCCAGAGCGCCATCGAGCCGCGGATGTTGAACGGGAAGGGCAGGGCAGTGTGCTGCGCCGGCCTGGTGTCGACCGGCGCCACGCCCAGCATGAAATAGGCGTACAGCGCGCGCGTGTCGGCATCGCTGACCAGCGCGTACGCGGTGTATGGCATGGCCGGGTACAGGCGCGCGCCGTCGGCCCGCACGCCGCGCCGCAACGCATCGGAAAACTGGGCCAGCGTGTAGTTGCCGATGCCGGCGCTGCGCGACGGGGTGATGTTGGTCGACACGATGACCCCGAGCGGCGACGCCAGCGGCAGGCCGCCGGCCATGGGCTTGCCGCCCGGCGCCGTGTGGCAGGCGATGCAGTCGCCCGCGAGCGCCAGGTATTTTCCCTGTTCGACCAGGGCCGGGTCGGGGTCGGCCGCCAGCGCCGGGCCGGCGGCAAGCAGCGCCAGCAGCAGTGTGAGCAGCAGCGCCAGCGGCAGCGCCGCCGGCTCAAGCCCGGGCATGCGTATCGGCATCTGCATCGTGGCCTCCAGGCGGCTGGGCGGACGCGGTCGCGCGCGGCTGCTCCGCAATGATGTGTTCGGCGGTGCGCAGCGCCAGCGCCAGTCCCGTTTGGGTCGAGTTGCAGGTGCCGGCGGTGGGGATCACCCCAGTCCCCACCAGGAACAGGTTGGGGTGGTCATGCGCACGGCCCCAAGGGTCGCATACCGAACTGGCCGGATCCTTCCCCATGCTGAGCGTGCCGCAAATGTGCTGGTTGTTGGCGAAGTCGCCTTCCTTGCTGTAACGCAGGTTGGTCCCGCCCATCAACTCCGCTACCCTGGCGAAGTCGAGGTGCGAGCGCGCCGCGGCGCGCCGCGTGTAGTCGTCGATCGCATAATGCGCGCGCGGCTTCGGGATCCCCATCGCGTCCTTCTGGTCGCTCAGGTCGATCCGGTTGTCCGGGTTCGGCAGCACCTCGAGCACGTCCTTCAGGCTCATCTCGTGCGCGGCCGAAAAGCGCAGCCGCTTTTCGAACTCCGGGCCGTACACGCCGTTCTGGAGCAGGGTCCGCGTCACGCCGTCGACGCGCGAGATGTTGGTGAAGTCGAGCCGGTAGGACGCGTGCTCCTTGCGGAACGGGCCGTCGCGCATGGTGTTGATCGAACTCGGGCTTTGCGGTCCGCGCCCGAGCCACAGTTCCTCGTCGGCGTCGAAAGTCAGGGAGGTGCTGGGGTGGTCCATCAGGTGGCGTCCGACCATGTCGCGCGCGTTGGCCAGGCCGTGCGGGAACTTGTCGCTGCTCGACAGCAGCAGCAGGCGCGGGCTCTCGATGCCGTTGGCGGCGACGATGAAGGTCTTGCCGGTGACCCGGTGCGACAGCTTGTCGGGGTCGTAGTACAAGGCGGCGGTGACGCGGCCGCCGGCGTCGTGTTCGAGCCTGTACACGTTCGCATTGGGAATCAGGCGCGCGCCAGCCTTTTCGGCCGCGTCGATCGCCAGGCCGCCGTGGTACTGGGCGTCGATCGGGCAGATCGGCTGGCAGCTGTTGTTGCCGCAGCAGGCCGGCCGGCCGTCGTAGCTGCGGCTGTTGCGCGCGGTGGTGTTGGCGACCACCTGGAACGTGGGCGCGAGCCGTTCGCGGATCCGCCGCATCGCCCACGGCTCCGCCACCGGCTGCATCGGGAAGGGTTTGCTGCGCGGCGAGCCGGTATTCGCTTCGCCCGACACGCCCATGATCTCTTCGGCCTGCTGGTAAAACGGGTCCAGCTCCTCGTAGCTGATCGGCCAGTCGACGCCGACGCCGTACAGGCTGCGCATCCGGAAGTCGCCCGGCACGTTGCGCCAGGCCTGCGCCGCCCAGTGCCAGGTGGTGCCGCCGACCTGGCGGATGTACTCGGCCGGATACGGATAGGGACCGGCCTGCACCAGGTAGCCGTTGTCGGCCGGCTGGTAGATCGGGTGGGGTGCCGAGGCCAGCGCCGGATAGGGCGACATCCAGTCGCTGCGGCGGGTCGAGTTGCGGTAGCGCGCAACCAGCTCGTCGCGCGTGACCCGGGAACCGGCTTCGAGGATCAGCACCGAAGCGCCGGCCAGGCGCAGCTTGCGCGCGACGTTCGCGCCGATGATCCCCGAGCCGATGACGACGAAGTCGGCCGATGCTTGTTCCGCCATACGAGCTCTCCTCAAACCGGTTTGGTGGCCCAGCTGCCGTAAGCGCCGTACGAATAGCTGGGCGGGGACAGCACGTCGGCGACGATCGCCGCGTTGAGCGCCGTCTCGAAGGCCAGGCAGCGGGCGCGCTCGCCGTCGCCGACGATGCCGAGGAACCAGGCGCTCGCGATCCTGCGCGGCAAGGGCGCCAGCGGCGACTGTTCGCTGTCGAGCACGTGCTGCAGCTGCATCGGATCGATGGAGCGCTGGTTGACCAGCGCCAGCAGCGCCTGCGCGCCGGCCGCGAAGCCGGGATCATCGGCGCTCAGCGCGTCATACAGGCGCCGCGCCTGCGCCTGGTCGAGTGAGGCACGCCCGGCCAGCAGCGCCGACAAGGCGGCGAAGGCGCCGTGCGCGCCGTCGTCGACCGGTAGCGCCGCGGCCCATGGAACCAGCGAGACCGCATACGCCGACAGGAAACCTGCCAGCAGCGTGCGCCGCACCGGGCTGATGTCGGCCTGGCTGGGCGATGGGGGCGGCAAGCTCATGGCGTTCTCCGGACTCAGAAGGAATGGCGCAGGCCCGCCATCAAGACCGTCTGGCCGCGGCCTGCCGAGGGCGTGCCAGCCTGCGAATCGCCGACCACGGCAACGGCGGGCACCGGCTCGGCGCTGCCGGCCGCGCCGAGGGTAGTGCCGCCGGCGCGTTGGTGGGATTCCAGAAAATACAGGGCGGTGCGCTTGCTGAACGAATAGGTTTGCTCGAGCGAGAGCTGCTGGTAGCGGGCAGGGGAGACGATCCCGTTGGCGCGGTTCTCGCGGGTATAGCTGTAGCCGGCGGCGACGGTCCAGGCGCCGCCGGGCCGGTAGATGGCGAGCAGGCCGGCGGTATTGAAGGTGGCCGTATCGGTGAACAGCGAGCCGCCGCCGGGACGGTAGGCGATATTGCTGGCGTTTGCGCCGAACGTGAATCGGCCCATCGTGTACCTGGCCGCCGCGGCGACGTAGCGGACCCCGTCGGCCGACACGTAGCCAGCGTTGACCGGCGAGACCGTGAAGCTGGAGGACGCGTTCGGACTACGGATGCCGACGGCGTCGCCGTTGTTGAGTTTCTGGTAGCCGAGCGCGAACGCCCATTGCCGGTAGTCGTATTTGAGCGCCGCGCTGACGGTGCTGCCGACTGCGCGGCGTCCCGGCTGCTCGCCGAATCCATACAGGACGCCCATCTGCAGTCCCGACCAGAGCGGCGTGGTATAGGCCAGCGAATTATTGCTGCGCACGGTCGTATCGAGCGCGTCGATGTCGCCCGGGTGCGCGCCGGTGGCCCCGGTCAGCGCGGTGGTCGGGCCGATCGGGCCGAGCATCTGGTAGTAGGGCGTGTACTGGCGCCCGGCGGTCAGGCTGCCGTAGCGCTTGTCAGCCAGTCCGACGAAAGCCTGGCGGTTGAACAGGACCCCGGAAGAACTCTGGGCGCCGGTGTCGGCTTCGAAACCGTTTTCGAGCTGGAACAGGGCCTGCAGGCCGGAGCCCAGCTCTTCGCTTCCCTTGAAGCCGAGCCGGCTGGCCGCAAGGTTCCCCGAGCGCATATAGGTGTTCGACATGCCGCGCTGGTTACTGGAATACACCAGCGCTGCGTCGATGATGCCGTAGAGGTTGACTTCGGTCTGGGCGGAGACCGGACAGGCCGAAGCGACCAACAGCGGTACAAAGGCAATATATGCTGCGCGCTTCATGCAAACTCTCCTCGGGACAATCAAGCCTGAAGGATTTTTTTGGCGAGCCAGGATGGAAATCGTCCGCCGTTTTTCATCCACTTGGCGCGCGATAGGATTGGGCAATGATACGGCTTCGGACAGGTCCGGCCGCCAAGGCTCACGGGGCGCGCCTGACCGGAAGCAGGCGGCGCAGCTGCCTCCCTGCAGCACGCCGGAAGCGCTCGTGATGCAGGCAGAGTGCGCCCGCAAGGCCCATGGCGCACCCCAGCACGGTGTCGAAGAAGCGTTCCCGGACCAGTGCAGCGGGCGAGCCCTGGTCCAGGGTGGCGGCGTCCGCCAGCAGGATGGCCAGCGGCGTGATGAACATCGTGGCCAGGGCATAGTGACGCACCACCAGCATCTCGATGAGGAAGGTCAGCAGCATGACCGCCACCGACAGCGACCACTGGTCCATCGGGATCGACAGCAATGCCCATGACAGGATCAGCCCGAGGCCGGTGCCGAGCACGCGATGCACCTGCTTGTTCCAGACCGCGCGGAAGGAGACACCCTGGATCACGGCAAGGCAGCTGACCGGCACCCAATACGGCTTGTCGAGACCAAGCGCCTGCGCCGCGGCAAGGGATGCGCAGACCGCCATGCCGATCACGATCGAATCGACCACGACATCATCGAAATCGGGCGCTGGCGCATGCGGCACCGGCCTGGGCTCGCGCCGCCGAAGCATGTACACGCTGTAGAAAAAACCGATGACGCAGGCCAGCAGGCAGCCAAGGGTGAACAAGCCTACCTTCAGCGGCAGCTGGGCCGCTTCGCTCGGTGCATAGGCGCCGATCGCCGCGGCCATCACGAAGAAGATGCTGTTGGGCGGCCCGAGGTCGTAAGCCCGGCAGGTCATCGTCACCAGGATGGCGATCGCGACGAGCGCCGGCAGGATCGAGGGCGGATACAGATGGCTGATCGCTCCCAGCGTGTAGCATGCGACCATGCCGAAGGCGCAGGCCATCAACGAGACCATGCGATGCGACAGCGGCGTGGCGGGAAGGTACAGGAATGCCAGGCCGCCGGTCGCGGACACGAGCCCGTAATCGAGGTGGCCGAAATACGCACCGATCGGAAGCGGCAGCCCCGAGGCCAGCGCGGCAGCGAACGGCATTTGCCATACCCTGTCGCTGGCACGGACAGTCGTCGCCTGGCGCGCTTCGTTAGCCAAGAAGGCCCGCATTCTTCTCCAGATCTCGAGACTCATCGTGCGCTCCACTGTCTGATTGCCGCCGATTAGCAGGGTAGCTGAATTCGCATCATCCGAAGTCTAAATATGGCCACCTTCATGTAAGGGAGAGAATTACCGATACCCTGGAGGTATTAAGAAGATACCAAATCGGTGTTGGACTGCAACTTGCGTTCTCTCTACTCTGCATTGCAAACGACGGCCGCACAGAAGGCCGCATTGGCACAACAACGCAGAGTGGAGACGAGATGCGCCCAGGAAACCAGGCACAGCGTGACGGCATGGACGAAGGCGCAGCGGCGCCCGCGCCGGCCGCGCAAGGGAAACGGACGACGGACGCCGCGCGTTCCCTGTCGGACTGGTCGGTGCCGGCGGTGGCCGCCGGCTTCCTGGCGGTGCTGGTGTCCTTCGCCGGGCCGCTCGCGATCTTCTACCAGGCGGCGCAGGTCGCCCACATGCCGGGCGAGATGTTCGCGTCCTGGGTATGGGGCATCTCGATCGGCGCCGGCGTCGCCGGCATCTTCCTCAGCTGGCACCTGCGCACGCCGGTCATCACCGCATGGTCGGCGCCGGGCACGGCGCTGCTGATCACCCTGTTCCCCCAGTTGTCGCTCGGCGAGGCCGTCGGCGCCTACCTGAGCGCTGCCCTCATTTTGCTGCTGATCGGGCTGTCGGGCTCGCTGGAGCGCGTGATGGCGCACGTCCCGCGCGGCATCGCCAGCGGCATGATGGCCGGGATCTTGGTGCCGTTCGGGATGAATGCCTTCAAGACCGCGGGCAGCCTGCCGGTGCTGGCTTTCGGCATGATCGCCGCCTACCTCCTGTTCAAGCGCCTCTTGCCGCGCTACAGCGTGGTGCTGCTGCTGGCGGTGGGCGTCGGCATCGCCTGGCTGTGCGGGACCACCCACCTGTCGCAAGTACGCTTCGAATTCGTGACGCCGCAGCTGATCGCGCCCGCATGGAGCTGGGCCGGCACCTTCGGCCTGGCGCTGCCGCTGGTGCTGGTCACCCTGACCGGCCAGTACTTGCCGGGCATGGCGGTCCTGAAGACTTCCGGCTACGACACCCCGGCGCGCCCGGTGATCGTGGCCTGCTGCCTGGCGTCGCTGGCGGCCGCGTTCGCGGGCGGAATCACGATCGCGATCGCCGCCATTACCGCCGCCATGTGCACCGGCCCCGACGCCCACGAGGATCCGCGCAGGCGTTACGTGGCCGGCATCGCCAACGGCCTGTTCTACCTGCTGGCCGGGATGTGCGGCGGCTCGGTCGTGATGCTGTTCGCGGCGCTGCCGAAGGAGCTGATCGTGTGCCTGGCCGGGCTGGCGCTGTTGGGTGCGATCGCCGG
This sequence comes from Massilia sp. LXY-6, assembly GCF_051233485.1. Classification (NCBI taxonomy): domain Bacteria; kingdom Pseudomonadati; phylum Pseudomonadota; class Betaproteobacteria; order Burkholderiales; family Oxalobacteraceae; genus Massilia; species Massilia sp. LXY-6. The sequence goes on from NZ_JBKFGF010000068.1 coordinate 37,898, forward strand.
CAACCTGGCCGGCGTGATGGCGGCGGACGACCACCGCGAAGCATCCGTGATCACTTTCCTCGCCACCGCCTCCGGCATGAGCTTCCTCGGCCTGGGCTCCGCCTTCTGGGGCATCGTCATCGGGATGGCGGCCTGCCGCATCCTGCATGGCCGGGCTCCGCGCGCGGCGCGCGGCGGCACATAGCAAGGCTTTCAAAAACGATCGATAACCACAACAGGAGACAGCAATCATGCGACAGATCGATATCCACCAACTGGCCGACGGGGCCAGGTTCAACCGCTTCCATGCAGGCATCTTGGCATGGTGCGCCCTCATCATCATCTGCGACGGCTACGACCTCGCAGTGGCCGGCATCGCGCTGCCGTCCATCATGAAGGAGATGGGCGTCACCGCGCAAAACGCCGGCTTCATGGTCAGCTCCGCATTGTTCGGCATGATGTTCGGGGCGATCTTCCTCGGCACCGTCGCCGACCGCATCGGCCGGCGCCTGGCCATCGTCATCTGCCTGGCCCTGTTCAGCGTGTTCACGGCAGCGGCCGGCATGAGCACGGACCCCTACGTGTTCAGCCTGATGCGCTTTTTCGCCGGTCTCGGCATCGGCGGCGTGATGCCCAACGTGGTCGCCCAGATGACGGAGTATTCGCCCAGGAAGATCCGTTCGACCATGGTGACGCTGATGTTCAGCGGCTATGCGGTGGGCGGCATGCTGGCGGCCCTGCTCGGCAAGGGCATGATCGAACACCACGGCTGGCAATCGGTGTTCCTGGCGGCCGGCGTCCCGATCCTGCTGATCCCCTTCATCCTGAAAAGCCTGCCGGAATCGATGCCTTTCCTGGTCAAGCAGAATCGCCTGGCCGAACTCCAGCAGATCCTGGCGCGCATGGAGCCGGGCTACCGCGCGGCACCCGGCGACCGCTTCGAGCTGCCCGGCGCAGACAAGGTCCAGGGCGCGCCGATCGGCAAGCTGTTCCAGGACGGCAGGGGCTTCTCGACGATCATGTTCTGGGTCGCCTTCTTCATGTGCCTGTTCATGGTGTATGCCCTGAGTTCGTGGCTGGCGAAGCTGATGTCCGGCGCCGGCTACAGCCTCGGCTCGGCGCTGACTTTCGTGCTGGTGCTGAACTTCGGCGCCGTCATCGGCGCGGTCGGCGGCGGCTGGCTGGCCGACCGTTTCCACATCAAGCATGTACTGGTCGCCATGTATGCGCTGGCCGCCGTCTCCATCACGCTGCTCGGCTACCCCATGCCGACCCCGGCGCTGTTCGTGGTGGTCGGCCTCGCCGGCGCCTCGACCATCGGAACCCAGATCGTCACCTATGCCTACGCCGGCCAGTTCTACCCGACCGCGATCCGTTCGACCGGTATCGGCTGGGCCTCCGGCGTCGGCCGCAGCGGCGCGATCCTGGCACCGATCGTGATCGGCACCCTGGTCGGGATGTCGCTGCCGCTGGAACAGAATTTCATGGCCATGGCGATCCCGGCCGTCATTGCCGCGGTATCGGTTGCCCTGATCAGCCACGACCGCTCGGCTTCCGCCGCCAGGGCGCCCGCCAAGGGTGCGCTGGCCAGCACCTCCGAAGCCTGAGCCGCGCCCGCCCCGCATGCCCGCCGGCCCCGGCGGGCATGCAAGGGCAGCACCAGCACCCCAGCACCATCAGCACCACCAGCACCACCAACAAAGAAGCAACACACAGGAGACATGCATGAACAAGGCAGTACACAGCGTGCGCGGCACGACAATCGCGATCGCCCTGGCCTCGGCCCTCGGCGCAGGGAGCGCGCACGCGCAGGCCCAGGTGACGGTATATGGCCTGATCGACGCCGCGCTGGCCCACACAAACAACGTCGACGCCGCCGGCCACTCGATGACCAAGATGCCGTCGCTGAGCGGCAGCCTGCCGTCGCGGATCGGCTTCCGCGGCACCGAGGACCTGGGCGGGGGACTGTCGGCGGTGTTCACCCTGGAGAGCGGCTTCAATCCCGACACCGGCGTGCAGGGGCAGGGCGGGCGCATCTTCGGCCGCCAGGCCTGGGTCGGCCTGAACGGCCGCTGGGGCACGCTGCAGCTGGGCCGCATCCTGAACATGACCTACCTGGCGACGGCCAAGAGCGACGTCCTCGGCCCCAACCTGTTTTCGATCAACAGCATCGACCTGTACCTGCCGAACGCCCGCAGCGACAACGCGATCGGCTACCTTGGCCGCTTCGACGGCCTGAGCGTCGGCGCCACCTGGAGCTTCGGCCGCGACGCCTCGGCGGCGGGCGGTCCGTCCGCGACCGGCTGCCCGGGCGAAGTGCCGGGCAACGCCAGGGCCTGCCGCCAGTACACAGCGCTGCTGGGCTACGACGCGGGCCCCTACGGGATCAATACGACCTACGATAAAATGTACGGAAACACCGGCGCCGCGAATGGCCTGACCAGCAGCGCCAACTACGACCGGCGCGTCACCGTCAACGGTTATGCGATGTTCGGCCAGACCAAGCTGGGAGGTGGGGTGGTCGCCCGGCGGACGGCGGCGGTCAGCGGCGTGACCGAGTCCAGGCTGTATTACCTGGGAGTGAGCCTGCCGGTGACGGGGCAGTTGACGCTGGATACCCAGCTTGCCCGCAAAGATGTCAGGAATTCGGCCGACGATACCAATATGTTCGTGGCGCGCCTGACGTATGCAATGTCCAAGCGCAGCGCCGTGTATGCGGGCCTGGGCCGCATGGACAACCGCGGCGGCGCCGCGGTCGCGTTGGACGCGGGCGGCACGACCGCCCCGGGCAAGGCGCAGAACGGCGTGATGGCCGGCCTGCGCCACGCCTTCTAGGACTCGGAGACGAGGAATTGCGCAAGTGCGCGCGTGAACTGCGGCCCGGCTTCGATGTTCGACAGATGCGAGGCCGGGATCGTCGCCAGGCGCGCGCCGGTGACCTGCCGGCACGGCCATTCGGATCGGCTGCCGGCGTGACCGGGTCATGCGCCAGTGCATCGCAGCATGCGGCATAGGCTTCCGGATCCTGGCGCCGCAGGCTGCGCGTCATGGCGGCGACCAGCCACTGGCCGGTCAGCCCGCCCATGGCCGAGCGTGTCGTAGCGCAGTACGTGAAAATGGCGTGACAGGGCGGCGGCTTGCGCCTCCCATATGCCCAGGTCGGTGCCCAGGGCGTTCGAGCACGACGCAGGGATGCCGCAGGTCGCCGCCGGCGCGGTAGTGCAGGCGCGCGCCGTCGATCCGTACGAACGGCATCCTGCTCCTCAGCCCTGGTCGCCTCCGCCCACCGGCAGCACGGTGCCGGTGATGTAGGAGGCCTCGGGCGAGGCCAGGAACAGGATCGCCGCCACCTGCTCGTCGATCGTGCCGTAGCGGTGCATCAGGCTGGAGGCGGTGGTCTGGTCGACGATGCCCTGGTACCAGACCTGTTCCTGCTCGCTGAGCGGCTTCGGATTGCGCGGCACCTTGCGCGGCGGCGCCTCGGTGCCGCCGGTGGCGACCGCGTTGACGCGGATGCCGTCCTCGGCGTGTTCGAACGCCAGGCTCGCCGTCATGGCATTCACCCCGCCCTTGGCCGCCGAGTAGGGGATCCGGTAGATGCCGCGCGTGGCCACCGAGGACACGTTGACGATCGCGCCGCTGCGCTGCGCGATCATGGCCGGCAGCACGGCGCGGCAGCACCACAGGGTCGGGAACAGCGAACGGCGGATCTCGGCCTCGATCTCGGCCTCTTCGTAGGCCTGGTAGGGCTTGGCCCAGATGGTGCCGCCGACGTTGTTGACCAGGATGTCGATGCGGCCATAATCCTCGACGGCGCGTGCGGCCAGCGCCGCGGCGCCGGCCCAGGTTTCGAGGTCGGCCTCGGTGACCACCACCTGCGCGCCGAGGGCCAGCGCTTCCTGGGCCACCTCGTGCACCAGCGGCGAGCGGTCGGCCAGCACCAGCTGCGCGCCTTCGGCGGCGGCGGCCAGCGCCACGCCGCGCCCGATGCCCTGGGCGGCGCCGGTCACGACCATGACCTTGTTCTTGAAACGGTTCGGATGGACCATCATTTCGACTCTCCTGCGGTGCTGGTGGACGAGAACTTCTCGAACTGGAAGCTGGCCGGCGTGACGCCGCTGGCCTGCATCCAGCCGCGTACCGCTTCCACCATCGGCACCGGGCCGCACAGGTAGACGTCGACGTCGCCGCCGTTCATCCAGCCCGGTTCGACGTGGGCGGTGGCGTAGCCCTTGCGCGGATGGCTGCTCGCTTGGTCCGCCACGCAGGTCACGTACTCGAACTGCGGGTTGGCCGCGGCGATGCGGTCGAGCTGCTCGATGCCGACCAGGTCGTAATCGTGGGTGACCGCGTACACCATGCGCACCGGCTGGGTGAAGCCTTTCGACGCCAGCACGTCGAGCATCGACAGGAAGGGCGCGATGCCGGTGCCGCCGGCCAGCAGCAGCAGCGGGCGCTGCAGCGGCCGCAGGTAGAAGCTGCCGTAGGGGCCGGAGAACGAGATCGCGGCGCCCGGCTGGGCCTGGGCGGTCAGCCAGGTGCTCATCAGGCCGTTCGGCACGTTGCGCACCACGAAGCTGGCCTGGGCCGCGCCCGGCGCGGAGCTGAACGAGTACGAGCGGGTCTGGTCGGTGCCGGGCACCGTGACGTTGACGTACTGGCCGGGCAGGAAGTCGAGCCGGTCGGGCTGCTCGAGCGCCACCGAGAAGCGGATCGTGGATGCCGACAGCTGCTCGACCGCGGCGATCGTGCCGGGGAAGCTGCCGACCCCGGTCTTGCAGGCGGCCGAGGTGGCGGGAATGCGCACCACGCAGTCCGAGGTCGGACGCATCTGGCAGGCCAGCACGTAGCCGGCTTGCGCGTCCTTCTCGTCGAGCGCGTCCTCGATGTAGCTGTCGGGTGGCATCTCGTACTGGCCGGACTCGCAGAGGCCGCGGCAGGTCCCGCAGGCGCCGTCGCGGCAGTCGAGCGGGATGTTGACCTTCTGCCGGTAGGCGGCATCGGATAGTTTTTCGTTGGTGTTGCAGCTGATGAAGCGGGTCACCCCGTCTTCGAACTGCAGTGCGATCGTATGGCTCATGACCGGATCCTGCTCTCTTGAATCAAATGTGATAGATATCGATGACCTGGCTGATGTAGTCGTTTTTCAGAACGACGTACTTGTCCAGGATCTTCGGCTGCGGACCGGAAAAGTCGATCACGTAGCGCGACATGCCGAAATAGCTGTGGCTGGTCTTGTAGCGGTGGCTCAGCGTGTTCCAGTTGAAGCGCACCGTGTGCACCGCGCCGTCGACCTTTTCCAGTTCCACGTTGGCGATGTTGTGGCTGGTGCGGGTATCCGGGATCGTGGCGCTGGAGCGCTCGGTCTTGATGCGGAACACGCGGTCTTCCAGGCCCTGGCGGTTCGGGTAGAAGATCAGCGAGATCTCGCGCTCCGGATCCTCGACCAGCTTGCCGTCGTCGTCCCAGGCCGGCATCCAGAAGCGCGCATCCGGGTCATAGCATTCGAGCCAGTCGTCCCATTGCTCGTCGTCGAGCAGGCGCGCTTCGCGGTAGAGGAAGGACAGGATGTCCTGCATGGCGATCACGTTGGCGGCGGCGTTCATTTCGTTTCTCCCTTGCCGGTCTGTTGCTGAGCGGTCTGTTGCTGCGCGAGCGCGTTCTTCATGACGTCCAGCCAGTAACGGTGCTGGATGGTGTACAGGCCCTCGTCCTCGGTGCGCACGCCGCTCATCACGGGTGCCAGGCCGATGTCCTTGGCCGCCTGGTCGGCGCCGGTGATCCAGTGGGTGGCGCCGCGGCACATGTCGTTCCATTGCATGGCGGCGCCGTTGTAGCCTTCCTGGCAGGCGCGGAATTCTTCCAGGTCGTCCGGGGTCGCCATGCCGCTGACGTTGAAGAAGTCCTCGTATTGGCGGATCCGGCGCGAACGGGCCTCGGCCGACTCGCCCTTCGGCGCGATGCAGTAGATCGTCACCTCGGTCTTGTTCACGGAGAGCGGGCGCAGCACCCGGATCTGCGAGCTGAACTGGTCCATCAGGTAGACGTTCGGGTACAGGCACAGGTTGCGCGAACGGCCCACCATCCAGTCGGCGGTCGCCTTGCCGTACTTCTCGGCATAGTCGGCGTGGTGCGCGAAGTTCGGACGGTCCTCCGGATTCGCCCACTGCGACCACAGCAGCATGTGGCCATGTTCGAAGGCGTAGAAGCCGCCGCCCTGGCGGCCCCAGTTGCCGGCGTCCATGGCGCGGATCTTATCCTCGCGCACTGCCTGGCCCGGCTCGGCCTCTTCCTTGCGGCGGTTGGTGGTGGCGGCGTAGTTCCAGTGCACGGCCGTCACGTGGTAGCCGTCGGCGCCGTTCTCGGCCTGCAGCTTCCAGTTGCCGTCGAAGGTATAGGTCGAGGAGCCGCGCAGCACTTCCAGCCCTTCCGGCGACTGGTCGACGATCATGTCGATGACCTTGGCGGCCTCGCCCAGGAATTCCTCGAGCGGCGCCACGTCCTCATTCAGGCTGCCAAACAGGAAGCCCTTGTAGTTGCCGAAGCGCGCCAGTTTCTTCAGGTCGTGCGAGCCTTCCTTGTTGAAGCATTCCGGATAGCCGGCGTCCGCCGGGTCCTTCACCTTCAGCAGCTTGCCGCTGTTGTTGAAGGTCCAGCCGTGGAACGGGCAGGTGAAGCTGGCCTTGTTGCCGCGCTTGTGGCGGCACAGCTGGGCGCCGCGGTGGCTGCAGGCATTGATGAAGGCGTTCAGCTCGCCCTGGCGGTTACGCGCGATGAACACCGGCTGGCGGCCGATGTGGGTGGTGTAGTAGTCGTTGACGTTGGCGACCTGGGTCTCGTGCGCCAGGTAGATCCAGTTGCCCTCGAAGATGTGCTTCATCTCGAGGTCGAACAGGGCCTCGTCGGTGAAGGCGCTGCGATGCAGGCGATGGTCGCCGGTGGCCGCGTCCTCGACCAGGTAGTCGTCGAGGTTCTTGGGCTTGAAAGCATTCACGGGAACGATGGGGATCATGGCGGCTCCTCAGGCGGCGGCGCGGGGACGGGCGACGGTCGTGCTCGGCATGGCGTCGCTCTCGCGGTACAGGTGGAAATCGAAATCGATCGAGGCGAACGGCTTGTCGACGCCTTTTTGCTGGATCTGCGCAGGGTCGG
>NZ_JBKFGF010000069.1:0-7890 GCF_051233485.1 Massilia sp. LXY-6
GACTGGGCGCACCTCGCCTGTCTTGACCTCAACTACTCGAACCGCCCGGTGCGGACCCGCATGCCGGGTGGTGTGGCAGGGGAGCAGCCCATCTGGGCTGTCCCCTATGCCGATCTGGCCTGGGTGGCGCGGCCGGATCAGTGGTGACGGCGATGGCGCGACACCGGCGCGTGCTTGTAGCGGCCGTGGCCGGCCGAGGCCTTGACGCGGGCGCCGCCGCTTGAGGCCTTGATGCGCGGGCCGCCGACGGCGGCATGCACGCGCGGCGCGCGGGCGGTCGACACCGGGGCTTCGTCGCCCAGCACGTGGCGGCGGATGTTCAGGGCATCCAGGATGCGCACCGACGAGGCGCCGGCGTTCAGCAGCACCATGGTCGCGTTCTTGCCGGCGGCCTTCACGCGCATGATCAGGCAGCGGCCCGCTTCCTGGGTGTAGCCGGTCTTCGACAGGCCGATGTCCCAGCCCTTGGCGCCGACCAGGCGGTTGGTGTTGTGGTACTCGACGTCGCGGCCCTTGATGTTGATCAGGTGTTCCGACGAGGTCGTGATGCGGGTGATCTCGGCATAATTCGAGGCGGCGGTCGCCATCTTGACCAGGTCGGTCGCGGACGACTGGTTATGCGGGCTCAAGCCGGTCGGTTCCTCGATCACGGTCTGGGTCATGCCCAGTGCGGCGATCTTGCGCTTGACGGCCGCGCGGAAGGCTTCCATGCCGCCCGGGTAGGTGCGTCCGAGGGCGGCGGCGGCGCGGTTGTCCGACGACATCAGGGCCAGCTGCAGCACGTCGCGGCGCGGAATGGTCGCGCCGACCGGGACCCGCGAGGTGCTGTGCTTGAGCATGTCGACGTCGCTTTTCTCGATCTCGATCGGCTCGTTCATGTCCTGGTGGGCATCGAGCACGACCATGGCGGTCATCAGTTTGGTCAGCGAAGCGATGGGCACGACGGCAGCCGAGTTCTTCTCGAACAGGACCTTGCCGGTGTCATCTTCGACGACCAGCACCGATTGCGATCCGAAAGGCACGGCGAGGGCGGCCGCGCTGGAGATCGTCATCAGCACGGCAGCGATAAATTTTTTGATCATTTTTGTGTTGTGTACGGTTAATGGTCGGGCGCCGGACGGCGGCGGAGCATCAAAACGTCAAGTGAGCGTTCTTTAGACCAGTAGCGTCGAGCTACATGGGAACTTTGATGGAATCAATGTCATCGAAGAAAATCGAAACCAACGGCAAGATTCTACAAGAAAAAAGGCCTCGCGTTGTCGCAAGGCCTTCTTTGTGAACAGAAATTTAGAGAATTATCTTAAAGAAATCTCTTAAAAGCGACTCAGCTTTATATTTCCCATTATTAATCCTGTATGCATATACAGCATTAAGATTATTTCGACTGATAGATCTTGTCGAATTCACCGCCATCGTCGAAATGGCGTTTCTGCGCATTGCGCCAGCCGCCGAACACATCGTCGACGGTGAACAGCTGGACCGGCTTGTAATTGGCCGCGAACTGTTTCATGACTTTCTCGTTACGCACGCGCAGATAGTGCTTGGCACCGATCTGCTGGCCGGCTTCCGAATACAGGAAGTTCAGGTAGGCGGTGGCCTGCTTGCGCACGCCCTTGCGGTCGACCACCTTGTCGATCACGGCCACCGGCGTTTCGGCCAGCACGGAAATAGACGGGTAGACCACCTCGAAGTTGTCGCCGAACTCGGCGCGCACCAGGTTCACCTCGTTTTCGAAGGTCACCAGGATGTCGCCGATCTGGCGCTGGGTGAATGTGGTGGTGGCGGCGCGGCCGCCGGCGTCCAGCACGGGCACGTTCTTGAAGATCTTGCCGACCAGCTCGCGCGCCTGGGCTTCGTTGCCGCCTTTCTTGATCACCGAGCCCCAGGCCGCCAGATAGGTGTAGCGGCCGTTGCCGGCGGTCTTCGGGTTCGGGATCACGACCTTGACGCCCGGCTTGGCCAGGTCGGCCCAGTCGTGGATGCCTTTCGGGTTGCCCTTGCGGACCAGGAACACCATGGTCGAATAATAGGGCGAGGCATTGTTCGGGAATTTCTTGGCCCAGTCCTTGGCGACCAGGCCGCGGTCGGCCAGCATGTCGATGTCGTTGGCCTGGTTCAAGGTCACCACCGAGGCTTCGAGGCCGTCGGCAACGGCGCGCGCCTGCTTGCTGGAACCGCCATGCGACTGCTTGATGGTGACGTCCTCACCGGTGGTTTTCTTCCATTCGGCGCTGAAGGCCGGGTTCACGTCCTTGTACAGCTCGCGGGCGACGTCGTACGAGACGTTCAGCAGTTCGACGCCGGCCGCCTGGGAGGCGAGAGGGAGAGCGGCACTACCCAGTGCGAAAGTGAGCGCCAGCAGGCGGCGGCGCAGCGGGGAACGGGTACGGACCATGTTGTTCTTCCTTATAAAGACCTGTGGAAACAAGGTGCATCATCTATGAAGCAACATCGGAACTGAAGTACATTTTCATCATATGCTTAGAAGCTCCACACCGGCGCGTGGCCCGACAGCAGGATTGCACGCTTTGGGTTATAGTCCGGCCTGACGAACCACGGTTCTTACGATGGAAGTAAATGGGTATTGACATTCGCCAGGCAACACCGAACGACGCGCCAGCGGCATGCGAGCTGCTGCGCCGCGCGATCGAAGAAGGCTGCGCGGCCGACCACGGGCGGCGTGCCGAGATCCTTCAACCATGGCTGAGCAACAAGACGCCACGGAACGTGAGCACCTGGTTTTCGTCACCCAGCAATTACGCCGTGGTCGCGATCCAGGGCCAGGACTTGGCCGGGCTGGCGTTGCTGACCCAGGCCGGCAAGCTGGCGCTGTGCTACGTGATGCCGGGACAGTGGCGCAACGGCATCGGCAGCGCCATGATGCGCGCCGTCGAAGCCCAGGCCCGCGCCTGGGACATCGCCAAGCTCCACATGCAGAGCCCGGCTTCCGCCAGTGCGTTTTTCGAACGCCTCGGTTATGTGAATGCGGGCAAGGACATGGCCTGCTTCGGCCTCGAATGCGATTTCCTCTGGAAGCAGCTGAATGCCGTCGAACCGCCTGTGGGCAAGCGTTTCTGTAATTGCAGCGGCAAGTAATCAGTAAATAAGCGTCAAATAAACGTCAACTTTCCACCATTCCACGAACTCATCTTTTTTACTTTTGTCCGTTGAGATATAGTAAGGAAGTTCCAATGATGAGTTTGTTATGGCTTCCCGCAGAGATTTCCTTCACCACGGGTTGCGCCTCACCGCACTCGGCCTGGTCGCGACTCCGCTGACCGGCGCCGGGGCCGCCGAGCGCAATACCCGCACCGCGTCCAACCCGGCCGCCGCGCCGGACGCCCCCAGCATCGACATCGCGCCGCCGCCCGACCTGTTCGACGCCCAGGTGGTCGACCTCGACTTCTGGGTCAAGCCGCGCACCCTGTCCGTGATCCGCCCCGCCAGCGGCGAGCGCGCCAAGGTCCTGTACTGGAAGGATGGCGAAGTGATCGATTCGGCCTACCAGGAACTGTGCCACATGCTGCGCGACGTGAACGGCAAGGCCAGCATGGCGATCGACCCCAAGCTGCTGGAGACGCTGTGGGCCTCCCAGGCTTTCGTCGAGCGCTACGGCCTCGACAAGCCGCTGGAGATCCTGTCCGGCTACCGCACCCCGGCTTCCAACAAGCACCTGATCGAGCAGGGCGTGCCGGCCGCGCGCCAGTCGCTGCACATGTCCGGCAAGGCGGCCGACATCCGCATTGCCGGCCTGACCGAGGAAGTGCTGGGCGGCCTGGTGCGCAGCTTCCGGCAGGGCGGAGTCGGCTTCTATTACCGCGGCGGCCCGAAAGGCGGCTGGATCCATGCGGATACCGGCCTGAACCGTACCTGGAAGGGCTGATGTCCCGCTGACTACCGGCTGCTTCCCGGCCGGATAGACTGCGCACGATCGGCGCATTTTTGCTATCTTGGATATCGGATCAACCTTTCCGAAGGAGGACACGATGGCAACCATGAACGCACCCACCATGGAACGGCGGCACCTGCCCGAGCGGCGGGCTACCTTGCGCGAAGGGCACGCGGCGATGTCGGCGATCGACTACATTGCCATGGCCCTGTTGATCATCGGCGGCTTGAACTGGGCGATGGTCGGCCTGTTCGACGTCGACGTCGTCGCCAGCCTGTTCGGGGCCGGCAGCCCGGCCAGCCGCCTGGTCTATGTGGTGGTCGGCATCGCCGCCCTGTACTCGATCTGGACCGCCACGAAGATGAGCCGCAACCGGCATTCCGCTTGAGGTGGCGAACGCGACGCAGCGGCGGGCCATGCGGATCGGACTGATTTCGGATACGCACGGCCTGCTGCGTCCGGAAGCGCTGGACTTCCTGGCCGGCAGCGACCATATCGTGCATGGCGGCGACATCGGCGGACCGGATATCCTCGAGCGCCTGGCCGCCATCGCGCCCCTGACCGTGGTGCGCGGGAATAACGATACCGCGGTCTGGGCCAGGTCGATTCCCGAGACCGCGCGCCTGGAGGTCGGCGGCATCGCGGTTTATGTCATCCACGACCTCAAGGCACTCGATATCGATCCGGGCGCCGCCGGCGTGCGCGTGGTGGTGTCCGGCCATTCCCACAAACCGGCCAGCGCCGAACGCGGCGGGGTGCTGTACGTGAACCCGGGCAGCGCCGGGCGCCGCCGCTTCAGCCTGCCGATCGCGGCCGGCGAGTTGCTGGTCGACGGCGGACGGGTCGAGGTCCGGCTGGTCACGCTGGCGCCCTAGGCCAGGCGTGCGGCTTGCGCGTCCGGTCATCCATGGCTTAGCATACGCGCCGACCGTACCCACAATCACATTGCCGAGCCCCTCATGAGCCAAGATTCGACCAAGGACAGCGCCGAGCGCCCCCGTTTCCGTCCGGTGCCCTGGACCCCGCTGGAAACCCCCCAGGACGTCGAGCTCTGGATCGAGGAGCACAACATCACCATGCGGGAGATGATCGGGCCGCAGGAGACCGGGGTCGGCGTGCGCTTCAGCCTGGCGCCGGGCGGTGACGTGGTCCTCCAGACCACTGCCGACGCGGTCCTGCTCGACGTCGAGCCGGACGCGAGCTGGATCGCGCCCCTGATCATGGCCGCAACCGGGGCCGAGCAGCCGGCCGGGCAGGTCTGGGTGCTGCCCGACGACAAGCTGGTCCAGCTGCTGCTGGGCCTGTCCACCCTGGTCGAGAGCACGCTGATCGTCACCGGCCACAATTTCAAGCATAGCCGCAGGCTATATTGACAGGCCTAAAATTCCCTTTTCGCATCATCGTATTTCCGCTATAAATCAGGCTCTGCTGCTTGAATGGGGTGCGAGGCGATGCAAAAGGGTTTTCCGAACAATTTCCGCAGGACCTTATTAGCCGCTGCGGTCACGTCCTGTGCCGTGCTCGCGTTGCCGGCCCACGGCGCCGACCTGCTCGATACCGCCAGGGCGCGCGGCAGCTTGCGCATCGCCCTCGAGGGAACCTATCCGCCATTTAACTTCAAGGACCCGAAGACCGGCCAGCTGACCGGCTACGACGTCGACGTCGCCAGGCTGGTGACCGCGAAGCTGGGCCTGAAGCCCGAATTCGTGACCACCGAATGGACCGCCATCCTGTCCGGCCTGGGCGCCGGCAAGTACGACGTCATCATCAGCCAGGTGAACATCACGCCGAAGCGCCAGCAGGCCTTCGATTTCTCCCAGCCCTACACCTATTCGACGCCGCAGCTGATCGTGCGTCGCAACGAGCGCATCGAATACGCCAGGCTGGAAGACCTGAAGGGCAAGAAGGTCGGCGTCGGGCAGGGCAGCGTGTTCGAGCAGCAGGCCAAGGCCGTGCCCGGCATCGACGTGAAGAGCTATCCGGCGGCGCCGGAAAACCTGCAGGACCTGGCGTTCGGGCGGGTCGACGCGGCCCTGAATGACAGCCTGATGGTGGCCTACCTGCTGAAATCCTCGCAGCTGCCGATCCGCGCAGGCGCGCGCGTGGGCGCGGTCGAGCGCACCGGCATCGCCTTGCGCAAGGGCAATCCGGCCTTCCGCGCCGCCGTCGACAAGGCGCTCGAGGAAGCGCGCGCCGACGGCAGCCTGAAAGCCGCGTCGATGAAGTGGTTCGGCGTCGACGCCACCCGCGCGCCGCAATGAGCCGCGGCTGAGCCGGCGCATGGACGTCCAGGCCCTGCTGGACCTGCGCTCGTTGTTGCAGGAATCCGCCCCGCTCATGCTGCGCGGCGCCGGCACCACCCTGCTGCTGGCGGTGTCCGCCATGCTCGGCGGCCTGATGCTGGGCCTGCCGACCGCGCTGTTGCGGGTCGCGCCCTGGGCGCCGCTGCGCTGGCCGGCAGCACTCTACGTCAGCGTGTTCCGCGGCACGCCGCTGCTGGTGCAGTTGTTCGTGGTCTACTACCGCCTGCCGAGCATCGGGATCGAATTCACGCCGGTCGCGGCCGGGGTGCTGACCCTGTCGCTGAACGCCGGCGCCTATCTGTCCGAGAGCCTGCGCGGCGCGATCAAGGCCGTCGCCCAGGGCCAGTGGCGGGCCGCCTTCAGCCTCGGGCTCGGCTGGGGCCGGACCCTGTGCCATGTGGTGCTGCCGCAGGCGCTGCGGGGAGCGGTGCCGTCGATGAGCAATACCCTGATCAGCCTGATCAAGGACACCTCGCTGGTGTCCGTGATCACGATGACCGAGCTGATGCTTGTCACCAAAGAATTGATCTCCGTCACGTTCCGTCCATTGCCGCTCTACGTCGCAGCGGCCATCGTCTACTGGGTCTTGAGCCTGTTCTTCGAAGGCTTGCAGCGCCGTGCCGAGCGCCGCTTGAACCGGGCTCATCAATAACACCAGGCATCAAGCACACTGCGAGGTGAGATGGACAAGGACGTGCACGTGCTGGCGGCGCTGCTCGCCATGCAACAGCTCGACAGCGGCGTCAGCGCCGACGGCAGCGGCCAGGCCTGCCGCATCGTGGTCGAGCCGGTCGACGGCAAGCTGGCCGCGCTTGAAAGCAGCGAGGAACGCTTCCGCCGCATCGTCCACTGCGCCGACGAGGGCATCTGGGAGATCGACGCGCTCGGCTTCATCACCTTCGTCAACCCGAAGATGGCGGCGCTGCTGGGCTGCGAGATCGAAGACCTGCTCGAGCAGCCGCTGGTGCGCTTGGGTGTTCCGCGAAGCCGCGCGCCAGGTCCGGTGCTGGCAGCACAGCATCGCCCTTGACTTCCAGGTCAGCGTGAACAAGTCGCCGGTGCAGTTCCGGCGCGATGCCGGCCAGTACCAGGGCTGGCGCGACGATCTGCGCGAGCTGGCGCCGCCGCAGAGCATCGTGGTCGAGATCAGTGAAGGCGCGCTGGCCGGCGGCGCCGACGCGCTGCCTGGGCGGCTGGCGCAATACCGCATGCTGGGATTGCAGGTGGCGCTCGACCACTTCGGCACCAGCTATGCCTCGCTGGCCTACCTGAAGCGCTACGACATCGGCTTCGTGAAGACCGACCCCTCGCTGGCGCAGACGCTGGACGGGGAGGGCGGGGAGCTGGCGCTGTACGAGGCGATCGTCGCCATGGCGCACAAGCTGGGCTTGAAGGTGGTGGCGGAAGGAGTGGAAACGCCGGCCCAGCGCGCCCACCACCCCGACCGAATTACATATTCGGATAATTCGGCCCGCCGCCGCCTTCCGGCGTGACCCACACGATGTTCTGTGTCGGATCCTTGATGTCGCAGGTCTTGCAGTGCACGCAGTTCTGGGCGTTGATCTGCAGCCGGTCGCGGCCGTCGTCCGTCTTGACGAACTCGTACACCCCGGCCGGGCAGTAGCGCTGTTCCGGACCGGCGTACTTGGCCAGGTTGACCTCGACCGGAATAGCCGGGTTCTTCAGGGTCAGGTGCAC
>NZ_JBKFGF010000007.1:0-5171 GCF_051233485.1 Massilia sp. LXY-6
GGCCTCGAGGTGCCCCAGGTCCTTGAGCAGCTTGGCGCGGTTGACGAAGGCATCGGCGTAGTCCGGGCGGCAGGCCAGCGCGCGTTCGAAGCTTTCCAGCGCGGCCTCGCTGCGGTGCTGGCGCGCCAGCACGTTGCCGCGGTTATTGTGGGCTTCGGCATGCGCGGGCTGCAGCCTGAGTACGACGTCGAGGCTGGCCAGCGCCTCGTCCAGGAGGCCGATCTGTTGCAGGACTGTGGCGCGGTTGTTCCAGGCCTGCACGGTGCCGGCGTCGAGCGCGAGCGCGTTATCGTAGCTGGCCAGCGCTTCCTCGTAGCGGCCCAATGCCTGCAATGCATTGGCGCAGTTGTAATGGGCATCGGCGTAGGCGGGAGCGATGGCGAGGGCCTGGCTATAACCGGCGACCGCCGCCTCCAGCCGCCCGCGCGCCTTCATCACGTTGCCGAGCGTGTTCCAGACGGGCGCCGTGCTGCCGTCCACCTCGATGGCGGCATGCAGGAATTGCCCCGCGCTGGCGTAATCGCCCGCTTGGTAGGCGAGAATGCCGATATGGTGCAGCACGTCGAAGTAGCCGGGCTGCAGCTGCAGTGCCTGTTCGTAGGCGGCCAGCGCCTGCTCCAGCAAACCCTGGCGATGCCATTCCAGCCCCTGCGCGAACAGGGACTCGGCTCGCGGCTCGATCGGCACATTCACCGGCACGCTCATCGTCCAGCGCCCGCGAGCGCATCCAGGTCGGCGCGCACGCGCGCCAGGACGGCGCTCCAGTCCTCGCCCAGCTGCTGGCGGTACAGGCGCGCGCTCGGATACCACGGGCTGTCGCTGCGTTCGAGCAGCCAGCGCCAGTCCGAGGCTTCCGGCAGCAGGATCCAGACCGGCTTGCCGAGGGCGCCGGCCAGGTGGGCAATGCTGGTGTCGACCGCCACGATGACGTCCATCGCGGCGCACAGAGCCGCGGTGTCGGTGAAGTCCTGCAATTGGGGGCTGACATCACGCACCGTGCTGGCCGCCAGCAGCGCTACGTCGGAGGCGCGATATTCTTTCTGCAGCGAGACGAACTCGCAGGCCGGCGTGAGCACGTCGGCAAGCTCGTCGAAAGCGATACTGCGGTTGTGGTCGTTCTTGTGCACCGGATTGCCGCTCCAGGCCAGGCCCACGCGCGGGCCGCGGGCCGGGCCCAGCAGCGCATTCCAGTCCTTCTCACGGGCAGCGTCGCTCGCGAGGTAGGCGTCCGGCACGGGGATCGTCGCCAGCGTGGTCATGAACGCCAGCGGCAGGCTCAGCAGAGGGCAGTGGAAGTCGAAGTCCGGCAGCGCATCGCCCTTGGCGAGCACCTCGCTGGCGCCCGCCAGCGTCTGCATCAGCTTGACCAGCGGGCGCTGGACTTCGAGGATCACGCGGGCGCCGCGCGCGGCCACCATCGGCGCGTAGCGGACGAACTGCAGCGTGTCCCCCAGGCCCTGCTCGGCATACAGCAGGATGGTCTTGCCCGCCAGGTCCTGCTGGCCGAGCCATAGCGGCTGGGTGAAGTCGCGGTTTTCGCGGAACACCGCCAGGTGCTCGGCTTTCCAGCGCCATTCATAGCCGCTCAGGCCGGACTCGAATTCGCCCATCCGCATGCACAGCAGCGACTTGTTCCAGTAAGCGCTGACGAAATCGGGCCTCAGTTCGATCGCCTTGTCGTAGTCCTGCAAGGCAGCCGGGAACTGTCGGAGGCCTTCGTACAGATTGGCGCGGTTGTTGTAGGCCACCGGATCGTCAGGGAGCAGCGCGATCACTTTCGTATAGCTGGCCAGAGCGCCTTCCACGTTACCGATATCCTGGTAAACGTTGCCCAGATTCAGATGCCCGTCCGGCCGATCCGGCGCAATGGCAATGGCGCGGGCAAAGCTCGCGGCTGCCTTGTCGAAATGGCGCAGCCGCTGCAGCGTGATGCCGTGGCCGACGATGGCATCGTAGTGATCAGGATCGAGTTCGAGCGCGCACTCATAGGCATGCGCCGCGTCTTCGAACTTGTCCAGCGCGTGCAGCGTGTGGCCGTGCATGACGTGGGCGCCGGCGTCTTCATCGTCGCGCAGTGCGATTGCCCGCTCGAAGCTGAGCAGCGCGGCCTCGTGTCTTTTCAGATGGCGCAGGGCGAGGCCGCGGCGGAAATGCGCCTCCCGGTTGTCCGCGTCGATGGCGATCGCCACATGGAAGCATTGCAGCGCATCCTCGTGCCGTTCGCGTTCCATCAGCAGCTGGCCGCGTGCCATGCACGCTTCCAGATAGTCGGGCCGCAGGGTCGTCGCGCGTTCGTAAGCGGCCAAGGCCTCGTCGTGCCGGCCGCGGGTGCACAGCAGGTCGCCGTGGCGCTTGTGGGTTTCGGGCACGGCCGGGCCGAACTCCAGTGCGCGCGCGTAGCTCGCCAGCGCCGCTTCGTGCCGACCTTGCGCTGCCTGGTTGGCGGCGAGGTTCGACCACGCCTCGGCGTAGTCGGGCTGCAGCGCGAGCGCGGCCTCGAAGCTGCGGTGCGCCTCGTCGCGGCGCTGCATCAGCATCAGGATATTGCCGCGGTTGTTGTGGGCGGCGGCAAGTCCTGGGGCCAGTTCCAGCGCCTGGCCCGCGCTCTCGAGCGCGTCATCGTAGCGTTCCAGGTCCTGCAGCACCACGGCGCGGTTGTTCCAGGCGTCGACGTCGCGGGGATGCAGCACCAGCGCGCGCTCATAACTGGCCAGCGCCTCGTCGAGCCGATCGAGCCGCCGCAGGATGTTGCCGCGGTTGTAATGGGCATCGGCATTCCCGGCATCCAGCAGGAGTGCCTGGTCGTAGCAGGCCAGCGCCGCCGCATGCTGGTCGAGGGCCTGGTACACATTACCCAAGTTGCTGTAAGCAGTCGACACCGCGGCGTTGCGCTCGATGGCGGCGCCGATGAACTGCAGCGCGATGTCGTGGTTGCCGGCATGGTAGGCGGCGATACCGACGTGGTGCAGGGCGTCGAAATGCTCCGGCTCGCGCTGCAGCGCCTGTTCATACAAGTGGATGGCCATGCCCAAGTCGCCGCGCCGGTGCGCGTCCAGCCCCTGGGCGAAGAGTTCGTCGGCTTGGGTTGGTGGTGCTTGGTCGATGATTTGCATGCGTGGAAGGTCCAGTTAAAGAAAACGCGGGCGCTGACGACAACGGTGCAACGCGGGCGGGTTCGACAGTCAGTATTGTAGCGAGCAGTGATGAGTGGTTATTGCTCCTTGTGAACATAAAAGGGGCCCTAATTCAAGGGTTTGCGTCACAGGGCTAGGATGAAAAGTTGACCATTTCCAACTTTTTTTAAAAAAGCCCTCAAGCTTTGGCGAACCTCTCCGTTAAACAATTCAACCCCGCTGAACAAGCGACGAACCGAAAAACGAAAGCTAACCAAGCCGTACTCTGCTCACAGGAGAACTACCATGTCCGTCATCAACACCAACCTGGCTTCGCTGAACGCACAACGCAACCTCAACACCTCGGCTAGCGACCTGTCGACCTCGCTGCAGCGCCTGTCTTCGGGTCTGCGTGTGAACAGCGCCAAGGACGACGCAGCCGGCCTGTCGATCGCGACCAAGATGGACTCGCAGATCCGCGGCATGACCGTGGCAGCGCGTAACGCCAACGACGGCATTTCGCTGATCCAGACCGCAGACGGCGCGCTGTCGAATATCTCCGACGCGCTGCAGCGCATCCGCGAACTGGCAGTCCAGGGCGCCAACGGCACCAACGGCTCGGCCGAGTGGAGCAACATCAATACCGAAGTCCTGGCGCTGAACACCGAGATCCAGCGTATCGCCACCGATACCAAGTTCAACGGCAGCGCCGTGCTGAGCGCGGCCGGTGCCACCAAGGACATCCAGATCGGCGCCGACTCCGGCCAGAAGATCACGGTCAGCTTCGGTGCCGACGCCCTCTACGCAGGCATGACGATCACCCCAATCGATAGCGCCTCCGCCGCTTCCAGTGCGATCGCTCAGGTCGACACCGCCCTGGCGGCACTGAACACCGAGCGCGCTTCGCTGGGTACCGCGCAGAACCGCATGGGTTATGCGATCAACAACCTGAACAGCTCGATCGAGAACCAGTCCGCCGCGAAGAGCCGCATCATGGATACCGACTTCGCCGCTGAAACCGCCAAGCTGACCCGTGGCCAGATCCTGCAGCAGGCCGGCACCGCGATGCTGGCCCAGGCCAACCAGCTGCCGAACGGCGTGATGAGCCTGCTGCGCTGATCGCGGTTTATAATTCGGTCAGGAAAGCTGTGCGAGGTGTTGCGGAAACATCTCGCACAGTGCCGTTTTGGAAGGAAGTGTTGTGATGCTGAATTCGTTATCTGGTAGCGTACAGGCTGCGCTCGGCAACGCAGCTGCGACTTCGTCCAACCCGTCAGCCAGGAGCGTGACGTCGGCGCCGAACGCGGGCGCCGGCAAGGAACAGGGGCCAGCCCGCGAGGCGGTCGAAAAGGCCGTCGCCAGGCTGAACGAGCATACCCAGTTCACGGCCCAGGGTCTGCGTTTCTCGATCGACGAGGAAAGTGGCAAGACGGTCGTCAAGATCGTCGACAGCGCGACGCAGGAAGTGCTGCGCCAGTTCCCGAGCGCGGAGGCGCTGGCGCTGTCGCATTCGATCGACAAGATGCAAGGCCTGCTGCTGCGGGAAAAGGCTTAACGACAAGGACAGACGATGGGAATCTCCGCCACCGGTATCGGATCGGGCCTGGACATCAACTCGCTGGTTACCCAGCTGATGCAGGCCGAGAGCACGCCACTGACCCAGATCCAGGCCAAGGAAAGCAGCTACAAATCGAAGCTGTCCGCATTCGGCTCGCTGAAAAGCGCGATCTCGTCGTTCCAGACGGCGGTCAAGTCGGTGACCGGCACCTCGCTGGCGGCGCTGACCGCCGCTTCGTCCGACGCTACAGTGCTGAAGGCCAGCGCGCCGGCCGGCGGCGGCGCCGCCGCCGGCACCTACGCGATCGAAGTCAGCAAGCTGGCCATCGCTGACAAGCTGAGTTCGGACGTCGTCGATCCCGCCAAGACCTTCCAGGGGGCCGGCAGTTCGATGACGATTACCGTCGGCAACGGCACTCCGGTCAGTATTCCCATGAGCGATTTCTCGCTGTCGGGCCTGGCCGGTGCGATCAACGGCGCCGACGCCGGCGTCACCGCCAC
>NZ_JBKFGF010000070.1:0-32847 GCF_051233485.1 Massilia sp. LXY-6
AGCTTCCAGGATGCGCGGCTTCAGCTTGTCCTGGCAGTAGGCGCTGGCGGCATCGCGCACCATGCGCTCTTCGTCGTTCAGCTGCGCGTTCAGCAGCAGCGGGTCATCCCAATGGAATACGGCTTTTGTTTGGCTCATCGTCGTTCTCTTCGATCGTGAAAGTGGATTACATATTCGGATAATTCGGCCCGCCGCCGCCTTCCGGCGTGACCCACACGATGTTCTGGGTCGGATCCTTGATGTCGCAGGTCTTGCAGTGCACGCAGTTCTGGGCGTTGATCTGCAGCCGGTCGCGGCCTTCGTCCGTCTTGACGAACTCGTACACCCCGGCCGGGCAGTAGCGCTGTTCCGGACCGGCGTACTTGGCCAGGTTGACCTCGACCGGAATAGCCGGGTTCTTCAGGGTCAGGTGCACCGGCTGGTCTTCCGCGTGATTCGTGTTCGAGATGAACACCGAGGACAGGCGATCAAACGTCAGCTTGCCGTCCGGTTTCGGATACGCGATCGGCTTGAAGCTTGAGGCCGGGCGCAGGCATTCGTGGTCGGCATGCCGGTGGTGCAGGGTCCACGGCGCCTTGCCCTTGAACAGAATCTGGTCGATGCCGGTCATGAGCGTGCCCAAATATAAACCTTTGCTCATCCACGGCTTGAAGTTGCGCGCCACGTGCAATTCCTCGTGCAGCCAGGACTGCTCGAAAGCGGCCGGGTAGCTCACCAGTTCGTCGTGCTGGCGTCCTTCGCCGAGGGCCGCGAAGGCGGCGTCGGCGGCCAGCATGCCGGTCTTGATCGCCGCGTGGCTGCCCTTGATGCGGGACACGTTCAGGAAGCCGGCATCGTCGCCGACCAGGGCGCCGCCCGGGAACACGGTGTTGGGGAGCGACTGCAGGCCGCCGGCGGTGATCGCGCGCGCGCCATACGAAATCCGCTTGCCGCCTTCGAAGAAGTGGCGGATGTCCGGGTGGGTTTTATAGCGCTGGAATTCCTCGTACGGCGACAGATATGGGTTCTGTTAGGCCAGGCCGACCACGAAGCCGACCGCGACCTGGTTGTTCTCCAGGTGGTACAGGAAGGAGCCGCCGTAGGTGCTGGCGTCCAGCGGCCAGCCGGCGGTGTGGATCACCAGGCCCGGCTTGTGCTTGGCCGGGTCGATCTCCCACAGTTCCTTGATGCCGATGCCGTAGGTCTGCGGATCCTTGCCCTTGTCCAGGTCGTACCTGGCGATCAGCTGCTTGCCCAGGTGGCCGCGGCAGCCTTCGGCGAACAGCGTGTACTTGGCGTGCAACTCCATCCCTAACTGGAACGCGTCGGTCGGTTCGCCTTCGCGGTTCACGCCCATGTTGCCGGTGGCGACGCCTTTCACGGAGCCGTCGTCGTTAAACAGGATCTCGGCGGCGGGGAAGCCCGGAAAGATCTCGACGCCGAGCGCTTCCGCCTGCTGGCCCAGCCAGCGCACCACATTGCCCAGCGAAATCACGTAGTTGCCGTGGTTGGTCAGCGCCTTGGGCACCATGAAGTGCGGGGTGGCGTAGGATTTGGTCTCGGTCAGGAACAGCACGCGGTCTTCGGTAACGGCCGTGTTCAGCGGTGCGCCGAGTTCCTTCCAGTTCGGGAACAGTTCGTCCAGCGCGCGCGGGTCCATCACCGCGCCCGACAGGATGTGCGCGCCCAGCTCACCGCCTTTTTCGAGCACGCAGACCGAGACCTCGCGGCCCTGTTCCGAGGCCAGCTGCTTCAGCCGGATTGCGCTTGACAAGCCGGCCGGGCCGCCGCCGACGATGACGACGTCGTATTCCATCGCTTCGCGCGGACCGTATTGTTCGATCAAATTCATCGTCCGTTCTCCTTAGCGTGCGAAATACAGCTTGTGCAGGTGGTCGAGACTCACCTCGGCGGCCGGCTGGGACAGCACGACTTTGCCGCTTTGCATCAGGTAAACGTGATCGGCGACGCCGACTGCCCGTTGCGTATTCTGTTCGACCAGGACGATGGTACGCTTGTCCTGTTTGAGCCGTCCCAGGATGTCGAACAGTTCGTTGACCATCACCGGGGCCAGGCCGAGCGAAGGCTCGTCGATGATCAGCAGCTTGGGGTCGCTCATCAGGCCGCGTGCCATGGCCAGCATCTGGGCCTCGCCACCGGACAGCGATCCGGCCAGCTGCTTGCGGCGTTCGCGCAGGCGCGGGAACATCTGGTAGGACTTCTCGAGGTTACCCGGCGCGGCCGCGCGGTGGCGGGGGGCGAAGGCGCCCATCATCAGGTTTTC
Source organism: Massilia sp. LXY-6 (assembly GCF_051233485.1). Classification (NCBI taxonomy): domain Bacteria; kingdom Pseudomonadati; phylum Pseudomonadota; class Betaproteobacteria; order Burkholderiales; family Oxalobacteraceae; genus Massilia; species Massilia sp. LXY-6. The sequence continues at coordinate 2,264 of NZ_JBKFGF010000070.1, forward strand.
CTCGATCGTCATGTCGCGGAAGACCATGCGGCCTTCGGGAATCATCGCCATCGACGCCTCGGTCATCTTCCAGGTCGGAATGTCGCCCAGCGATTTTCCGTCCAGCGTGATCGTGCCCTGCGACACCGGGACCAGGCCCATCACCGCTCGCAGCAGGGTGGTCTTGCCGGCGCCATTCGGCCCGATGATCGTGGTCAGCTTGCCCGCCTCGATGTTCAGCGACAGGTCCCACAGCACGTTGATCGCGCCATAGCCCGCGCGCAGGTTGTTAATCTCAAGCATGGCGTGCTCCTCCAGTCGGTTCCGCATCCCCGCCGATATCGGCCCCGGTGTAACTCTTCACCACGGCTGGATTGCTGAACACGTCGGCCGGCTCGCCCTCGGCGATCAATTGACCGAAATTCAGCACGGCGACGCGTTGGCACAGCTTGCTGATGGTTTCGATGTCGTGCTCGATGATGAGGATGCCGAGCTTGAACTGCTGGTGCAGTTGCTTGAGCATGTTCATGAAGTGGCGCTTGGCCGTCGTTTCCAGGCCCGCCAGGACTTCGTCCAGCAGCAGCAGGCTGGGATTGGTGGCCAGCGCCTTGGCCACTTCCAGCGCCTTCAGCTCGGTCAGGGCCAGGCCGGTGGCGGCATCGCGGCCGGCCTTCGGCGCCAGTCCGGTGAAGTCCAGGATCTCGTCGATGCGCCGCTCGTCGATGGCGCCGGTGCCGAAGCGCTGCGCCACCATCAGGTTCTGGCGCACCGTCAGCTCGTGCATCGGTTGCGGGATCTGGAAAGTACGGCCGATTCCCATCCGTGCGCGCTGGTACATCGGCGCGCGCAACACGTCGCGGCCGTCGAACACGATGCGCCCGCCGGTGGGGCGGACGAGGCCCGAGACCGCGTTGAACAAGGTGGTCTTGCCGGCGCCGTTAGCCCCGACCAGGCCGACCACGTCGCCGCTGCCGACCGACAGCGAGACGTCGTTGACCGCGGTGAGACCGCCGAAGCGCACGGTGACGTTTTCAAGCTGCAGCATTTTTTTTCCTCATGAACTTGCGTACCAGCGGCAGCAGGCCGTCGGGGCTGGCGATGATCATCGCGACCAGCACCACGCCCAGCACCAGTTGGTGGCCTGTCGGGATGATGTTTTTGACGACCAGCTGGTCGATCAGGTAGACCACCACGGCACCGACCAGCGGGCCGGCAATGGTGCGATAGCCGCCGAAGATCGCCGCCACGATCGGGATCGTGACCCACAGTGCGCTGAAGGCGTAATCCGGCTCGAGGAAGTTGATGTAATGGGCATTGAAGGCGCCCACCACACCGCACATGAAGCTCGACACCAGCAGCATCATGGCCTTGAGCAGGGTATTGTTCACGCCCACGACCCGGGTCGCGTCGTCGCTGTCGTGCATCGCGCGCAGCGCCAGCCCGTGCGGACTGCGGCGGATCATCTCATACACCGCGGCGAATACGAGCACGATGCTCAGGATCACCAGGTAGTTGCCGACCCTGCTGCTGAAGTCGTAGCCGAACAGCGTCGGTAGACGCGGAATGCTCGAGATGCCGGCCGAACCGCCGGTGACCGAGGTCCATTCGTTGGCCAGGATGCGGAAGATATGCGCATACGCCAGGATCGCCAGCGCAAAATACGGTCCGCGCAGCCGCAGCACCGGCAGCATCAGGAGCGCGGAGACCATTGCGCCGGCGCCGCCGAGCAGCATCGCGGCGAATACCGGCACCCCATGCTGCATCGAGAAGATCGCCGAGGCATACGCGCCGACGCCGAAGAATGCCGCGTGGCCGAAGCTGACCATGCCGCCGAGGTTGCCCAGCAGGGCCCAGGACAGGGCGATGCCGCCGATGACCAGCGAGGCGATCACCAGGCTCATGATGTAGTTGTTGGCGCCGAAGACCAGCGGCACCACGACATACACCGCCAGCAGGGCGGCGATCAGCGCGGGGGCAGTGCGCTTTTGCTTGGTGGGCAAGGTATCGGGCTTCATCCGCGCCTCCGGGTTGCGCCGAACAGGCCGTTCGGCATGATGAACAGCACCAGCAGGAACAATCCCATGCCGGCCAGCTCTTGCAGCGCCGAGCTGGCCAGGGTCACGGTCAGCGCCTCGACGACGCCGAGCAGCACGGCGCCGATCAGGACGCCCGGGATCGAGCCGATGCCGGCCAGTACGGTAATGATGAAGGCCTTGACCGTCAACACGCCGCCGAAGGCAGGGGTAACGACGCCATAGCTGAACAGCGCGACGCCGGCAAAGGCGGCCATGATGCCGGCCACGATGAACGAGACCAGTTCGGTCAAGCCGGGATTAATCCCCATCAGCTTGGCAGCGTCGCGGTTGCTGGAGACGGCCCGCACCGCGCGGCCGTACCAGCTGCGCGAGAGCCACCACCAGATTCCGCCGATCAGCACCACGCTGACGCCGAAGAACAGCACTTCGCTGCGCATGCTGTACAGCGGACCGAGCACGAAGGCTTCCTGCATCCAGGGCGAACTGGTGGCGCGCACGTCCGCGCTCCAGATCAGCAGCACCAGGTTGGTCAGGATGACGCCCACGCCATAGGTCAGCGTCAGCGAGTTGATTTCGCGGTTGGTCTTGATGCGGCCGACCAGGAAATAGATGACGGCCGAGGTCAAGGTCACGATCACGACCGCCACCGGAATCGCCGCCAGCGGATTGGCGCCGAACTTGGTCTCCACGGTGTAGGCGATGTAGGCGGCCAGCAGTACCAGTTCGCCGTGCGCGAGGTTGATGATCTTCATGGCGCCGAATACCAGCGCCAGGCCGAGTGCGATCAGGGCATAGGACCCGCCCTGCAGCAAACCGGAATACACGGCTTGCATGATCAATTCAGACATGTATGCATCCCATTCAAATTCACCAGGGGGCGGAGCCGCCCCCGTCGACTATGCGCAAGCGCTTACCAAGGCACGCCCGGATAGACCGGCTTGCCGGTCGCGGCATCCTTCGGCCATACCAGCACGATCTGCTTGCCCTGGTGCTGCCCCATGCGCTGGGTGAAGTTCTTGTTGTCGCCTTTCGCGTCGAACTGCACGCGGCCGATCAGGGTCTGGCGATCGGTCTTGCGCATTTCCTCGGCCACGCCGTTCTTCTGCAGCGTGCCCTTGTCGGCGGCGCGCGCGATGGCTTCGAACAGCAGCATCGATTGCACGTAGCCGAACTGGCCGAGGTAGTCGGGTTCCTTGTTGAACAGCTTGCGGTAGGTATCGGCGAACAGCTTGCCGTCGGGGGTGTTGAACGCGACCGGGTAGGGCAGGACCGCGGTGCCGTAGACGTTCTGCATCAGGTCGGGGAAGTCCGACGCCATCTTCGGCGTCGCCAGCGACCACACGCCGGCGATGCCCTTGACGTTCGGCTTGAGCACGCGCGCGGCGCGCAGGATGCCGACGTAGTCGTTTTCGTAGCCGGACATGGCGATGAACTCGGAGCGGTCTTGCAGCTTGATCTTGTTGATGATCGGCTTGAAGTCGGTGATCGCCGGATCGAAGGCATGCATCGACACCTTGACGCCCTTCGCGGCCAGGGTCTTCTCGATGCCCGTCGCCAGGCTCTGGGTGGCTTCCTTGGTCGAATAGACGATCGATACCGACTTGACGTTCAGGTCGGAGATCAGGCCCACCAGCGCCTTCTGGTAGCCGGCCGAGTTATTAATACGGAAGAAGTTCTTGCGGCCGCTGTTGACCAGGCTGTCGTCGACGCCGCCGGAACTGACGTAGACCAGTCCCAGTTTGTCTGCCGCGTCCGAGGCCGGCGAAATGTTGTTCGAGCCATAGCCACCGGTCACAGCCAGGACCTTTTCGTTGGCCAGCTTTTCGACCGCCGCCACCGCCTTGGCCGGGGCCGACTCGTCGTCGACCGTGATGAGCTTGATCGTGTGCTTGCCATTGGTCTTGTTGAAGACCTCGGCGGCAACCCGGATGCCTTCCTCGGTGCCCATGCCGACCCGGGCCAACGGACCGGTCAGGGGAACTTCCACGCCGACCCGAAGTTCGTCTGCATGCGCCATGCCCATGCCTGCTGCCAGGGCCGCCATGGCCAGGGCGATCGTTTTTGCCTTGTTCATTGTCTCCACCTTTCTGATTTGCTTGCATGACCGCGTCCTGCCGGACCGGTCTCCCACCGGCGGGCTTGCACCCGCCGAAAATCGTGTATCAATCGATATGGCGCCCCATGTTGACTTCCACGTTGCGCACCAGTTGCACCAGCCGCGGCCCGAGGTCCTCCACCAGGCGCTCGCGCGGCAGCAGGAAGGCCGGGCCGCCGCAGTTGAATGCCATCGTCTTGGCGGAGTCGGCGTAGACCAGGGGTACGCCGACTGCGCTGATGTTCGCGTCCCAGATACCCGACGACAGGCAGAAGCCGCGGTCCTGGTAGTCCTTGAAACCTTGTTCGATGTCGGCCTTGATCCTCGGCCAGTTCACTTCCGTCTGCAGGCGGATGTGGTCCATCAGGAAGTCGCGTTCGCCCTGGGCCAGTCCGCACAGGTAAGCCTTGCCCATTGCGGTGGTGGCCAGCGGGATGCGCGAGCCCGCCTCGCGCCGCAGCGTGACGGCCGCGCTGCCGCGGCAGGCTTCCACGTACACCATGTTCAGCCGGTCGCGAATGCCGATCGCGACGCTGCACTGCGCGTACTCGGCCAGTTGCTGCATGCCCGCGTGGGCCAGCTTGCGCACGTCGAGGTTGGCCAGCAGGGTATGGCCGAGGGCCAGCACCCCGGCGCCGAGCTGGTAGCGCCCCTGGTCGGGCGAATAGTTCAGGTAACCGAGGCGGGTCAGGGTATAGGTCAGGCGCGAGATCGTCGGCTTGGGCATGCCGGTGCGCTTGGCCATCTCGCTGTTGGATAGCGCCGCTTCGCCGGGGCGGAAACAGCGCAGTATCTCCAGTCCGCGCGCCAGCGCCGTCACGAACTGGCGGTCCTTGGTGCTGTCGTCATCGTCGAATGACCGGATGTCTTCGTCCATCTTGCTTGTCTCCGCTTCATCTGTTTGCCTGGCATCTTCGTCCTGGTCGAGTCGGATACTCACATATGCGAAAGATGAGTGTCAATAGTTTTGTGAAATGACGGTTCGCATAGCGAAATTATCGGCCGCTACGCCTGGATTCGCAAAACCTGGCATAACCCGCATCGCGGGCCGTTCATTCGGCGCCACAGGAGCGGTAAATACGGAAAACAAGACCATTTACACTGGCGATAAAAATAAGGTATCGTTGACTTGGAATCGTATTTCAAAACAGAGTTTCGCACAGCGAAATAACCCTAAGGAGACAGCATCCATGAATTCCGGCGCATCCACTGCGGTCGTCAAGCGCGAGCAGCGCGGCGACATCCTTCTGGTAAGCATCGATAACCCCCCGGTCAATGCGCTCGGCGTCGCCGTGCGCAGCGGCCTGCTGGCGGCGATCGAGGCGGCCGATGCGGACCCCGCGGTGGCGGCGGTCGTGCTGGTCGGCGCCGGCCGCGCCTTCATCGGCGGCGCCGACATCCGCGAATTCGGCAAGCCACCGATGGCGCCGGCGCTGCCGGACGTCTGCAACCGCATCGAAGCTTGCGGCAAGCCCGTGGTGGCCGCGATCCACGGTCCGGCGCTCGGCGGCGGCCTCGAAGTGGCACTCGCGGCCCACTACCGGCTGGCGCTGCCGGCGGCCAGGATGGGCCTGCCGGAAGTCCAGCTCGGCCTGCTGCCGGGCGCCGGCGGCACCCAGCGCACGCCGCGCCTGATCGGGGCACAGGCCGCACTCGACCTGATGCTCAGCGGCCGCCACGTGGACGCCGCCGAAGCACTGGCGCTGGGCCTGGTCGACCGCGTCGGCGACGGCGATCCGGTGGAGCAGGGCCTGGCCTATGCCAGGGAGCTGGTGGCGGCCGGCGCGCCGGTGCGCCTCACCCGCGACGCCGCCGCGCTCGCCGACCGCGAAGCGCAAGGCGCCGCCATCGAGGCGGCGCGCCTCGACACCGCGAAGAAGTCGCGCGGCCTGTTTTCGCCGGCGAAGATCGTCGATGCGGTGCAGGGCGCGCTCGACCTGCCGTTCGCGGAAGGCCTCGCGCTCGAGCGCAAGCTGTTCCTGGAATGCCTGGACAGCCCGCAGCGTGCCGGGCTGGTGCACGCTTTCTTCGCCGAGCGCGAAGCGGCCAAGTCGCCCGAGACCCAGTCCAGCCGTCCGCGCGCGATCGACAGCGTGGGCGTGGTCGGCGGCGGCACCATGGGCGCCGGGATCGCGGTCGCGGTGCTGGATGCCGGCCTGCCGGTGACCATGATCGAACGCGACGAGGCCTCGCTGGCGCGCGGCCGCGCGAACGTGGAAAAAGTCTACGCCGGCCTGGTGGCCAAGCAGCGCATGACGGCGGACGCCAAGGATGCCGTGATGGCCCGCTGGCACGGCAGCACCTCCTACGATGCGCTGGCCGAGGTGGACCTGGTGATCGAGGCCGTGTTCGAGGACATGGACGTCAAGAAGGCCGTGTTTGCGGAACTGGACCGCGTCTGCAAGCCCGGCGCGGTGCTGGCCACGAATACTTCCTACCTCGACATCGACGAACTGGCGGCCGCCATCTCGCGTCCGCAGGATGTGATCGGCCTGCACTTCTTCTCGCCGGCGAACATCATGAAGCTGCTGGAGATCGTGGTGCCGGCCAAGGTCGCGCCCGACGTGGTGGCCACCGCCTTCGAACTGGCCAAAAAGCTGCGCAAGACCCCGGTGCGCGCCGGCGTGTGCGACGGCTTCATCGGCAACCGCATCCTCGCGGTGTACCGCCAGGCGGCCGACTACATGATGGAAGACGGCGCCTCGCCCTACCAGATCGACAAGGCGGTGCGCGGGTTCGGCTACCCGATCGGCCCCTACCAGATGTCCGACCTGGCCGGCGGCGATATCGGCTGGGCCACCCGCAAGCGCCGTGCCGCCACCCGCGACCCGCGCGCGCGCTACGTGCAGATCGCCGACCGCCTGTGCGAGCGCGGCTGGTTCGGCCAGAAGACCGGGCGCGGCTACTACCTGTATCCGGACGGCGCCCGCGCCGGCACGCCCGATCCGGAAGTCGAGGCGATCGTCGCCGCCGAGCGCGAGCGCGCCGGCATCGCGCCGCGCAGCTTCACCGACGAAGAAATCATGCGCCGCTACATGGCCGCGATGGTCAACGAAGGCGCCAACGTGGTGCACCAGAAGATCGCGTTGCGTCCGCTCGACGTCGACGTGACCTTCGTGCACGGCTACGGTTTTCCGCGCTATCGCGGCGGACCGATGAAGTACGCCGACATGGTCGGCCTGCCGAAGATCCTGGCCGACATCCGCGCATTCGCGCAGGAAGACCCATTGTTCTGGAAGCCTTCGCCGCTGCTGGTCGAACTGGTCGAGCGCGGCGCCGATTTCGCCAGCCTGAACAAGATCGGCTGAGCCGAGCACCGAACCGCACAACCGGGCGCACCAACCGACAACATATCTGGAGACATACACCATGCGCGAAGCCGTCATCGTATCAACCGCCCGCACCCCGCTGACCAAGGCGCACCGCGGCGAATTCAACATCACCCCGGGCGCCGCCCTGGCCGCCTTCGCGGTGCGCGCCGCGGTCGAGCGCGCGGGCATCGACCCGGCCACGATCGAGGATGCGATCCTCGGCTGTGGCTACCCGGAAGGGACCACCGGCCGCAATATCGCGCGCCAGACCGTGATCCGCGCCGGCCTGCCGATCAGCATCGCCGGCACCACGGTCAACCGCTTCTGTGCTTCCGGCCTGCAGGCGATCGCGATGGCCGCCGGACGCATCGTGCTCGACGGCGCGCCGTCGATGATCGCCGGCGGTGTCGAGAGCATCTCGCACATCCGCACCCGCGAGAGCGGCGATTCGGGCATCGATCCCTGGCTGCTGGAGAACAAGCCGGAACTCTACCTGCCGATGATCGACACCGCCGACATCGTTGCCGCGCGCTACGGCATTTCCCGCGAAGCCCAGGACCGCTTCTCGGCCGAGAGCCAGCGCAAGACCGAGGAAGCGCAGCTCGCCGGCCGTTACCGTGACGAGATCGTCGCCTGCACCACCACGATGGCGGTGACCGACAAGGAAACCGGCGCGGTGTCGCAGCGCGAGGTGACGATCGACCAGGATACCTGCAACCGCCGCGGCACCACCTACGAAGGACTGGCCAAGCTGCAGCCGGTGATGGGGGCGGACAAGTTCATCACTGCCGGCAACGCCTCGCAACTGTCGGATGGCGCGTCGGCCTGCGTGATGATGGAAGCGAAGCAGGCCGAGCGCGCCGGCATCACGCCGCTCGGCGCTTTCCGCGGCCTGGCGGTGGCCGGCTGCGAACCGGACGAGATGGGCATCGGGCCGGTATTCGCGGTACCCAAGCTGCTCGAGCGCCACGGCCTGACGGTCGACGACATCAACCTGTGGGAGCTGAACGAAGCCTTTGCTTCGCAGGCGATCTATTGCCAGCAGCGTCTCGGCATTCCGGACGAACGCCTGAACGTCAACGGCGGCGCCATCTCGATCGGCCACCCGTTCGGCATGACCGGCGCCCGGCTGGCCGGGCACGTGCTGTTGGAGGGCAAGCGGCGCGGTGCGAAATATGCCGTGGTGACGATGTGCATCGCGGGCGGCATGGGCGCGGCCGGCTTGTTCGAGATTTACTGAGGAAGAACATGGACCTGAATTTCACCCCCGAAGAAGAACGATTCCGCGACGAAGTGCGCGCCTTCCTGGCAGAGAAGCTGCCCAGCCGCCTGTCGGACAAGGTCGCCAACGGCAAGCACCTGAGCAAGGACGACATGCAGGAATGGCACGCCATCCTGAACCGGCGCGGCTGGCTGGCCAACCACTGGCCGCGCGAATACGGCGGGCCGGGCTGGACCGCGGTCGAGAAATTCATCTTCGAGAACGAGTGCGCGCTGGCGAACGCGCCGCGGATCGTCCCCTTCGGCGTCAACATGCTGGGGCCGGTGCTGATCAAGTACGGCGACGAGGCGCAGAAGCGCTACTGGCTGCCGCGCATCCTCGACGGTTCCGACTGGTGGTGCCAGGGCTATTCGGAGCCGGGCGCCGGCTCCGACCTGGCGGCGGTCAAGACCACCGCCGTGCGCGGCACCGACGACCAGGGCGAGCACTACATCGTCAACGGCCAGAAGACCTGGACCACGCTCGGCCAGCACGCCAACATGATCTTCTGCCTGGTGCGTACCGACCGCGAAGCCAAGAAACAGGAAGGCATCAGCTTCCTGCTGGTCGACATGGACTCGCCCGGCGTCGAAGTGCGCCCGATCATCACGCTCGACGGCGAGCACGAGGTCAACGAGGTGTTCTTCACCGACGTCCGGGTGCCGGCGGAAAACCTGGTGGGCGCGGAAAACAGGGGCTGGACCTGCGCCAAGTACCTGTTGACCTACGAGCGCACCAACATCGCCGGGGTCGGCTTCTCGGTCGCGGCGCTCGAGCGCCTCAAGCGCATCGCCGCGCAGCAGACGCGCAATGGCCGTCCGCTGGCCGAGGACCCGGCGTTCGCGGCGCGCCTCGCGCGGGTCGAGATCGACCTGGAGAACATGAAGACCACCAACCTGCGCGTGATCGCGGCGGTGGCCGGCGGCGGCGTCCCGGGTGCGGAAAGCTCGATGCTGAAGATCCGCGGCACCGAGATCCGCCAGGAGATCCTGTCGCTCACGCGCCGCGCGATGGGCGTGCATGCGCGCCCGTTCACGCAGGAGATGCTGGACGCCGGCTTCGACGGCCCGCGCTTCGGGCCCGACTTCGCGGCGGCGGCCACGGCGCAGTATTTCAACAACCGCAAGCTGTCGATCTTCGGCGGTTCCAACGAGATCCAGAAAAACATCATCTCGAAGATGATCCTCGGACTGTAAGGGCAAGACATGAACTTCGAACACACTGAAGAACGGCGCATGCTGGCGGACAGCCTGAACCGCTTTATCGCCGAACAGTACGGCTTCGAGACGCGCGACCGCATCGCCGCGTCCAGCCAGGGATATTCCAGCGAGATGTGGGCGCAGTTCGCCGAGCTGGGCGTGATCGGCGCCCTGCTGCGCGAGGAGGACGGCGGCTTCGGCGGCTCGGGCTTCGATATCGCCGTGGTCTTCGAGGCCCTCGGCCGCGGCCTGGTGATCGAGCCCTTCCTCGGCAGTGCGGTGCTGGCCGCCGAGGCCATCGCCGCCGCCGGCAGCGGCGCCCAGAAGGCGCGGCTCGCCGACATCGCGGACGGCAGCCTGATCGCCGGCTTCGCGCATGACGAGCCGGAGACGCACTACGAGCCGGCGCGCGTGCGGACCCAGGCCACGCGCAGCGGCGACGGCTGGATCGTCAACGGCACCAAATCGGTGGTGGTTCAGGGCGAAGCGGCCGGCCTGTTCGTGGTCTCGGCGCGCACCGCGGGCGCCATCGACGACGAGGCCGGGATCTCGCTGTTCCTGGTACCCCACGACGCCGAGGGACTGGACGTGCGCGGCACCCCGACCATCGACGGCGGCCGCGTGGCCGAGCTGCGCTTCACCGACGTCAAGCTCGACGCCGGCGCGCTGCTGGGCGTGGAAGGGGGCGGCTTTGCCGTGCTGGAGCGCGCCACGGGGCGCGGCGTGCTGGCGCTATGCGCGGAGTCTCTCGGCGCGATGGAAGCGGCCAAGGAGGCCACGCTCGACTACCTCCGCACCCGCAAGCAGTTCGGCGCGCCGATCGGCAGCTTCCAGGCGCTGCAGCATCGCATGGCCGACCTGCTGCTCGAGATCGAGCAGGCGCGCTCGGCGGTGATCAACGCCGCCGCGGCGCTGGACCTGGACCGCATCCCGCGCGAGCGTGCGCTGTCCGCCGCCAAGATGAGCATTGGCCGCATCGGCACCAAGGTGGCCGAAGAATGCATCCAGCTGCATGGCGGCATCGGCATGACCTGGGAGCTGCCGCTGGCGCACTACGCCAAGCGCCTGGTGATGATCGATCACCAGCTCGGCGATGAGGACCATCACCTGGAGCGCTATATCGCCCTCGGCCGGCAGCGCGCGGCATGAGCGGCGCACTGCAGGTGCGCAGCGCGGGCGCCGTGCGCATCCTGGTCAACAGCAATCCCGCGGCACGCAATGCGATCACGCCGCGGCTGTACGACGAATTGCCGGCGGCGCTGGAGGAGGCGGCGCGCGACCCGGCGGTCGGCGCCATCGTGCTGGTCGGCGACGGCGGCTTCTTCTGCTCCGGCGGCGACCTGCGCCAGCTGGCCACGCGCCATGCGTTGCCGCTCGATGAGCGGCGCGCCAGGATCGAACGGCTGCACGGGCTGGTGCGCGCGATCCGCGATTGCCCCAAGCCGGTGATCGCGGCGGTCGAAGGCGGCGCGGCCGGCGCCGGGATGTCGCTGGCGCTGGCATGCGATATGCTAGTAGCCGCGCGCGACGCGTTGTTCTCGATGGCCTACGTGAAAGTGGGCCTGACGCCGGATGGCGGCGCCACCGCCTTCCTGGCGCAATGCATGTCGCGCCAAGTGATGACGGAGCTGTGCCTGAGCGGGGAGCGCATCACGGCCGAGCGCCTGCATGCGCTGGGTGCGGTCAACCGGCTGGCCGCGCCGGGACAGGCGCTCGACACGGCGCTGGCGCTGGCGGCGGCCTTTGCCGGCGGGCCGTCGGCTGCGATGGCGCGCATCAAGCGCTTGTGCGACCAGGCCCATGGCGCCAGCCTCGACGACCAGCTCGACCTGGAAGCGCGCCTGATGGCGGAATCGCAGGGCGACCCGGAGGCCGCCGAAGGGATCGCCGCGTTTTTCGATAAACGCGCGCCGGATTTTGCCGCATTGCGTGCGGCGTCACCACAAGAATAGCTTGCCAGGCGCTGCGCGCCTGCTCGAACCGGAGACGATTTTGACGATGAATACTGCTTTGCCTTTGGCTGGGGTGCGGGTGCTGGACCTGTCGCGCGTGCTGGCCGGACCATGGTGTGCGATGGTGCTCGGCGACCTCGGCGCCGAAGTGATCAAGGTCGAGCACCCCGAACGGGGCGACGACACGCGCGACTGGGGCATGCGCATCGGTTCCACCGAAACCGCGTACTTCAACAGCGTCAACCGCAACAAACGCTCGGTGTGCCTGGACCTGAAGACGCCGGAAGGGCAGGAACTCGCCCGCGAACTGGTGAAGAAGAGCGATGTCGTGATCCAGAACTTCAAGTTCGGCGATATCGAGAAGCTCGGCCTCGGCTACGAGGACATGAGCCGCGACCAGCCCGGGCTGATCTATTGCTCGATCACCGGCTACGACCGCACCGGGCCGGAAGCGGCCCGTCCCGGCTATGACCTGGTGATCCAGGGCGAAACCGGGCTGATGGCCCTGAACGGCGAGCCGACCCAGCCGCCGCTCAAGTTCGGCGTCGCCGCGGTCGACATGATGACCGGCATGTATGCGGCCCAGGGCGTGCTGGCTGCCCTGTACCAGCGCGAAAAGACCGGCAAGGGCCGGCATGTCGGCATGGCGCTGTTCGATTGCGGCCTGATGATCACGGCGTATTATGGCCTCGAAGCCCTACTGCGCGGCAACGACCCGCCGCGCTTCGGCAACGGCCATCCGTCGATCATGCCATATGGCGTGTACGAGGCGGCGGACGGCCCGCTGGTGGTCGCGGTCGGCAACAACAGCCAGTACCTGCGCTTCTGTACCGACGTGATCGACCGTCCCGACCTCGCCCATGACGAGCGTTTCAAGACCAATATCACGCGCACCGTGCACCGCGACGCGCTGATGCCCGAGATCCGGCGTGAACTGGCGTGCCGCAAGCGCGCCGACCTGCTCGAGCGCATGACTGCGGCCGGCATTCCTTGCGGCGAAGTCGCGGGCCTGCACGAAGCGCTGACCTCGCGCCGCGCCAGCGACGGCGGCCTGGTCAAGACGATGCCGCATGCGGAGGTGGGCAGCGTCAAGGTGTTGGCTTCTCCCTACCGTTTCGACGGCGAACGGCTGCCCGTGCGCAGCGCACCGCCGGCGCTGGGCGAAGGCACCGGCGAAGTGCTGCGGGATCTGCTGGGGCTGTCCGAGGACAGGCTGGCACTGCTGAAGGAGCGCGGCGTACTCTGAACGACAGGCGAAGTCGTGCGGCACCGGGCGCGGAAAAATCGCCTACAATGATTAGGTTCCACGCGTGACCCGGGGATGCCTCCCCGGCGCCATTCGCCTGTTTTCGAGGAGGGCGCGATGAATATCCTGTCATTGGCGGCAACAGCCGCTACCCTTGCGACGTTGACGGCCTGCAGCACGCCGGCCTCCGCCGCGCCGCGGGCCGACCTGCTCGGCATGGCGGCGCCGCCTTCCGCCGCCACCCAGACCGTTGCCATCACCCCGGCCACGCGCTGGGTCAACGTCACCAGCGGCGACACCGTGCGCTTCGTCGTCGACGGCCGCGAATTCGCCTGGAACTTCAGCGTTGGCCCGACCGTGGCGGTGTTCGACCTGAACCGGGTGGCGCCGCCCGGCCTGCTCGGCCGCGCACTGCCGGTGTACGTCGATCCCGATCCGTATTACAGCATCGGCGCGGACTGGCGCATCCCGGCACACTAGCGGGCGCGCCGGCTTCCTGCGGGTTCAGGCGCGCGTGCGCGCGCCCGACAGATCGCTGATGCGCTCCCACTGCGCGGCGACGTCGTCGGCGCTGGCGTCCATGCCCAGCTCGACCCAGGGACTTTCCATCACCGCCGCGACGCTGAAGCGCCCGCCGGCAGCCTGCAGGATGACGCCGTTCGGCGCGCCTTCGCTGCACAGGTAGATCACGCCGGCCGCGACTTTCTCGGGACCGAGTCCGCTCAACTGCTCCTGCGGCAGCAGGCCGGCGGTCATGCGCGTCGCCGCCACCGGCGAAATGCTGTTGACCCGGATGTTGCGCCGCTCGCCCTCGAGCCTGAGGGTATTCATCAGGCCGGCCAGCCCCATCTTGGCGGCGCCATAGTTGGCCTGGCCGAAGTTGCCGTACAGGCCGGAAGGCGAGGTCGTCATCACGATGCGCCCATATTCCTGCGCGGCCATGATCGGCCACACCGCCTTGGTGCAGTTGAAGGCGCCCATCAGGTGCACATCGATCACGGCCTGGGCGTCGTCCAGCTCCATCTTCTGGAAGCTCTTGTCGCGCAGGATGCCGGCGTTGTTGATCAGGATATCGATGCGGCCGTACGCGTCCATCGCCTGTGCCGCCATCGCCGCCACGGCGCCGCGGTCGGTGACGCTGGCGTCGTTGGCGATCGCATCGAAGCCCTGGGCGCGGATCTCCGCCACCACCGATTGCGCCGCCGAGCCCGCGCCGCTGCCGTCGACCGCGCCGCCCAGGTCATTCACCACGACCCGCGCACCGCGCCGCGCCAGCTCGAGCGCATAAGCGCGTCCAAGGCCGCCGCCGGCGCCGGTCACCAGTGCGACTTTTCCTGCGAAACTGATCATCGTTTTTCCTTTTCGTGGTTTCGGTATGTCGTCCGGGGAAATACTAGCATAGGCCGGAGTATAATTTTCGTCCATGGACCAGCCCGTTGATGCCAGCCGGATGACGCAGCGCTACGCCAGGAAGCGCGAAGCGATCCTGGACGCGGCCGCGCGGCTGTTCAACGCGCGCGGCGTGAAGGGCGTGACCCTGTCCGATGTCGCCGCCGAGGTAGGACTCAGCACCAACAGCATCACCTACTACTACAGGAAGAAGGAAGACCTGGTCGTCGCCTCCCTGCTGCGTTCGATCGACACCGTGAACGGCATCATCGCCAGCGCGCTCGAGGCAGCGGGGGCCGAGGCGCGGGTGCGTGCCTTCACCGCGCTGTTCCTGGAGCGCCTGGCGCGCACCCGCCTGGGACAGGCCGGCGAGGTCATGGGCTTTCGCGATGTACACGTGCTGGGCGACCCGCATGCCGAGGTGGTCTTCGCCGCCTATGTGGAGCTGTTCCGCCGCTGCCGCCGCCTGCTCGGCAGCGCGCAAGGCGCGGGCCGCGTCCCGCTCAACGCCCGTACCCACCTGCTGCTGACCCTGGCCCTTGGCGCCATGTCCTGGAGTACGCGCTACGCTCCGGAGGACGCCGGACGCATGGCGGGACGCATGAGCGATATCCTGATCCACGGTATCGGATCGAGCCGCTCCGCGTGGAATATCCCGGCGCCGCCGGCCTTGCCCGGCGTGCCGCCCGACAGCCCGCAAGACGCCTTCCTGCGCGCGGCAACGGCCCTGATCAACGAGCAGGGCTACCGCGGCGCGTCGGTCGAGCGCATCTCGGCGCGCCTGAACGTCACCAAGGGCGCGTTCTACCATCACCTGTCGGGCAAGGAGGAGCTGATCTCCGCCTGCTTCGAACGGAAGTTCACGGCGGTGCGCCAACTGCAGGCGATCGCCCTGGCCGGCCCCGGCTCCGGCTGGGACAAGCTGTGCGCCTTGGCGTGCGCGCTGGTGCGGTATCACTTTTCGCCGCAGGGGCCGCTGCTGCGCACCTCGGCCTGGAGCGAGCTGCCGGATGCCTTGCGCGACGCCAAGCTGATCACCGCCGCCCAGCTCGACCAGCGCTTCGTCAGCCTGCTGGTCGACGGCATGCAGGACGGCTCGATTCGCCCGCTGGACCAGGCTCTCGCCGGCGCCCTCGTCGCCGATATGGTCAATGCGGCGGTCCTGCTCGACCGCTGGGTCCTGGACATCAATGCGGACAATGCGATCGAGCTGTTCGTGCAGCCCCTGTTCACCGGCTTGCTGCCCGCCGCCGGGCTCCCGAAATTTTCGCAAGACGGCTATTGACCAGCCGTGCTCCGGCGCGCTATAAGTCAGGGACTGGCTGTTCGATTTCCCATTTTAGAAACTAGCGTATGTCCTGCGCCGCGCTGTGCCGGTGACAGGACGCGCGGACAAAAGGAGATAGCGATGTCATTGTTCGACCTCGGCGGCAAGGTCGCCGTCATCACCGGTTCCTCGCGCGGTATCGGCCGGGCGATTGCCCTGCGGATGGCAGAGCAGGGAGCCAGGGTAGTGATCTCCTCGCGCAAGGCGCAGGCCTGCGAGGAAGTGGCGGCCGGGATCAACGCGGCGCATGGCGAAGGAACGGCGATCGCCGTGCCGGCGAATATCTCGTCGAAGGAAGAGCTGCGCCAGCTGATCGAGGCCGCCAACCGGGCTTTCGGGAAGATCGACATCCTGGTCTGCAACGCCGCGTCGAATCCCTACTACGGCCCGATGTCCGGCATCGAGGACGAGCAGTTCCGCAAGATCCTCGACAACAACGTGATCGCCAACCACTGGCTGATCCAGATGGTGGTGCCGCAGATGGTCGAGCGGCGCGACGGTGCCATCGTCATCGTCTCCTCGATCGGCGGCCTGCGCGGATCGCCGGTGATCGGCGCCTACAACGTCTCGAAGGC
The DNA here is from genome assembly GCF_051233485.1 of Massilia sp. LXY-6. NCBI lineage: Bacteria > Pseudomonadati > Pseudomonadota > Betaproteobacteria > Burkholderiales > Oxalobacteraceae > Massilia > Massilia sp. LXY-6. Next base: position 18,634 of record NZ_JBKFGF010000070.1, read on the forward strand.
GGCCGACATGCAGCTGGCGCGCAACCTCGCAGTCGAATACGGCCCGCACAACGTGCGCGTGAACTGCATCGCGCCCGGCCTGATCAAGACCGATTTCGCGCGTGCGCTGTGGGAGGATCCCGAGCGCCTGAAGCAGGTGAACACGATGGCGCCGCTGCGCCGCATCGGCGAACCCGACGAGATCGCCGGCACCGCCGTGTTCCTGGCCTCGCAGGCCGGCAGTTTCGTCACCGGCCAGACCATCGTGGTCGATGGCGGCGTGACGATCTGAGGGCGCGCCATGGACGAATGCATGGACCAGCTGCACGCATTTCGCCAGGAGACGCGCGCCTGGCTCGAACAGAATTGTCCGTCCGCGATGCGCAGCGCGCCGTCCGGCGACGACGACATCTGCTGGGGCGGGCGCAAGCTGCGTTTCCAGTCGGAGGCGCAGCGCGTATGGCTCGAGCGGATGGGGGCGAAAGGCTGGACCGTTCCGGAGTGGCCGGCCGAATACGGCGGCGGTGGATTGTCGCGCGCGCAGGCCAAGGTGCTGCGTGAGGAAATGCAGGCGCTGGGCTGCCGCGCGCCGCTGCAAAGCTTCGGCATCTGGATGCTGGGCCCGGCCCTGCTGAAGTACGGCAGCGAGGAACAGAAGCGCCGCCACCTGCCGCCGATCGCGCGCGGCGAGATCCGCTGGTGCCAGGGGTATTCCGAACCGGATGCGGGATCGGACCTGGCTTCGCTGCGGACCCGCGCCGACGACCATGGCGACCACTTCATCGTGAACGGCCAGAAGGTGTGGACTTCCTACGCCGACAAGGCCGACTGGATCTTCTGCCTGGTGCGCACCGATCCCGAGGCCAGCAAGCACAAGGGCATCAGCTTTGTCCTGTTCGACATGGAGACGCCGGGCGTGTCGACCCGGCCGATTACCCTCATCTCGGGCAGGTCGCCGTTCTGCGAAACCTTCTTCGACGATGTGCGGGTCGAGAAATCGAACCTGGTGGGCGAACTGCATGGCGGCTGGACGATCGCCAAGTACCTGCTCACGCACGAGCGCGACATGATCGGGGCGATGGGGGAACGCGCCAGTCCCCCCGCGCTCGGCAGCTTCGCCGCCGCCGCGCTGGGCCTGGACCAGGCGGGCAAGCTGGACGAACCGGTGCTGCGCGGCGACATCGCACGCTTCGAGATCGACGAACTGGCGTTTCGCCTGACGCTCGAGCGCACCGGCGAGCTGGCGCGCCAGGGCAGGGTGCACCCGGCGTTTTCCTCGGTGCTCAAGTACTACGGCGCGGAATTGAACAAGCGCCGCTACGAATTGCTGATGGCCTCCAGCGGCAGCGACGGCCTGGAATGGGAGGGCGAGCGCAGCCGCGAGGGTGAGCTGGCGCGCACCTGGCTGCGCAGCAAAGCCAATTCGATCGAGGGCGGCACCAGCGAGGTCCAGCTGAACGTGATCGCCAAGCGCATCCTCGGCTTGCCGGGCGCATGATCTACTGACTGGGAGCGAAGCATGACACTCGTACTGAACCAGGAACAGCAGATGCTGCGCGACAGTGCGCTGCAGTTCCTCCAAGAGAAGGCGCCGGTGGCGCAACTGCGCGCACTGCGCGACAGCCGGGACGGCAACGGTTATTCGCGCACGCTGTGGCGCGCTTTCGCCGACATGGGCTTTACCGGGGTGCTGGTCCCGGAAGCCTACGGCGGACTGGGTCTCGGCCAGACCGAAGCGGGCGCGATCATGGAAGCGATCGGGCGCACCCTGTGCGCGGTTCCCTTCCTGTCGAGCGCAGTGCTCGGCGCCACGCTGCTGGCGCGGCATGGCAGCGAGGCCCACAAGGCGCGCTACTTGCCGCCGCTCGCGCGCGGCGAGCAGCTCATTGCACTGGCGGTCGACGAAGGCGCGCGCCACCGGCCGCAGCGCCAGCGCCAGCGCATGCGCGCGCGCCGCGACGGCGACGGCTACCGGCTGAACGGCGCCAAGGCCTTCGTGGTCGACGGCCACGTGGCCGATACCCTGGTCGTGGCGGCACGCAGCGGCCAGGACGAGGACAGCCTTGACGGCATCACCCTGTTCCTGGTCGACGCCAAGGCCCAGGGGCTAGGGCGCGAACGCACCGTGACGGTCGATGCCCACAACGCTGCCCGCCTCGTGTTCGAGGACGTGCGGGTCGAAGCGGATGCGGTGATCGGCACGCCGGGCGGCGGCTGGCCGATCCTCGACGGCCTGCTCGATGTCGGCCGCGCCGCGCTCGCCGCCGAACTGCTGGGGATGGCCGACGAGGTCTTCGAGCGCACCCAAGGCTACCTGAAGGAGCGCCGCCAGTTCGGCCGCATCATCGGCGAGTTCCAGGCGCTGCAGCACCGCGCCGCCGAGCTCTATTGCGAGATCGAGGTCACGCGCGCGCTGGTGCTGGCGGCCCAGCAGGCGCTCGACCGCGACCCGGCGGATGCGGCCGGCGCGGCGGCGCTGGTCTCCGCAGCCAAGGCGCGCGCCGGCGCCGGCGCCACCCGCGCGGCGCAGGAGGGCGTGCAGATGCATGGCGGGATCGGCATGACCGATGAATTCGAGGTCGGCTTCTTCATGAAGCGGGCGCGGGTGGCGGAGGAACTGCTGGGCGATGCACGCTTTCACGCCGATCGCTGGGCGCGCCTGAGCGGGTACTGAAGCGGCGACTGCTGCCGGAGCACCCAACAACCCGCCGTCGATGGCGGGTTGTTGGGTGCCGCGCCCGGCTTGGCGCTTACTGGGCCGCGTTCTTGGCGCGCAGGAACTGCCCCTTCAATTTGCCGTTCTCGACCGTCGCGACGATGGTATTGGCGATCGTGCCGCCCTTGCTGTCGAGGCCTTCGATGTCGTTCGGATTGTATTCCTTCGGCAGCGTGCGGAAGGCCTTGTCCATCTGGGCGCGGATGGCGACGGCGTCGGTGGTCGTGCCGGCCAGCTTCATGGCGGCGACGGCGGCGTGCACCGCCGAATAGTTCAGGCTGATTTCGCTGCTCGGGTCCTTGCCCGGATTGAGCTTGTGAAAGCGCGCCGTGAAGGCGACCGCTTCGGGGCGCTCGTCACCGGAGACCGGCATCACGCCGACCGCGCCTTCCAGCGCGGCATAGCCGCCGGTGACCTTGGCCATCTCGTCGAGCTTGGCCTGGTCGAGCACGATGAAGCCGCCCTTGAAGCCCAGTTCGCGCGCCTGCTTGGCCACCAGCCCGGTCGGCTCGGAAGCGCCGCCGATGAACAGCACGTCCGGCTTGGCCTGGGTCACGCGGCTCACGCCGCTGTAGAAGTCCGCGGCCTTGTTGTACGACATCGGGTTTTCGGCGACCACCTTGCCGCCCGCGGCTTCCCAGGCCGGCTTGAAGGAGGCCGACCAGGCCTTGCCGTAGTCGTGGTCGCCCTGTGCCATGGCCACGTTCTTGCCGTACCTGGCCATCACGGTCTTGATGAAGGAAGGGATGTAGGTAGTGTAGTCGGGCGGGATACGGACCGTCAGCTTGTTGCCGCGCTCGGTCACTTGCGGCAGGCTGGTATAGGCCAGCAGCAGCACCTTGGATTTTTCATTGAAGGCCTGGGTCGCGAACACGCCGCCCGAGTGCGGCACCAGCACCGTCGCAGTCTGGTACTGCTGCACCAGGCGCTGCACGTTGATGCCGGTCTCGCTCGGATTGTACTTGTCGTCCAGGGCGACGATCTCGACCTTGTAGCGCTTGCCGCCGATCTCGAGCGGCTTGGCGTTGATCTCGGCGGCGGCCATCTGCATCCCGCTCAGGACGTTCTTGCCGTACAGCGCGGCGCCGCCGCTCAGCGGACCGGAAAAGCCGATCTTGATGGTGTCCTGGGCATGGACGCCGGCGCTGGCGAAGGCGAGCGCGGTGGCGGCGGCCAGCAGGGGCAGGCGGAAAGGCCGGGTGGTGCGGGTCGAACGGTTCATGCTGTCTCCTGGTGTTTACTGGTCGTTGTGTGAAACCTTGGGGTGAAACGGGGCGCCTCGTTGCCGGGCGCCGCGATGCTAGGCACCGATATACGCCTTGCGCACCTGCTCGTTGCCGAGCAGTTCGTCGCGACCGCCTTCGAGCACGATGCGGCCCTGCTCGATGACGTAGGCGCGACTAGCGATATTCAGCGCCGCATAGGCGTTCTGTTCGGCCAGCAGCACCGTGGTGCCGGCCTTGTTGATGCGGGCGATGATCTCGAACATCTGCTTGACCACCAGCGGCGCCAGGCCGAGCGAGGGCTCGTCCAGCAGCAGCGCCTTCGGCCGGCCCATCAGCGCGCGCCCGATCGCCACCATCTGCTGCTGGCCGCCGGACAGCGACCCGGCCGGACTGTCCTTCTTCTCGTGCAGGATCGGGAACAGGGCGAACACCTCGTCGAGGCTGCGCTGGGTGCCTTTCGCATCGCGCCGGTGCACGTAGGCGCCCAGGGTCAGGTTCTTCAGCACCGACATCCCCGGAAACAGCTTGCGCCCTTCCGGGCAGTGCACCAGGCCGTCGGCCACGATCTGCGAGGGCTTGCGCCCCACCAGCTCGCGCCCCTGGAAGCGGATGCTGCTGCCGGCCGCGGCCCGCTGCAGGCCGCTCATGGCCAGGAAGATCGAGCTCTTGCCCGCGCCGTTCGAACCGAGCAGCACCACCAGCTCCCCTTCGTCGGCATGGATGTCGATGCCGTGCAGCGCACGGAAGCTGCCGTACGAGAGCGCGACCTTGTCAAGCTTCAGCATGTTCGCTCCCCAGGTAGGCTTCGATCACGACCGGGTTGGCACGTACCTCGGCGGGCGTGCCCTCGGCGATCTTTTCGCCGTGGTTCAGCACCAGGATCTTGTCGGCCAGGCTCATGATCATGTCCATCTTGTGCTCGATCAGGCACACCGTCAGGCCGCTGCGTTTCATCTTGCGGATCAGATCGGCGAGCCCCTCGGTTTCCTCCGGATTCACGCCGCCGGCCGGCTCGTCCAGCAGCAGGAGGGCCGGGTCGGTGGCCAGCGCCAGTGCGAAGGCGACGCGCTTGCGCTCTTCCTGCGAGATGTCGCCGGCCAGGCAGGATTCGAGGTGCGAGAGGCCGACGAAGTCGAGCGCCTCGCGCGCCTTCGCGCGCGAGGCCCGCTCCTCGTCCCTGAGGCGGCGGGTACCCAGCAGCACGTCGAGCAGGTTGGCGCGGGTGCGCAGGCGGTGTCCCACGATCAGGTTGTCGAGCACGCTGGCGTTGTCGAACAGGGTCGTGCTCTGGAAGGTGCGGGCCATCCCGAGCCGCGCCACCTGGTCGGCGCGCAGACCGGTCACGTCGCGGCCGTCGAACACGATGTTGCCGGAACTGGGGCGCAGGGCGCCGCTGACCAGGTTGAAGAACGTGGTCTTGCCGGCGCCGTTCGGGCCGATGATGGCGTTGATGGTCCCGCGCTCGAAGCGCACGCTGACGCCGTCTACTGCGACGAGGCCCCCGAAATGCCTGGTCAGGGAAGTGATCTCAAGCATGGCGGGTTCCTTTTCCGGCCACGGCGGCCGTCTCCTGTGGCGTTTTCAGCGCCATCTCGCGCTGTGCCGCCTTGCGGCCGCGCCGCGCCAGCCACGCGCCGACGACGCCTTGCGGCAGGAAGATCACCAGCAGCACCAGCAGCGGGCCGAACACGATGAAGCGGTAGTCCTGCAGGAATTGCAGGTACTGGGTCAACCAGGGCACGGCAATGGCGCCGAGCAGGGGGCCGGCCAGCGTGCCGATCCCGCCCACCAGCATGTACATCGTCATGTCGAAGGTCTGGTCGACGCTGGCGATGCCGGGGCCGAGGAAGCGCACGTAGCCGGCGTACAGGCCGCCCGCCATCCCGGCGAAGAACACCGACAGCATGAAGGCCAGCAGCTTGTTGCGCATCAGGTTGATGCCCAGCGCCTGCGCCAGGTCGTCGCCGTTGCGAATCGCCACGAAGGTACGCCCGAGCAGCGAGCGCACGATGCGGTGCATGATCCACAGGCTCAGGACAAGGAACAACAGCACCAGGTAGTACTGGGCGCGCGGCGCCGAAAAGTCGAGCCCTGCGATCGGTTCCGGCGCCGGAATGCCGACGATGCCGACCGTGCCGTGGGTCAGGCTTTCCCATTTCTCGATCAGCAGGAACATGATGTAGCCGACGCACAGCGTGAAGATCGAAAAGAAGTGGGTCTTCAGGCGCAGCGAGACGATGCCGACGAAAAATCCGATCGCCGCCGCCACGAAGCCCGACAGCGCGAACGCCGCCCAGAAGGGCATGTGGTAGTCGACCGTCAGGATCCCGACCGTGTAGGCGCCTACCGCCATGAAGCCGCTGTGGGCCAGGTTGAACTGGCCGGTGTAGCCGGTGATCAGGTTCAGGCCGACGGTGGCGATCGCGTAGATATAGGCGGTCGACATCACGGTCAGGTGGTAGTCGTTGCCGGCCATGAAGGGGAAGGCCAGGGCCAGCAGCAGCAGGGCGCTCCAGCCAAGTTTTTCGTAGCGGTTCATCAGTGCGCCCCTTTCCGGAACAGGCCTTCCGGCCGCAACGACAGGATCAGCACCAGCAGCGCGAAGGCGATGATGTCCTTGTAGTCGGTCGAGATATAAAAGGCGCCGAAGGATTCGGCAAAGCCGATGATCAGGCCGCCGACGATGGCGCCCGGCACGCTGCCCATCCCGCCCAGCACGATGATGACGAAGGCCTTGGTGATGACCAGGTGGCCCATCGAGCTGTAGATCAGGTTGATCGGCGCGTACAGCACCGCCGCCATGCCGGCCAGCGCCCCGGCGATGGCGAAGGTCAGCATCGCCACCCGGTTGGCGTCGATGCCGACCAGCGCCGCGCCCTCGCGGTTCTGCGCCATCGCGACGATGGTGGCGCCGGTGACGGTCTTCTTGAGGAACAACTGCAGCAGCAGCACCAGCAGGAAGGCGGCGCCGATGATCAGGAGCCGCTGCGCCGGCAGGATAATGTCGCCGAAGGACAGGATCTGGTTGTAGGGCGTGTCCATGCGGTGGAAGTCGGCGCCCCACAGCGCCTGCACGCCGGCCTCCAGGAACAGCAGGATGCCGATCGAGGCGATCATGTGGTGCAGGTAGGGGGCCTTGCGCAGCGGATGGAACACCAGGCGCTCGGACAGCACCGAGATGACGGCCACCGCCAGCGCGGCGCCGGCCATCGCCAGCCAGTAATTGAAGCCCAGCCGGGTGACCAGGAAGAAGGCGACGTAGGCGCCCGCCATGTAGAAGGCGCCGTGGGCGAAGTTCGGCACGTGCAGGATGCCGTACACCAGGGTCAGGCCGAGTGCGACCAGGCAGTAGACGCCGCCCAGGGTGAGTCCGTTCAGGACCTGCTGTAGGAATAGCTCCAAAACTGTCTCCGTTATTGTATTGGTAGTGCGTTTGGATGCTGCCGGCATGCTGCCATGCCGCTGGGGCGCTAGTCGAACACGATGACCCCCCGGGCGTTGCGTCCTTCGGCCAGGTCGGCAAAGGCTTGCGGAGCCTCCTCGATGCGGTAGCGCCGGGTGATGAGTTCGTCCAGCTTCAGGCGCTTTTCGCGGTACAGGGCGAGCAGGCGCGGGAAGTCCTGGCGCGGCCGGGCCGAGCCGAAGTAGCTGCCGGTCAAGGTCTTTTCCTCGAAAGTCAGGCTGGCGGTGCGGACGGTGGTCGTGTCCTTGGGCGCGGCCACGCCCACCACCACCGCCTTGCCGCCCTTGGCCAGCACGCCGTAGGCCTGGGCCACGATCTCGCCCCTGCCGACGCATTCGAAGGCGTAGTCGGCGCCGCCGCCGGTCAGCTTGCGCAGGGCCTTGACCAGGTCGGGCGTGGCGCTGTTCATCACGTGCGTGGCGCCGAAGCCGCGCGCCAGCTCCAGCTTGGCGTCCGAGAGGTCGACCGCGACGATCATTGCCGCGCCGGCGATGCGGCAGCCCTGGATGGCGTTCAGGCCGACGCCGCCGCAGCCAAACACCACCGCGATCGATCCCGGCTCGACCCTGGCGGTATTCATCGCCGCGCCGACGCCGGTCATCACGCCGCAGCCGATCAGGCAGGCGCGGTCGAGCGCGACGTCGGCGCCGATCTTGACCACGTTATCGACATGCAGGGTCGCGTATTCGGCCATCACGCCGCAGCCGGAAAAGATGTTCAGCGGCCGGCCGGCCAGATCGCGCGTACGGACGCTGCCGTCCGGCAGCGAGATCGCCGCCTTTGCCGCCTGGTCGCACAGCTGCGGGCGGCCGGTCTGGCAGTAGCGGCAATGCCCGCACATGCTGACGAAGGAGCTGAGCACATGGTCGCCCGGCGCGTATTCGCTCACGCCTTCGCCGACCGCGACGATCACGCCGGAGCCCTCGTGCCCGAGCACCAGTGGCGCCGGCATCGGGATGGTGCCGTTGGTGGCCGACAGGTCGCTGTGGCAGACCCCGCACGCCGCCATCTTGATCATCACTTCGCCGCGGCGCGGCAACTCGACGTCGATCTCCTCGACCACCACCGGCTGGCCGACGGTGCGGCACAGGACCGCGCGGGCGCGCTGGTATTTCGTTTCATTCATGGCTGTTCCTTTGGCATGCGAAGCTCAGGCCGCCGCCGGCGCCGGCTTCAACTGCAGCGATTTGTATTCGAGGAATTCTTCCATCCCGTAACGGCCCATCTCGCGGCCATTGCCGGACTGCTTGTAGCCGCCGAACGGTGCGCGGCCATTGAAGGTGCCGCCGTTGATGTCGACCTGGCCGGTGCGCAGCCGGCGCGCAAACCGGATCGCACGCTCGTCGCTGCCTGCCCAGACGCCTCCGCCCAGGCCATACGGCGTGCCGTTGGCAATCCGCACGGCCTCGTCCTCGTCGCGGTAGGTGATGATGGACAGCACCGGCCCGAAGATCTCTTCCTGTGCGATGGTGCTGTCCGGGTCGACGCGGCCGAACACGGTCGGCTGCACGTAATAGCCGGTGGAGAGCCCGGCGGGCGCCTCGGGACCGCCGCACAGCAGCTCGGCGCCGTCCTCGATGCCTTTCTCGATATAGCCGCGCACGCGCTCGCGCTGGACTTTGGACACCAGCGGGCCGAGGCGTGCGCTTCCTGCCAGCGGGTCGCCGACGGTGAAGCTTTTCGCGTAGTCGGCCGCGAGGCCGGCCGCTTCGCCGTAGCGCGATTCCGGCACCAGCATGCGGGTATGGGCCGAGCAGGTCTGGCCACTGTTGAGGAAGCAGGCGTTCAGCGTGCCCTTGACGGCGGCCGCGAAGTCGGCGTCGTCGAGGATCACCGAGGCCGACTTGCCGCCCAGTTCGAGAGCAACCCGCTTGATGCTTGCCGCCGCCACTTCCGAGATGCGGCGCCCCGCGCGCGTCGAGCCGGTAAAGGAAACCATGTCCACTTGCGGATGCCGCACCAGCGCTTCGCCGATCTCCGGGCCGTAACCGGTGACGAGGTTGAATACGCCGGGCGGCAGTCCCGCCTCCTGGATCACTTCGGCCAGTATGAAGGCGTTCAGCGGAGCCACCTCGGACGGCTTGAGCACCACGGTGCAGCCGGCCGCCAGCGCAGCGCCGAGCTTGGCCGCGATCTGGTGCAGTGGGTAATTCCAGGGCGTGATGCAGGCAAGCACCCCGACCGCTTCGCGCAACACGCGCGAATGGCCGACCGTTTCCTCCCATTCGAACTTTTCGGCCAGCTTGGCGTAGCCGGCAAAGCTGGCGATCGGCAAGCCGACCTGAATCATGCCGGCCAGTTTGAGGGGCATGCCGACCTCCATGGCGATGAGGCGCACCAGCTCTTCGCTGCGCGCCTGCAGCCCTTGTGCGATTTTTTCCAGGAAGCCTGCGCGTACCGAGGCCGGGGTCGTGCTCCAGGCATCGAAGGCGCCGCGCGCCGCGCGCACCGCCGCTTCGGCATCGGCTTCGCTGCCGGCGGGAATGCGCCCGATCACCTGCTCGGTCGATCCCTGGATGACCTCGATGCTGCCGCGCCCGAGTGCGGCGACCCATGCACCGTTGATGAAGAACTTGTCGTGGTCGTGCAAGTGCTGTCTCCGTATTCAGTGAGGTGCGGATGCCGAAGCTCCCTTTCTGGCGGGGCAAGTCATCATGCCGCAATTTCAAGTGTTTGTTTTGTCTAGCGAAACAATATGCTGTAAAATGGAATGATAAAAGAATACGATAGTTTTAGTTGAGTGGCAACGATTTGTCGGCCAAATACGCAGCATCCCTGGGCGGCGGGGAAGGGCAGGCCAAGTCGGCTGCCATGATCGGGCGGTCGGGGCTTGTTCCGTAGCGCGGAACGCATGGCAGGCGCCACGTTCCAGCAGTTTGTCCTGCCGCATCTCCGGGATATTATTGACAGAGGGATACATATGCAATCCAGCGAAACCAGCGGCACCGGCCACGATGCCAGCGACAACGAAGACACCGAACCCTTGCGCAATGCGGAGGACCGTTATTTCATTACTGCGCTGGCACGCGGACTCGAGGTGCTCTCGTGTTTCCGCTCGGCCGACAAAGGCTTGACCAACCAGCAGATCGCCGAACGCTGCAGCTTGCCGAAATCGACCGTCACGCGCTTCACCTACACGCTGACCCGCCTGGGCTATCTGGTGCAGGACGATACCGGCAGGTATGGACTCGGCACCGCGACGCTCGGGCTGGGCAGCGCCATGCTGTCCCGGCTCGACATCCGCCAACTGGCCCGTCCAATGATGCAGGAACTGGCCGATTTTTCCGGTACCACCGTGTCGATCGCCGTGCGCGATCGCCTGTCGATGATCTACGTGGAAGTGTGCCGCAGCACGGCGGCGCTGTCGCTGTCGCTGCAGGTCGGTTCGCGCATGCCGCTGGCGGCGTCGGCGATCGGGCGCGCTTACCTGGTCAGGGCTTCGGAGCAGGAGCGCAAGGATATCCTGAGCCGCTGTCTCGAGCTCGACGAGGTGGCCTACCATAACCTGCGCCAGGGCCTGGAGAAGGCGCTGGGCGACCAGCAACAGTATGGCTGCACAACCTCGTTCGGCGACTGGCAGAAGGATGTCAACGGGATCGCGGTCGGGTTCCTGCCGATCGGCGGCAGCCAGCTCATGTCGATCAACTGTGGCGGCCCGTCCTCGAGCGTGTCGCCCGCCTTCCTGCTCGACGAAGTGCGTCCGCGCCTGGTCGAGATCGCCCGTCGGCTCGAATCCTGAGCTGGCGGTAGTCAGTAGCCCGCGGCCAGCTGCTCCGGGCTGAGCGGCGCCATCACCGCAAATACCCCGCTGGCGCGCAGGATGCGCCTGTCCTCCACTTGCAGGTAGCAGTTGGCGAAGGCCATGCGGCTACCGATGCGCTGCACGTCGATATGGGCTTCGATCCAGTCGCCGGGCCGGGCCGCCTCGACGAAGTCCGTGCTCAGGTTGACCGTGACGAAGGAGTGGCGCCCCTCGCATGCGATCGTCATGCCGATCCCGAGGGCGGAATCCGCCAGGCTGGCCAGCATGCCGCCATGGGCGATGCCGCGCATATTGGTGTGGCGCTGCGCGACCCGCATCGCGATGACCACCACAGCGTCGGCGCGGCGGAAATACAGCGGGCCCATGGCCGCCACATAAGGACCGCCCCGTTGCAGCTTTTCGAAGCCCGGCGGTACCAGGTTCTCATCATCATATATCGTCATTTTGCTTCCATCTACGTTGATAAGTGTTTTGGAAATTTCCATATAGTTCCGCACAGTAAAACATCGATCAGATGAAGTCAAATGTGCCGGAAGCGCCGTATTTACCTGTTACATAGCAGGTTTACATTAATTTTCCTCGCTGCTACACTGACCTCAGAGCGAAACTCTGTTTCGTTGTGCGGTATTTGATGCTAATGACCCAGCTGGAGCAGGCGCACATGAATTCTGATCCCTACCAAGGCTCACTCGGCACACGTCCGGTCGATCCCGCCCACGCTGTCGACGTCGACCGGCTTGCCGCCTTCATGCGCGGCCACGTCGACGATTTCCACGGTACCCCGGAGGTCGAGCAATTCAAGGGCGGCCAGTCGAATCCCACTTTCCTGGTCCGCGCCGGCGGGCGGCGCTACGTGCTGCGCCGCAAACCGCCCGGCGTCCTGCTGCCGTCCGCCCACGCGGTCGAGCGCGAATACCGCATCATGTCGGCGCTGGCGGAGACCGGGGTGCCGGTCGCGCGCACCCATGCCTTGTGCGAAGACCCTGCGGTGCTCGGCGCCCCGTTCTACATCATGCAGCATGTCGAAGGACGCATCTTCTGGGATCCTGCGCTGCCCGGGTTCGCGCCGCGCGAACGGGCGGCGATGTACGACGAGATGAACCGGGTAATCGCGGCCTTGCACGGCGTCGACTACGGAGCGCTCGGGCTGGACGATTATGGCAAGGCCGGCAATTACCTGGAGCGCCAGGTGGCGCGCTGGACCCGCCAGTACCGGGCCTCGGAGACCGCGCATATCAAGGCGGTGGAAAACCTGATCCACTGGCTGCCGCAGCATATTCCGCAGGCGGGCGAGACCCGTATCGTACACGGCGACTTCCGTATCGATAACCTCATCTTCCATCCTGTCGAGCCGCGCATCGTGGCGGTGCTGGACTGGGAGCTGTCGACTCTGGGCGATCCGCTGGCCGACTTTGCTTACCACTGCATGAGCTGGCGCCTGGCGCCGCCCCTGTCGCGTGGACTGGCGGGCCTGGCGCTCGGCGAGCTCGGCATCCCGGACGAGGCGGCCTGCCTGGCGGCCTATTGCCGCCGCACCGGCCGCAAGGGCGTCGCGGCGCGCGACTGGGAATTTTATATGGTGTTCAACATGTTCCGCCTGGTCGGCATCCTGCAGGGCGTGGCCAAGCGCGCCGAGCTGGGCAACGCATCGAGCCTGGAAGCGGTCGCCACCGGCCGCCGCGCCCGCCCGCTGGCCGAGCAGGCGTGGCAGATGGCGCAGCAGGTCGGCGGCCGTTGAGCGGCGATCAGGCGGGCATACCCGACAACAACGAAGGAGATACGATGGCTTTCCAATTTTCCGAACGCGCTCTCGACTTGCACCGGCGCGTCAAGGACTTCATCGACACCGAGATCATTCCCGTCGAGAAGGAGTACAAGCAGGAAGTCGATGCCGCGCGCAGGGCCGGCAACGCCTTCATCGTGCCGCGGACGATCGAGCGCCTGAAGGCCAAGGCGCGCGCGGCCGGCCTGTGGAATTTGTTCCTGCCCGCCTCCGAGCTGGGCGCCGGACTCACGAACCTCGAATACGCGCCGCTGTGCGAGCTGATGGGGCGTGTCTCGATCGCCGCGGAGGTCTTCAACTGCTCCGCGCCCGACACCGGCAACATGGAAACCCTGGTGCGCTACGCCTCCCCCGAGATCCAGGAAAGGTGGCTCAAGCCCCTGCTGGCCGGCGAGATCCGGTCCGGCTTCGCCATGACCGAGCCGGAGGTGGCCTCGTCGGACGCCACCAATATCGAGGCCAGCATCGTGCGCGACGGCGATCACTACGTGCTGAATGGCCGCAAGTGGTTCACCTCGGGCGCCTCCGACCCGCGCTGCAAGGTGCTGATCTTCATGGGCAAGACCGATCCCGACAACCCGAACCGCCACCGCCAGCAATCGATGATCGTGGTGCCGGTCGAGACCCAGGGGGTCAGGATCGTGCGCGACCTGTCGGTATTCGGCTACGACGACGCGCCGCACGGCCACGCCGAGGTCCACTTCGAGGAGGTCCGGGTGCCGCTCGGGAACCTGCTGCTGGGAGAGGGGCGCGGCTTCGAGATCTCGCAGGGACGCCTCGGTCCAGGCCGCATCCACCACTGCATGCGCCTGATCGGCCGCGCCGAGGTGGCGCTCGAACTGATGTGCCGCCGGACGCTGGACCGCAGCGCGTTCGGCAAGCGGATCGCCGACCAGGGCGTCTGGCGCGAACGCATCGCCGAATCGCGCATCCTGATCGACCAGGCGCGCTTGATGGTGCTGAACGCCGCGTACATGATGGACACGGTCGGCAACAAGGTGGCGGCCAAGGAGATCGCCATGATCAAGGTGATCGCGCCGAACATGGCGTGCAAGGTGATCGACTGGGCGATCCAGGCCCATGGCGGAGCCGGCGTGAGCCAGGACACCGGCCTGGCTCACGCCTACGCGAGCGCACGCACGCTGCGCCTGGCCGACGGTCCGGACGAGGTGCACCGCAACGCCATCGCAAAGCTGGAGCTGGCCCGCTACCAGGTGCGCTGATTCGCGCACCCAACCATCACAACAGGAGACAGTTCATGTCGGAACGCCATTTCGCTTTCTG
>NZ_JBKFGF010000071.1:0-3339 GCF_051233485.1 Massilia sp. LXY-6
CATCGCAAAGCTGGAGCTGGCCCGCTACCAGGTGCGCTGATTCGCGCACCCAACCATCACAACAGGAGACAGTTCATGTCGGAACGCCATTTCGCTTTCTGGCCCACCGGTCTGCCCCGGCACCTGAGCGTGCCGCAGACGAATTTGTTCTACAACCTCGAGGTCTCGGCCACCCGTTATCCGGACAAGCCGGCCGTGATCTTCTACGATACCCCGATCAGCTACGCCGAGTGCCGGGACGAGGCCGAGCGCATGGCCGGCTATCTCCAGCAGCATTGCGGCGTCGGGCACGGCGACCGGGTGCTACTGTACATGCAGAACAGTCCGCAGTTCATCCTGGCATATTATGCGATCCTGCGTGCCGGTGCGGTCGTGGTGCCGGTCAATCCGATGAATCTCGCCACCGAGCTGCGCCACTACGTCGAGGATACCGGTGCGACCACCATCTTCGCTAGCCAGGATCTGCTGTCCCAGGTCGAGCCGCTGCTCGACACCGCCCTGCGCCATGTGGTGGTGGCGACCTACTCGGACTACCTGAGGCGGCCGACCGACCTGGCGGTGCCGGCCTTCGTGGCCGCGCCACGGCATGGACTTGGCGGCAGCGCCGCCGGGGTGGTTGCCTGGCAGGCCGCACTGGCGCTGGGCTGCAGGCCGGGGCCGCTCGCCAACGCGCCCGAGGACCTGTGCGTGATGCCGTACACCTCCGGCACCACCGGCAACCCGAAAGGCTGCATGCACACCCACGCCAGCGTGATGTACAACGCCGTGGCCGGCATGCAGTGGTTCGGCTCGCAGCAGGATTCGGTGGCTTTGTCGGTGCTGCCGTTTTTCCACGTGACCGGCATGCAGGGAAGCATGAACGGCCCCTTGTTCGTCGGTGGCACCATCGTGCTGATGGCACGCTGGGACCGCGACACGGCCGCCGAGTGCATTCGCCGCTATCGTGTCAGCGCGGTGCAGCTGATCTCGACGATGGTCGTCGATCTGCTGTCGAGCCCGCGCATAGGCGAGTACGACCTGTCGAGCATCAGGCGGATGAGCGGCGGCGGCGCCGCCATGCCCGATGCGATTGCGCAGAAATTGCAGGACCTGCTCGGTATCCCCTATATCGAGGGCTACGGCATGTCGGAGACGATGGCGCCGACCCATATCAACCCGGCCGAAAACCCGAAGAAGCAATGCCTGGGCATCCCGATCTTCGGTGTCGACGCGCGCTTGGTCGATCCCGACAGCCGGCGCGAACTGGGCCCCGGCGAGGTCGGCGAGATCGTCGTCCATGGAGCCCAGGTGATGCAGGGCTACTGGAACAATCCGCAGGCTAGTGCGGAGAGCTTCGTCGAGATCGACGGCAAGCGTTTCCTGCGCACCGGCGACCTGGCACGGCTCGACGAGGACGGCTATTTCTTCATGGTCGACCGCCTCAAGCGCATGATCAACGCCTCCGGCTACAAGGTCTGGCCGGCCGAGGTGGAAACATTGATGTACCGGCATCCGGCGATCCGGGAGGTATGCGTGGTCGGCTGCTGCGACGAGCGCCGCGGCGAGACGGTCAAGGCGGTTGTCGCCCTGAAGGACGGGTTTGGCGGCAGCGTGCGCGAACAGGACATCGTCGATTGGGCGCACCAGAATATGGCGGCCTACAAGAGCCCGCGCATCGTCGAGTTCGTCGAGTCGCTGCCGAAGTCCGCCACCGGCAAGGTGCAATGGCGGACGCTGCAGGAAAGGCAGAAGAACGGGCAATAGCACGCCCCGCCTCATGGAGCGGGGCGCCATCCTGGCCGGGGGCGCGTACGGCTGCTCGACCCCGGCATCAGGATGCGGTCAGAAGTAGTGCATGATGCCCATGGTGAAGCGGTTCGCCGAATCGCTGCCGACGGACACGAAGCCCTGCGCCAGGTTGATCTGCGTGGCGCTCACGACCGTGTCGGTCACCGCGCGGCCGATCGAGACGTAGCCTGTGCTGCGCTTGCTGAAGGCGTATTTGGCGATCGCGATGTACTGTTGCGAGTTGTCGTGGGCATCACCGGTGTGGCGGGTATCGTAGACAGCGCCCGTGAGGGTCAGGGCAGGGGCCACGGGCAGGTCGACGCCGATGCCGAATACGCTGATCCTGCGCTGCGTCGTGTTGAGTTCGTTGGACGAATAGGTCGACCTGATCGCAAACTTCTCGCCGGTGTAACGCAAGCCAAGCGCATATGACTTGAGCATCGCGTTACCGGTGATGTCGGTCATGCGCGCATAGGCGGCGGACGCGCCGAACGGACCGGTGTGGTAGAAGGCCGAAGCGCCCTCGTACTTGCTTTTATCGGTCGAACCCGGCTGTTCGCCAAAGGCGCGCATCAGGGCGAAACCGACATGATGGAAGTAGGGCGAGATGTACTTGACCGAATTATTCTGGCGCAGCGCCGTGCCGCCATTGTTGGCGCCGAAGGGGCCATAGACGCCGGAGTGGTTCATCGCCGCGAACAACACGTTCGGACTGGTCGCTGCAAAGGCCAGGTTCATCGGGTCCGCCAGACCGACCGAACCGACGCCGAGGATATTCTGGCGTCCGAAGGTCAGGGTGCCGAAGTCGCCCGTCAGGCCGACTGAAGCCTCGCGGTCGAACAGGCTGGTGGTCGATGGCGTACCGGTCCCCACGCCTGCGGTGCCGGTGTCGTTCAACAGCGTGCCTTCGAGATCGAAAATGGCCTTGAGGTTGCCGCCAAGCTCTTCCTGGCCCCGAAATCCCCATCGCGAGACCTGCATCTGGCCCGCCTCCAGGGTGGTACGGCTGGCATTGTCGTTGGTAACGTGAGTAACGCCGGCATCAATGATGCCGTAGATGGTAACGCTCGACTGAGCGTAAGCATTCGTCATGCATGTGCCCAGCACGGCCAACCCAATGAGGGTCTTCTTCATGAATAGTCTCCTGTTTCTTGTTTTGAGGTCCTCAGTGCCGCCTCGACCGGATCGCGTCGGCCTGAATAGAATGAGGTTTTGCAGTGCGAAACTCACATATCTATAATGAAACTGTATTTTTTTATATCAATACTGTCAACAAGAATTACTTGAGTACGCAACCTGGCAAGCAATGTTGAAAACGTAGGACGGAAAAACGACAGCGCGACGGTAAAAGCCCAGCGATCCTTGTGTGTGCAAGCTGCTGGAGTTCCGCTGTGCAGAATATGGAAGACGTAAAAAAACCCGCACTAGGCGGGTTTTTTGTGGAGCGGGCCGGGAGGTCAGAACGCCGCGATGCCGGTCTGCGCGCGGCCCAGGATCAGGGCGTGGATGTCGTGCGTGCCTTCGTAGGTATTCACCACCTCGAGATTCACCATGTGGCGGATGATCCCGAAC
>NZ_JBKFGF010000072.1:0-38787 GCF_051233485.1 Massilia sp. LXY-6
GTCTCGAGACCCCGCACCAGACGCGAAAAATACCTGAATTCGACCACCGTGGCATCCGATGCTGGTTTGTCGTCTCGACTCGGGCGCAAAACCTATTTGTTCAGCGCTTCCTTAGGATTCAAGACACCGATGAGGTCTTCTTGCCTAGCAGTTCTCATGGACCGGATGACTCCTCGCACTTCGTCAAGGAACGCTTTCACGTTCTTCTTCGAAGGCTTGATGAGCAGCTTGCAGTTCGGTTTCCCAAACCGGTACTTGCGTACGTTCTGCCCTAGGAAGTCAAACCCTTCCGAGATGTGCGTGACCTTGGTCTTTTCCTCAGAGAGGGTCAGGCCGCGGTCAGCCAGGAAGTCGCGCACTAACGGTCGAATTTCGCTCTCTAGCGTGTCTCTTGACCTGCATGTGATTACGAAGTCGTCCGCATAGCGCACAAAATTGACGAGGTTCTGGCGGCTGCGATAGTTGTTACCGTCGACCTTGACAGACCCGTAGAACGAGCCCAACAAGTCTTCCAGCCCATCGAGCACCAGGTTCGCCAACACCGGGGAAATGATACCTCCCTGTGGTGTTCCCTCCTCGGTCGGAAAGAGCTTACCTTTAACGACAAATCCCGCACCAAGCCACTTCGCCAGCACTTGCGTGTCGGTGTAGACATTTTTCAACATCCACTCGTGACTGATGTGGTCAAAACAGCCTTTGATGTCCCCTTCGAGAACCCATCCAGCGGAGCCTGGCTGGGCCAGGGCGACGAACAAGTGCCCGATGGCGTCGTGGGTAGAGCGTTCAGGTCGGAACCCGTAGCTTCCCCGGTCTGCCATGGTTTCCGCAACCGGTTCCAGAGCGAGCATGTGAAGCGCCTGCATAGCCCGGTCCTTCATGGTCGGGATTCCAAGTGGACGTTGTTTGCCGTTCGACTTTGGGATATAGACTCGTCTGAGCGGCTTTGATTGATAGCCGCGGCGTTTCAGCGAGCCTATCGCTTCTGACTTGCCCGCCGGCGTCGACCAGGTTACCCCGTCAACACCTGCGGTGCGTTTGCCTCGATTCTCCGTGATTCGACGAACTGCCAGGCACTTCGCCGAATACGAATGCGTCAGCAGCCATTGCAAGGATTTCACCTTGCGCCAGCGGCCTTCGCGTGCTGCCTTCGCGATACGGACTTGCAGCTTCCTTACCTCCAGATGACAAGTCTCCCATTGAATGGAACTCCAATCTGCTGAAGTGGAGGCCGCATCCGTACGTGATATTGCTTGTACAGTCATTTGCTTTGCCTCCCGAAGAGAAGTTCTACGAGCTCTCTCGCGTTGGTGACCAGGAACAAGTCTGCTGTCTTTCGACCCCGGGTATGTCGTGCGCTACTCTGCACAAGGCCCCGGTATCCGACCCATTACAGGCCAGCCTTCGCTTTTTGTCCCATCCTTTACCCGCTCATCCATGGGCGTCCCTTGCGGTTCGCTTGCCTCGGTGTTTTGAGGCGAATGGTCGGGCTTACCTCGTTTCGCTGCTGTAACACGACTGGGTTAGGTTCTGTCTTTCCGCCGTGCGCGTTGTATGTCCGTGCTACCCAAAGGTCAAGTGGGCAGTCCCGCGCGTGCCATTTTGGCTTGAGCCGACAGCTTCTTTGGCTCATCACTCGTTGCGACGTTTATCAACAGTTCACTTGCGTTAACCATGCCAGCCAGCCTAGCCCGATTCCCGGATGAAGCTTCCAGGTCCCGGCCCCGCCTCACGGCGATTCCAGGCCTCCTTGTGGAGGTTCGGTACATTGTCCCCTGAGCTTTGCACCCCGCCGTTGCCAGCGACGCACATCAAGGTAGGCTACCTTCCACGGAAGGAAGGGTTCTCTAATCACGATGTCCTCGGAAAGTTCATGTGACCTGAACAATTACAATCAGCAACTTTTTCGAGTCGCACTGACCCATCGAGCATAGCCGGAGAAGGCAGATTTTGCATGCGCACGCTCAATGCAGGCATGGCGTGTTCATGCAGGCGCCATCACTCCGACGTAAAAGCCACGCCAGTGCCGGCTGCAGCGTTGGATCTCATCCATTCGCTGCGATGGACCCCTGCTGAGGTAATATCTCCCGGCAAATAAAAACATCCTTGGAGACCCATGCACACTGCCGTCAACCTGTGGCCGCTGCTCGGCATTGCCGTCGTCGTCGCCGGATTCCTGTTGCGCGCCAATCCGGTGCTGGTTGTGATCGCCGCCTGCGGCGTGACCGGCGTGGCCGGCGGCCTGTCCCCCGTGCACCTGCTGGCCTCGCTCGGCACGGCCTTCGTCAAGACGCGCAACCTGCCCTTGATATTGCTGCTGCCGCTGGCCGCGATCGGCCTGCTGGAGCGCGCCGGGCTGAAGGAGCACGCCCAGGCCAGCATCGCCAGGATCCGCTCCGCCACCACCGGGCGCCTGCTGATGGTCTACCTGCTGGTGCGCGAACTGGCCGCCGCCTTCGGCCTGACCAGCCTGGGAGGCCATCCGAACATGGTGCGGCCGCTGGTGGCGCCGATGGCCGAGGCGGCCGCCGAGGCACGCGGCGTCAAGCTGGACGACGCCATGCGCCAGCGCATCCGCGCGATGAGCGCCGCCACCGACAACGTCGGTCTGTTCTTTGGGGAGGACGTGTTCGTGGCCTTCGGCGCCATCGTGCTGATGCAGACCATTTTGCGCGCCGAGGGCCTGGAAGTCGATCCGCTGCGCATGGCGCTGTGGGGCATCCCGACCGCGGTGACGGCCTTCCTGATCCATGCCTGGAACCTGCGCCGGCTCGACGCCCGCATCTTTGGGGCGCAGCGATGATCCTGGCGCTCGACGACTTCTACGTGCTGGTCGGCCTGTTGTTCGCGGCCACGGCCTTCATGAACCTGCGCGACCGCAGCAATCCGCGCCGCCTCACCAGCGCGCTGTTCTGGGGCCTGTACGCGCTGCTCTACCTGGCGGGCGGGCGCATGCCGGCGGCGGCCACCGGCCTGCTCATGGTCGCGATGGCGCTGGTGGCCGGCGCCGGCCTGGTCAAGGGCGGCAAGGCGGCGATGCCGCCGGAAGACACGCGCCGCGCCAGCGCGGCCCGGCTCGGCCACAAGCTGCTGGTGCCGGCGCTGGCGATTCCGGTGGTGACGATGATCGGCTCGACCTTATTAAAAGACGTGCGGATCGATGCGACACCATTGCTGGACCCGAAGAACCTGACCCTGGTGAGCATGGGCTGCGGCTCGATCGTCGCGCTGGCGCTGGCCTGCTGGCTCACGCGCGCCAGCCCGCTGCAGGGCGTGCGCGAGGCGCGCCGCCTGATCGACGCGATGAGCTGGGCGGTGGTGCTGCCGCACATGCTGGCGGTGCTCGGGCTGCTGTTTTCCGAGGCCGGGGTCGGCAAGGCCGTGGCCCATATCACGACCTCGTATATCGCGATGGATTCGCGCCTGGTCGCCTGCGCCGCATTCTGCATCGGCATGGCGCTGTTCACGGTCGTGATGGGCAACGGTTTCGCCGCCTTTCCCGTGATCGCGGGCGGCATCGGGATCCCGGTGCTGGTTGGGGTGTATCATGCGAATCCGGCCGTGATGGCGGCGATCGGCATGTTCAGCGCCTACTGCGGCACCCTGATGACGCCGATGGCAGCCAACTTCAACATCGTGCCGGCGGCCCTGCTCGAACTGCCGGACAAGAACGCAGTGATCAAGGCCCAGCTGCCGACCGCGCTGCCGCTGCTGCTGGCGAATATCGTCCTGTTGTATTTCCTGATGTACCAATGACCATGATGAAGACCGTCCTGCTGACCGGATTCGAACCCTTCAACGGCGCCGCCGTCAACCCGGCGTGGGAAGCCGTGCGCCGGCTGGACGCTTGGGAAGGCGAGGGCGCAGGTGGACCGTTCCGGGTCGAGGTGCGCCTGCTGCCCTGCGTGTTCGGCCGCGCGGCGCAGGACCTGTGCGCCTTCGTCGACCAGGTCCGGCCCGACATCGCGATCGCGGTCGGCCAGGCCGGCGGGAGGCCCGAGATCTCGGTCGAACGCATCGCCATCAACGTCGACGATGCCCGCATCCTCGACAACGCCGGCCAGCAGCCGGTCGACGTCCCGATCGTGGCGGACGGCCCGGCCGCCTACTTCACGAACCTGCCGATCAAGGCGATGGTGGCGGCGATGCGCGAACAGGGTCTGAAGGCGGGCGTGTCGCAGACCGCCGGCACCTTCGTGTGCAACCACGTGTTCTACGCGCTGATGCACCACGTACGCGGGAGTGTGGCGAAGGCAGGCTTCATCCACGTGCCTTTCCTGCCCGAGCAGGCCGAGGCCTGGCCGGAACCGACGCCGTCGATGGCGCTGGACGACATCGTGGCTGGCTTGCGCACCGCGGTCGAGGTGGCGCTGGCGGTGGATGTCGACGTGGCGCAGGCCGGCGGCGCCACGCATTGAGTGCGCATCGGCTGCGCATCGACTGTTAAGCAGCCAGGCCTTTTCGCAGGACCTCGGCCACCAGTTCGTTCATGTCGAGCCCGCGCTCCTTCGCCAACGCCTGCAGCTGGCTGACCAAGTCGCCATTGAGCTTGACCGCGAACGGCACCAGTCCAAGAGCCCGGTCGCGGTCGCGCTGTTCGCGGCGGTCGAGCGGCGCCGCCTCGGCTGTACCGAAGGATGGCATGCGCTGGCCTGCTTGGTTCATCAGTTTTTTGGCATCGTGCTTGGCCAGGTCGGTCTTTTTCATCGTGTCGCTCCGCAGGTTTTCAAGACCGCATTCTAACCGCGATGCCTATTCGCCTTCCGGATTCACGATCTTCAGGAACGCCCGCACCACCGGCGCATCGTCCTGGATCGGATAGGTGATGTACAGGTTGGCCGACGGCGGATTGCCCTTGATCGGCAGGAAGCGCACGCCCGGCCAGCCGATGCGGCCGGTGGTCTCCGGCATCAGGGCCACGCCCAGGCCGGCGCCCACCATCGCCAGCAGGGTCTGCGGCTCGGCCGCTTCCTGGAAGATGGTCGGCTGGAAGCCGGCGTTCACGCAGCACTGGATCAGGTAGCGCGGTTCGGCCGACTGGTCCAGGTGCAGGGTCAGCAGCGGTTCGCCGGCGACATCCTGCAGGTCGATGCAATCCCGGCGCGCCAGCGGATGCTGGGCGTTGACCGCCACGCAGTAGTTCTCCTGGAAGCACAGGTCCTGGCGCAGGCTGGCGTGTTTCAGTTCATCTGCGTCGCGCTTCGGCTCGCGCCAGAAACCGACGTCGATCTGCTTGCCGCGCAGCGCATCCCACTGTTCGTTCGGGCCGAGTTCGTGGATGGTCCAGGTCACGCGCGGAAACTGGCTCTGGAACTGCTCCAGCAGGCCGGGGATCGGCCCCCACATCGCCGAGCCGACGATGCCCACGCGCAGGCGCCCGACCTCGCCGCGGTCGATCTGGCGGATGGTGTCGACCGCCATGCGCATGCGGCCCAGCAGGTCGGAGGCTTCCTGCATGAAGGCCTTGCCGGCCACCGTCAGCTCGAAGCTGCGGGTGGTGCGCGCGAACAGGCGCACGCCCAGCTCGCTCTCCAGCTTCATGATCTGCTGGGACAGCGGCGGCTGCGAGATGTGCAGGCGTTCGGCGGCGCGGCTGAAGCTTTTTTCTTCGGCCACCGCGAGGAAGTATTTCAGCTGCTTCAGGTCGATCGACATGGGGTTCCGTCAGCTTGAGTGGGCCGTGTGCGCCAGGGCGACGGCCAGCTTCGCGCCGACCAGCGCGTTGTGCTTGACCAGCGCGATGTTGGTGACGAGGCTGCGGCCGCCCGTCAGCTCCTTGATGCGCGCCAGCAGGAAGGGCGTGACAAGCTTGCCCTTCACGCCCTGTTCGCCCGCCTCGCGCAGCGCCTGGGCGATGATGGCGTCGATCTCGTCGCTCTTCATGCTCGATGCCTCGGGCACCGGATTGCTGACGACGACGCCGCCGTCCAGGCCGAGCTGCCACTTGGTGCGGATGAAGCGCGCCTGTTCTTCCGGCGTGTCGAGCTGGAAGTCGGCCTTGAAGCCGCTGTCGCGGGTGAAGAAGGCCGGGAAGGCCGCCTGGCCCACGCTCACCACCGGCACGCCGTGGGTCTCGAGATATTCGAGGGTCAGGCCGATGTCGAGGATCGACTTCACGCCCGCGCACACGACGGCGACGCCGGTCTGCGCCAGTTCCTGCAGGTCGGCCGAGATGTCGAAGCTGGTCTCGGCGCCGCGGTGCACGCCGCCGATGCCGCCGGTGACGAAGACTTCGATGCCGGCCAGCTTCGCGCAGATCATGGTCGCGGCCACGGTGGTGGCGCCGAGCTTTCCGGTGGCCAGCACATAGGCCAGGTCGCGGCGGCTGACCTTGATCGCATCCTTCGACTGGCCCAGCAGTTCGAGCTGGTCTTCGGACAGGCCGATGCAGATGCGGCCGTCGATGATGGCGATGGTGGCGGGAACTCCGCCGGCGTCGCGGATCACCTGCTCGACTTCGCGCGCGGTCTGCACGTTCTGCGGGTAGGGCATGCCGTGGGAGATGATGGTGGATTCGAGGGCGACGACCGGCTTGCCGGCGGCGCGGGCGGCCTGTACTTCCGGGGAAAACTGGAGAAAAGCTTGCATGTTCAGTCCTGGGTGTTCGTGTTGAGTGGAGTGGCGGGCTCGCCGGCTACGTCAAGCAGGCTGTCCGGCCCGAGGCGCGGGTGCACCGTTTCTGCCACGCCGAGGGTCAGCGCCGACAGCTTCAGGCCGCGGCGGCAGGCCAGCCCGAGGTCGTCCGCGTCCTGCATCAGCGACCAGCACACGGCTGCCGCGAAGGCGTCGCCGGCGCCGGTGACGTCAACCACCTCGGCGCTGTGCGCGTACAGGCAGACGATCTGGTCTTCACCCGCGCCGCCGCGGGTGTACAGCACGCCCTCGGCGCCGCGCGTCACGACCAGGTCGCGCACGCCCTGCGCCCGCACCTCGGCCACGGCCGCATCGAGCTCGGTCTCGCTGGCCAGTTCGCGCCCGACCCGCGCCGCGAGCTCGCCGCGGTTCAGGATCAAAAGGCGCACGCCGGTGAGGTCGTCTGGCAGGCGCGCCATCTTCGGTTCCGACACCGCCACCAGCACCAAGGGCAGCTCGCTGCGGCGTGCCTGCGCCACCAGGGCATCGACCGTATCGAGCGGCAGGTTGAGGTCGGCCACCACCAGCGCGCTGGCCGCGAGCTGGGCCTGGCGGCTGTCGAGGAAGGCCGGATCGAGGCGGTCGTAGAGGGCCATGTCGGCCAGCGCGACCACCATCTCGCCATCCTGGTCCAGCACCGCCGTGTAGGTGCCGCTGGCCACATCCGGCAGCTGGAGCGTGCCGCCCAGGTCGATGCCCAGCTGCTCCGCATGCGCGAGCAGGGCGGCGCCCGAGCTGTCCTTGCCCGTCGCGGTCAGTAAAGCAACCGGCGTGCCCAGGCGCGCCAGGTTCTCGGCGATGTTGCGCGCGACCCCGCCGAAGGATTCGCTCTGGCTGGCGGGATTCGAGGTATGCAGGGCGATGCCGGCCAGCGAACGCAGCTTGCGGTCGAGGTTGGCCGCGCCGATGCAGGTGACGGGCCGGCGGTCCGGCAGGACGTAGGCGCGCCCCAGCAGCTTGCGCTCGCGGATCAGGCCGGCGATGTGCCCGGCCACGGCCGAGCGCGACAAGCCGAGGCTGATGGCCAAGTCCTGCTGCGCGATGAAGGGGTTGGCGCGGATCAGCTCAAGCAACTGTTGTTTTTTGGAGTGCTCGGTCACGGTGGGAGACAGTCAAATGGATATAAACAATTGTTTTGGATGTTAAACACTTGTTTGGATGGCGTCAACGCAAAGATGCCGTCCCTCTGACTGGGGCGGGCTGAACGATGTATCTCCAGGCATCGAGCGAGAATCAGTTATTTATACATTCTATATATAAATCAAGCAAAAATTTGGTATTTGCCATACCAATCCACGATAATGCATAGTTCGATCATGTTGGTGCGCCGAATCCCGCATTCCGTGCGTCGCCCGCAGTAAAAGGCCTCTCCGGTCCACCCAGCATCAATACAGCAATAGCCCAACTCCAAGCGAACATCACAAGGAAGCCATCCATGCTCAGCAACACCCCATTCGAAGCCGCCGACGTCATCCGCGCCCGCAAGCCCGGTTTCACGCCGCGTGTGGCCCTCATCCTCGGCTCCGGTCTCGGCGTGCTGGCCGAGCAGATGAGCGATGCGGTGGCGATCAGCTACGCCGACCTGCCGGGCTTCCCGATCAGCACCGTGCACGGCCACGCCGGCGAACTGGTGCTGGGCACCCTGGCCGGCGTGCCGGTCGCCTGCATGAAGGGCCGCGGCCACTTCTATGAAGGCTACGGCCCGGGCGTGATGACTTCCGCCGTGCGTACCCTGAAGCTGCTGGGCTGCGAACTGCTGTTCGTGACCAACGCCGCCGGTTCGCTGCGTCCTGAAGTCGACGCCGGCAGCATCGTGGTGCTGAACGATCATATCAACATGCTGCCCGGCAGCCCGATGGCCGGCCCGAACGACGAGCGCTTCGGCCCGCGCTTCTTCAGCATGGCCAATGCCTACGATCTCGACACCCGCGAGCTGGTGAAGGCCGTGGCGCAGGAGAAGGGCATCACCCTGCACGAAGGCGTCTACCTGTCGACCCCGGGCCCGCACTTCGAGACCGCCGCCGAGATCCGCGCCTTCCGTACGCTGGGCGCCGACGTGGTCGGCATGTCGGTGGTGCCGGAAGTGATCGCCGCGCGCCACTGCGGCCTGAAGGTGGCCGGCGTGTCCGCCATCACCAACCTGGCCGAGGGCCTGACCCCGTTCCCGCTGTCGCACGAGCAGACCCTCAAGTATGCTGCGGTGGCGGCCAAGGACCTGGTTACCCTGATTTATTCGTTCATCGAGCGCCTGGGCGCAACCGCTAATGCCTGATTCGTCGTTCCCGCCTCCGCGGGAACGACGGCAGAATGAGAGATAACTATATGTCACGCGCATTCATCCTCCTGCTTGACTCCTTCGGCCTCGGCGCGCTGCCCGACGCCGACAAGTACGGCGACCTCGGTGCCAACACCCTCGGCCACATCGCCGAATGGGCGGCGAAGGAAGGCAAGCCGATGTCGCTGCCGAATCTGGAACAGATCGGCCTGGGCGCCGCGGCGCATAAAGCCAGCGGCACATGGCCGGCCGGTTTCGACAAACGCGACGGCTTCAGCGGCGCCTGGGGCGTCGCCCGCGAGCAGTCGACCGGCAAGGACACGCAGAGCGGCCACTGGGAAATCGCCGGCGTGCCGGTACGTTTCGACTGGGGCTACTTCCCGAAGACCGTGCCGAGCTTCCCTGTCGAGCTGACCGACAAGCTGCAGGAGCTGACCGGCGTCCCCGGCTGGCTGGGCAACTGCCACGCTTCCGGCACCACCATCATCAACGAGCTGGGCGACGAGCATGTCGCCAGCGGTAAGCCGATCCTGTACACCTCGGCCGACTCGGTACTGCAGATCGCCGCGCACGAAGAGCACTTCGGCCTCGATCGTCTGTACGAAGTGTGCGAGGCCGCGTATGAGCTGGTCAAGCCGTACAACATCGGCCGCGTCATCGCGCGTCCGTTCACCGGCTCGAACGGCAACTACAAGCGCACCAGCAACCGCCACGACTACGCCGTGCCGCCGGTCGCGCCGACCCTGCTGGACCACGTCAAGGACGCGGGCGGCCAGGTCATCGCCCTCGGCAAGATCAGCGACATCTTCGCGGGCCAGGGCGTCACCCGTCTCGTAAAAGGCGCCGACAACATGGCGCTGTTCGACCGGTTGCTGGAAGTGGCCGCTGATGGGCCGGATGCGGCGGGCGACAAGTCGCTCACCTTCGTCAACTTCGTCGACTTCGACATGCACTTCGGCCACCGCCGCGACGTCGCCGGCTACGCCAACGCGCTGCACGAGCTGGACGCGCGCCTGCCGGAATTCGTGTCGAAACTGAAGGAGGGCGACCTGGTCGTGATCACCGCCGACCACGGCTGCGACCCGACCTGGCCCGGCTCGGACCACACCCGCGAACACATCCCGATGCTGTTCTTCGGTCCGGCTGCGCCCGCGCAGGAATTGCCGGTGGCCGACACCTTCTCCGACATCGGCGCAACGCTCGCCAAACACCTCGGCGTCAAACCTCTCTCGAACGGAACTGCCCTGCTATGAGCCCGAACCTGGACTTCAAACGTAACACCGCCATCGGCCTCGACCTGGGCTGGATCAACCACCTCAAGGTCAACCGCAACGCCGCCGACCGCCGCGCCGCCAGCCTGGCCAACCGCCGCACCGTCAAGAAGGACTACCAGGCGGCCTGGCTGGTGAAGGCCATCCAGTGCATCGACCTGACCACCCTGTCCGGCGACGACACCCCGGGCCGCGTCGAGCGCCTGTGCCGCAAGGCCATGCGCCCGCTGCGCGCCGACCTGATGCAGGCGCTGGGCCTGGAAGAACTCACCACCGGCGCCGTCTGCGTGTACCACGAGATGATCACCCCGGCCGTGCAGATCCTGCAGGGCCGGCTGCCGATCGCCGCGGTATCGACCGCGTTCCCGGCCGGCCTGTCGAGCATGGAAACCAAGCTGCGCGAGATCGAACTGTCGGTGGCCGCGGGCGCGACCGAGATCGACATCGTGATCACCCGCCAGCACGTCCTGACCGGCAACTGGCAGGCGCTGTACGACGAGATGCTGGCCTACCGCCAGGCCTGCGGTGACGCGCACGTGAAGGCGATCCTGGCGACCGGCGACCTGGTCACGCTGGAAAACGTGGCCAAGGCCTCGTGGGTCTGCATGATGGCCGGCGCCGACTTCATCAAGACCTCGACCGGCAAGGAAGGCGTGAACGCGACCATCCCGGTGTCGCTGGTGATGGTGCGTGCGATCCGCGAATACTACGAACAAACCGGCTTCAAGGTCGGCTACAAGCCGGCCGGCGGCGTGAGCACCGCCAAGTCCGCGCTGCAGTACTTGACCGTGATGAAGGAAGAGCTGGGCAACGAATGGCTGCAGCCGCACCTGTTCCGCATCGGCGCCTCCAGCCTGCTGACCGACATCGAACGCCAGCTCGAACACCATGTGACGGGCTTCTATTCCGCTGCCCACCGCCACGCGCAACCATAAGTTAAATTCACGGATTCGTCATGCCAACAATTAAAGAGATTCTTCAGACTATGGATTACGGTCCCGCACCCGAAAGCACCAAGGAAGCGCAAGCGTGGCTGGACCAGCATGGCCGCCGTTTCGGCCTGTTCATCGATGGCGCCTGGCTTGATGCAACCGAGACTTTCGGTTCCTTCAACCCGGCCGACGGCAGCGAACTGGCGCAGGTGACGCAGGCGTCCAACGAGGACGTGGAACGCGCAGTCGCGGCCGCACGCCGCGCGCAGCCGGGCTGGGTCGCCATAGGCGGCCATGGCCGCGCCAAGATCCTGTACGCGCTGGCCCGCCTGCTGCAGAAGCATGCGCGCCTGTTCGCGGTGCTCGAAACCCTGGACAACGGCAAGACCATCCGCGAAACCCGCGATGCCGACCTGCCTCTGGCCGCACGCCACTTCTACCATCACGCCGGCTGGGCCCAGCTGCAGTCGGAAGAATTCGCCGACTACCGCGCCGTCGGCGTGGTCGGCCAAATCGTGCCGTGGAACTTCCCGCTGCTGATGCTGGCGTGGAAAATCGCTCCGGCCCTGGCGGCGGGTAACACCGTCGTCTTCAAGCCGGCCGAGTTCACCTCGCTGACCGCGCTGTTGTTTGCTGAAATCTGCCAGCAGGCCGGCGTGCCGGCGGGCGTGGTCAACATCGTCACCGGCGACGGCCGCGTGGGCGAAGCGATCGTCAACCATCCGGGCATCGACAAGCTGGCCTTCACCGGCTCGACCGAAGTCGGCCGCATCATCAGGAAGAGCACTGCCGGCACCGGGAAGAAGCTGTCGCTGGAACTGGGCGGCAAGTCGCCGTTCATCGTGTTCGACGATGCGGACCTGGACGCCGCCGTCGAAGGCCTGGTCGATTCGATCTGGTTCAACCAGGGCCAGGTCTGCTGCGCGGGCTCGCGCCTGCTGGTGCAGGAATCGGTCTACCCGCGCTTCATCGCCAAGGTCAAGGCGCGCATGCAGAACCTGCGCGTCGGCTCGCCGCTGGACAAGTCGAACGACATCGGCGCCCTGGTCGATCCGGTACAGCAGCAGCGCATCACCGGCCTGGTGGAAGCCGCTCGCGCCGAGGGCTGCGAAATCTGGCAGCCGACTTGCGAGATGCCGGTCGGCGGCTCCTGGTACCTGCCGACCCTGATCACCGGCGCGTCGACCTCGGCCGCCGTGGCCCAGACCGAAATCTTCGGCCCGGTGCTGGTGGCGATGAGCTTCCGCACCCCGGGCGAAGCCGTCCAGCTGGCCAACAACACCGTATACGGCCTGGCCGCCTGCGTCTGGACCGAGTCGATCAGCCTGGCGCTGGACGTGGCGCCCGCCATCAAGGCCGGCGTGGTGTGGATCAACACCGCGAACCAGTTCGATGCCGCCTGCGGCTTCGGCGGCTACAAGGAATCGGGCTTCGGCCGTGAAGGCGGCAAGGAAGGCATGTATGAGTACCTGACCCCGCTGGCCGAAGACCGCAGGCCAAACGCCCCGGTCATCGCCGAAAAAGGCAAAGTCAAACCGGCGGAAGAAGGCAGCCCGTTCGCCGTCGACCGCACCGCCAAGCTCTACATCGGCGGCAAGCAGGCCCGCCCGGACGGCGCCTACAGCCGCGCGATCCATGGCGCGAACGGCGCCTTCCTGGCCGACATCGGCGAAGGCAACCGCAAGGACATCCGCAACGCCGTCGAAGCCGCGCACAAGGCTGCCGGCTGGTCCAAGGCGACCGCGCACAACCGCGCGCAAGTCCTGTACTACATCGCCGAGAACCTGGCCGTGCGCGCCGACGAATTCGCCGCCCGCATCGCGCAGCAGACCGGTTCGAAGAACGCTGCCGCGGAAGTGCAGGCCTCGATCGAGCGCCTGTTCTACTGGGCGGCATGGGCCGACAAGTACGACGGCCTGGCGCACCAGCCGCCGATGCACGGCATCACCGTGGCGCTGAACGAACCGGTCGGCGTGATCGGCATCATCTGCCCGAACGAGAACCCGCTGCTGGGCTTCGTCTCGCTGGTGGCGCCGGCGCTGGCGCTGGGCAACCGCGTGGTCGCCGTGCCGTCGGAAGCGCATCCGCTGTCGGCGCTGGACCTGTACCAGGTACTGGACACCTCCGACTTGCCGGGCGGCGCGCTGAACATCGTCACGGGTTCCGCCGACGAGCTGGCACGTACGCTGGCCTCGCACTTCGACGTCGACGCCGTGTGGCGCCATGACGGTTCTGCCGAGGGTTGCGCCGAAGTCGAGCGCCTGTCGGCGGAGTCGCTGAAGCGCACCTGGACCGGCGGCGCGAAAGGCCGTGACTGGTTCGATGCGAAGCAGGCTTGCGGCAAGACCGTGTTGCAGCATGCCAGCCAGGTCAAAAACGTCTGGATTCCGTACGGCGTCTGAAGTAAATAGAAACGCATGAACCGTCGTTCCCGCGCAGGCGGGAACGACGTTTTGATGTCAACAGTTAAGGAAGCCTCATGTTCCTCCCCCAAGAAATCGTCCGCAAAAAACGCGACGGCGGCGTCCTGAGCGCCGAAGAAATCCGGTTCTTCGTGCGCGGCATCCCTGACGGCAGCGTCACCGAAGGCCAGATCGCGGCCCTGGCGATGGCCGTCTACTTCAACGACATGACCATGGACGAACGCGTCGCCTTCACGCTGGCGATGCGCGATTCCGGCCAGGTCATGGAGTGGAAGTCGCTGAACCTGCCGGGTCCGGTGGTCGACAAGCACTCGACCGGCGGCGTCGGCGACGTGGTCTCGCTGATGCTGGGCCCGATGATCGCGGCCTGCGGCGGCTTCGTGCCGATGATCTCGGGCCGCGGCCTGGGCCACACCGGTGGCACGCTCGATAAATTCGATTCGATCCCCGGTTACTCCACCGTCCCCGATCCGGAATTGTTCAAGAAGGTCGTGAAGGAAGTCGGCGTCGCCATCATCGGCCAGACCGCCCAGCTGGCGCCGGCCGACAAGCGCTTCTACAGCATCCGCGACACCACGGCCACCGTGGAATCGGTCGCGATGATCACCGGCTCGATCCTGTCGAAGAAGCTGGCTGCCGGCCTCGATGCCCTGGTCATGGACGTCAAGGCGGGCAGCGGCGCCTTCATGCCGACCTACGAAAAATCGGTGGAGCTGGCGGAGTCGATCGTCCAGGTCGGCAATGGCGCCGGCACGAAGACGTCGGCGATCCTGACCGGCATGAACGAGTCGCTGTGCCCGGCAGCCGGCAACGCGCTCGAAGTGCGCGTGGCGATCGACTACCTGAGCGGCAAATCCAGGCCGAAGCGCCTGCACGAAGTCACGATGGCCCTGTGCGCCGAGATGCTGGTGATCTCCGGCCTGGCCGCCACCAGCGAAGAGGCGCACGCCAGGCTGCAGCACGCGCTGGACTCGGGCGAAGCCGCCGAGCGCTTCGCGCGCATGGTCACCGCCCTGGGCGGCCCGGCCGACCTGATGGACAAGCCGGATGCCCACTTGGCGAAGGCGCCGATCGTGCTGCCGGTGCCGGCGCTGGAATCGGGCTACGCCGATTCGACCGACTGCCGCGGCCTGGGCCTGGCGGTGGTTGCCCTGGGCGGCGGCCGCGTGCGTCCGCAGGACCCGATCGACTTTGCCGTCGGCCTGACCGGCCTGGCCGAGCTGGGCGACAGGATCGAGCCCGGCCAGCCGCTGGCGATGGTGCATGCACGCACGCAGGAGGCGGCCGAGCAGGCCGTGCGCCAGGTGCAGGCGGCCTACCGCATCGCCTCGGCGCAGCCGGCTGCGCAGCCAATGATCTACAAGACCATCCGTCCGTAATCTACCGGGACACCAGCATGCAATACGAAAAACTCATCGAAGAAGCCCGCGCCGCGCGCGAACTGGCCTATACCCCTTACTCGAAGTTCAAGGTCGGCGCGGCGCTCGAGTGCAAGGACGGCCGCATCTTCCGCGGCTGTAACGTCGAAAACGCTTCCTATGGCCTGTGCAACTGCGCCGAGCGCACCGCCTTCTTCTCGGCCATCGCCCACGGCTACAAGCCGGGCGACTTCACGGCCCTGGCCGTGATCGGCGACACCGAGGGCCCGATCGCCCCCTGCGGCGCCTGCCGCCAGGTGGTCCTGGAACTGGGCGGCAATGAGCTGCCGGTGGTGCTGACCAACCTGAAGGGCGACCTGATGGAGACCACCGCCGCCGGTCAGCTGCCAAACGCCTTCGGCGGCCGGGACCTGCAGAAGTAAGCAGCAGGAGCGCCGCCGCTTTCGCCTGTGCGAGAGCGGCGGCGGACTTTGGTCTCAGGGGCAAAGAGAGCGCATCGCTCATGGGCGGGACGCGTGCGACCGCGTGAAGGGGTAAGATGACTTAGCGAGTACTTGGCATATAATGCAACGCTTCCGCCGTCTCCAATCAGACATGAGCCACTACAAGCGTATTGCCTGCCTTTCCACTGAATCGGTCGAGACTTTGTATGCGCTTGGCGCGGAACAGTTCATTGCCGGCATCTCGGGCTATACCGTAAGGCCTGCACGGGCCCGTCATGAAAAACCGAAGATCAGCGGATTCAGCTCCGGCAAGCTTGAACGAATCCTTGCGGTCGAGCCGGACCTGGTGATCGGCTTCAGTGACCTGCAGGCCGACCTGTGCCGCGACCTGGCGCGCGCAGGCGTCGAGGTCCACCTGTTCAACCAGCGCAGCATCGCCGGGATATTCCGCATGATCGCCACCCTGGCTTCTTTCGTCCAAAAAGAGGAAGCGGGGGAGTCCCTGATCGCGCATTTACAGGAAACTGTCGAGCAAGTTCGTTCGCAGGCCGAGCGCCGGGAACGCCGGCCGACTATCTATGTCGAAGAGTGGAATGAGCCCCTGATGAGTGGTATTGGCTGGATCGCCGAAATCATCAGCCTGGCAGGCGGGATCGATGCTTTTCCGGATCTCTCCGTGCATCCCGGTGCGAAACAGCGAATCATTGCGGATCCGCTGGAAGTGGTCAGGCGGGCGCCCGACATTATTATCGGTTCCTGGTGCGGCAAGAAATTCCAGCCCCAGCTGGTCAAGGCGCGTCCTGGCTGGGAAGAGATTCCTGCCTTGAAAACCGGCATGCTTGTCGAGATCAAGTCACCCGATATCCTTTCACCGGGACCCTCGCTCATCACGCATGGGCTTGTTCAGATTGCAGGCCTCGTCGCGCGCTGGCATGAGGAGAAACATGAATCCAAACGCTTTTCCCACTGACCAGATTGAAGGCGTTTACCGCGCCATTCGCGAGCGTCGCGACATGCGTCACTTCAGCCCGGCGCCGATCGAATCCGATCAACTCCTGCGCTTCATTGAAGCCGCGCACGCCGCGCCCAGCGTCGGCCTGATGCAGCCTTGGCGGTTCATCCGCATCACGGATCAACACCTGCGCCGAGCCATCCATGCGCACGTTGACGAAGAGCGCGTATCGACGGCTGAAGCGCTCGGTCAGCGCGCTGACGAATTCATGAAACTGAAGGTCGAGGGCATCCTCGAGTGCGCAGAAGTGCTCGTGGTAGGGCTGATGGAAAATCGCGAGCGATATGTGTTCGGTCGCCGTACGATGCCGCAGATGGACCTGGCCTCCGCAGCATGTGCAATTCAGAATTTTTGGTTGGCGGCACGCGCCGAGGGAGTCGGGGTCGGCTGGGTTTCGCTCTTCGATCCAGCCCGCGTTCGACACTTGTGCGGGATGCCGGCCGACAGTGTTCCCATTGCCGTGCTGTGCGTCGGGCATGTCGAAGCCTTCTATTCCGCGCCCAAACTGGAGACCGAGCGTTGGGATCGGCGTCGCCAGCTGCGTGAAGTGCTTTATGAAAACGCTTGGGAAACGCCCATTGAAGGAAATGCAACATAGCCACAATCCAGCTACTGTGGCCAATTTACGATCAGGACCACGAGTTACGACTTGAAATCCTGACCACACCCTCAACATGGTGCCTATCCGGATTCATATTAAGGAGGCAAGCCCATGAGCCCGCAAGATTCACAAATGTTGCATGATTTCCTGAGCCAGTTGATCCAGGCGCGCGGTATCCAGAAAGACCCGGAGGCCGACGCCCTGATCCAGCGGGCGGTCGCCCAGCAGCCGGACGCCGCCTATCTGCTGGTACAACGCTCGCTGCTGCTGGAGCAGGCGCTGAACAATGCCAAGAGCCAGGTCGCCCAGTTGCAGGACCAGTTGAGCCAGCAGCGTTCCGGCCAGCGAGATGACAACGGTAAATTCCTCGATGCTAATACCTGGGGCAACAGCGGTGGGTCGCGGCCCGTCAATGCGCCGATGCAGCAGGCGCAGCGCGACTATCCGCAGGCGCAGTACCAGCAGCCCCCATACCAGCCGCAATATCAGCCGCAATACCAGCAGCAGCCACCGGCGGGCGGCATGTTCGGATCGCGTTCCGGCGGCTTCCTCGGTGGTGGGATGCTGGGCTCGATCGCGGCCACCGCGGCCGGCGTCGCAGCAGGCAATTTCCTGTTCCAGGGCATCGAGAACATGTTCGGCCATCACGAGCAGGGCGGCCATCG
The DNA here is from genome assembly GCF_051233485.1 of Massilia sp. LXY-6. Taxonomy (NCBI): domain Bacteria; kingdom Pseudomonadati; phylum Pseudomonadota; class Betaproteobacteria; order Burkholderiales; family Oxalobacteraceae; genus Massilia; species Massilia sp. LXY-6. Next base: position 17,632 of record NZ_JBKFGF010000072.1, read on the forward strand.
CCTGCTCAACAGCGATGACCCGGCCAACAACCTGTTCAGCGACCAGTCCGGCAGTTCGCTGGCCAACCAGGCCGGGCTCGGCGACGTCGGCCAGTCCCTCGGCGGCTCCGGCGGCAACAACCTGCTCGACAGCGGCTCCGGCGACGTCGCCTCGGAAGGTCTGTTCGACAGCGGCACCGACGATGGCGGCAGCCTGGACAACAATGGCGGCTTCTTCGACGGCGACGGCTCCGACGAAGGCTTGTTCAGCTAGTCAAGGCTGATTGAACAGCTGCTCGGGCTTCCACGGGTCGTAGGTCCCGATATTCCACACATGGCCTTCGGGGTCGCGGCATAAAAAGCCGCGGCTCCCGAACTCGGTGTCGGACGGCTCCTGCAGGATGGCCGCGCCGGCATTGCGCGCGCGCTCGCAGACGCGGTCGGCGTCCCTGACCTGCAGGTAGACGGTCTGGGTTTCGCGGCCGCCGATCTCGTCCGGCTGGGCCAGCAGGCGGCCGTATTCGCCTTCGCTGTTGACCGAACCCAGCATGATCATGCCGCCGTCCAGGGTCAGTTGGGCGTGGGCGATGGCGCCGCCGACGCCCGGCACCGCCATCTGGCATTCGAAACCGAAGACGTCGCACAGCCAGTCGATGGCGGCGGGCGTGTCCCGATAGCGCAGGCAGGGGATGGCAATCGACGGCATGGCGGCGGCTCCTTGATCGGTGGATGCGATGGATGCGATGGATGCGTCCATCCTACCAGCGCCGCAGTGCGATTCACATCTGCTGGAACAGATAGGTGTGGTTGCGGCTCACTTCGAGTTCGAACGGGTGGCCGCGCAGCCGGAGCATATGGCGTCCGCGCAGGTCGCGCGCGACTTCGCCGATGGCGTCCACCCGCACCAGGGTCGAGCGGTGGATGCGCCAGAACTCGTCCGGGTCGAGCTCTTCGGCCAGTTCCTTCAGCGTCTTGCGGATCAGGAACTCGGCGCTGGCCGTCTGCACCCGCGTGTACTTTTCGTCCGACTGGAAAAACAGCACCTCGCGCGTGCTCACCATGCGCAGGCTGGACCCGACCTGGGCCTGGATCCAGTGCAGGTAGCCCGTCTTCGGCTTTTCCTGTCCCTTGTTTTCCAGCAGCGCCGTCAGTCGGGCCAGTTGCTGGCCGATATCCTGAGCCGGCGCATGCGTCTTCAGCCGCTCATGCAACCGCGCCTGCAGGCGCGCGCAGGTCGTGGCCAGCCGCTCCGCGCTCACCGGCTTGAGCAGGTAGTCGAGCGCGCCCTGTTCGAAGGCGTCCAGCGCGTACTGGTCGTAGGCCGTGGCGAACACGATGTGCGAGCGCCGGTACAGCCGGCGCGCCGCCTCGATGCCGCTCATGCCCGGCATGCGGATGTCGAGGAAGGCGATGTCGGGCTGATGCTGCTCGCCCAGTGCGACGGCCTCGACGCCGTTCGCGGCCTCGGCCACGATCCGAAGTGCCGGCCAGACCGCGGCCAGGCGCGCGCGCAGCAGGTCGCGCATCGGCGCTTCGTCGTCGGCGATCATGGCAGTCGGCACGCCGCCCGTCGTCTCCATCATCATGCGGTCTCCATCATCTTGTAGGGCAGTTTGATCAGGGCGCAGGCGCCGCCGGTGGCCGGGGTATGGATCGCCAGCTCGGCGTTCGTGCCGTACAGCAGCTGCAGGCGCTCGCGGATGTTGGCCAGGCCGATGCCCTCGTCCGCGTGCGGGTCGATGCCGATGCCGTCGTCGCAGACTTCGACGTGCAGGGTGGCGCCGTCGACGTAGGCGCGCACGGTGACGGTGCCGCCCGCGATCTTCGGCTCCAGGCCGTGCTTGATCGCGTTCTCGATCAGGGTCTGCAGCATCATCGGCGGGAAGGGCGCGCTGCCGAGGAAGTCCGGCACCTCGAAGCGCACGCTGAGCCTCTCCTTCATGCGCGCCTGCATGATGGCCAGGTAGGCCTTCGACAGCTCGACCTGCTTGCCCAGCGTGCCGCCGTCGCGGGCGCGCATCTGCGGCAGGGTCGAGCGCAGGTATTCGATCAGGTGGGCGTGCACGCGCGCGGCTTCGTGCGGGTCGGTCTCGATCAGCTGGCCGATCAGGGCCAGCGTGTTGAACAGGAAGTGCGGCTCGACCTGGGCCTGCAGGGCCGCCATTTTCGCCTCCATCAGGCGCCGCTCCAGCGTGGCGACATTGGCCTGCATGGTCGCTTCCTTCGCCACCAGCTCGGCCTTGCGCTTGCCGCCGGCCAAGATCTTGACGCCGAACGAGGCGACGAAATACCAGGTCGCCAGCTCGGGCATGTTCAAGGGCACGCAGACCAGGAAGGCGAGGAACCAGGTCAGCGCCAGCTGGCGCCATTCGACCACCGCGAGCCAGTCGAAGAAGCGCCACCACAGCTTGCTGGCTTCGTTGAAGGCATCGCGCAGGAAGTCGAGCCCGGAATTGATCTGGCTGGCGCTCATGTCTACCTCCTTACTGCTCGCGCACGCTGCGGCGGCGGTCGATGACGAAGGCGCCGATCACGACCTTCACGCCCATGAACAGGATGAACAGGAACAGGGCCAGCGGCAGGATGCTGATGACGGCGGCCAGCAGGATGCAGCAGACCAGCATGGCCGGCCACGGCATCGCGGCGATGATGCGGCCGCCGCGGCGGCAGGCGCGCACGATGTCGCGGGCGACGTCTTCCATGCTGTCGCAGAAGCTGCGGAAGTTGGCGCTTTTCATGGCTTGTACTCCTGTAAGGCTATTCGATGGGATCAATGTAGTCCTGCCGGGCGCGCGCTTCCAGCATGCTCCGACGAAATGCAGGAAACATGGGATGGCCGGTCACGCGGACAGATAAATGGGAAGCTGTTGTAGTATTGCAAACGCAGAATATTTCTCTACGTCATGGCCAGCGTGGCAACAGCGAAGCGGTCCGGTAAAATTTTTTCGCAGGCGTGTCGATGTCATGCATCCTCGTTCGTCGTCAGGATGCAGGGCCCGTTTTCAACTCACCTTCCAACATGAGGATGTCATGAACAAGCAGATCTTCGTCAACCTGCCGGTCAAGGACCTGGACAAGTCCAAGGCCTTTTTCAGCGCGCTCGGCTACAGCTTCAACCCGCAGTTCACCAGCGAGAACGGGGCCGGCATGGTCATCGCCGAGGGCAGCATCTACGCGATGCTGCTGACCGAATCCTTTTTCAAGACCTTCATCGACAAGCCGATCGTGCAGGCGAAGGAAGCGACCGAGGTGCTGGTCTGCCTGAGCTGCGAGAGCCGCGAGGAAGTCGACGGCCTGGTGGCAAAGGCCATCGCCGCCGGCGGCCGGGCGCCGCGCGCGCCGCAGGACCACGGCTTCATGTACGGCCACGCCTTCGAAGACCTGGATGGCCACATCTGGGAACTGGTGTGGATGGCAGCGCAGCAGGCCTGATCAATTCACTTTTCGACACGGAGACATCATGAGCAAGCAAGTCATCTTCAACCTGCCGGTCAAGGACCTGGAAAAATCCAAGGCTTTCTTTGCAAGCCTCGGCTTCGGTTTCAATCCGCAGTTTTCCAACGAGCGCGCGGCCAATGTGGTCATCGTGGAAGGCAGCATCAGCGCCATGCTGACGACCGAGGACTTCTTCAGGAGCCTGATCGACAAGCCCGTGGTGCAGGCGAAGGAGGCCAACGAGGTGATCATCTGCCTGATGTGCGAGAGCCGGGACGAAGTGGCAGGCCTGGTGGAAAAGGCCGTCGCCGCCGGCGGCCGCAGCCCGCATCCGCTGGAGGACCACGGCTTCATGGTCACCCAGGGCTTCGAGGACCTCGACGGCCACCTCTGGAACCTGGTCTGGATGAACCCGGCCAGCCGTACCTCTCAGGCTTCCCAGTAACGCCTGAGCAGCCCGTAGTTGACCGTGTCGGCGAACTCGCCGGACACGATCCAGCGCTCGGGCATATAGCCTTCCTTCCTGAAGCCGAGCTTTTCCAGGACCCGCGCGGAAGCCGCGTTGCGCGGGTCGATGTCGGCCTCGATGCGGTTCAGGTCCAGGGTGTCGAAACCGTACTGGATGACGGCCCGCAGCGCCTCGGTCGCATGGCCCTGGCCCGAGTGCTTGCTGGCGAGGGCGTAGCCGATCTCGCAGCGCCGGTTCTGCTCGAAGAAGTGGTGCAGCGTGACGTTGCCGATCAGCTCAGCGCTGTCGCGCAGGACGATCGCCAGGCGCAGGCCGCTGCCGTCCGCGTAGGCGGCCATGGTGGCGGCGATCGCCTGGCGCGCCTGCTCGATGTCGGTCCAGGGCTCGCCGCTCCAGTAACGTGTCACCACCGGGTCGGAAAACACGGCGTAATGGCCGGCGATGTCGTCTTCCGTCATCCAGCGCAGCAGCAGGCGCCCGGTGCTCAGGGTGGCCGGTGTCAGGTCGGGCATGGATCCTCCTCTCGTTTCCTATTGAATGCCGAGCGCGGCCAGCACCATGCCGGTGATGAGCTGGGCGGCATCGTCGAAATCCTGTCCGCTCAGCTCCGCACGGTCCAGCACCAGCGCCATCTGCGCCGAGAGATCCGCGTACGACTGGGTCATCGCCCATACGGCAAACAGCAGGTGGGTGGCGTTCACCTGCGCGATCTTGCCGTCGGCGATCCAGCGCTCGAACACGGCGATGTCCTGGCGCAGCAGCGGCACCACGCGGCGGCGGATCTGTTCGCCGTACAGCTTGGCGCCGCCGATCACTTCCATCGCGTACACGCGCGAGGCCAGCGGCTGTTCGCGCGAGAAGCGGAGCTTGGCCGCGACGTAGGCGCGCAGCACGTCGGCCGGATCCTGCGCCGGGTCGGCCAGGCTGGCCATGCGCGCCAGCCATTCGTCGAGCACATCGTCCAGCACACGCTTGTACAGCGCCTGCTTGGTCGGGAAGTAGTACATCAGGTTCTGCTTGGACAGCCCGGCGCGCTCGGCCACCTCGGCGATCGGCGTGCCTTCGAAGCCGCGCTCGGCGAACAGGCGCACCGCTTCGCGCAGGATCGCGCCCTCTACCTCCTCGCGGTGCTGGACGCGCTTGCCGGGCAGGGTATCGGCAGGTAGCGTGGTCGTGGTCGTGGTCATGGCCATCCTTGTCAAGATTGGGCGCGCAGGAAGTCGAGCAGCAGCGGCTCGGACGCATAGGCGACGTTGAAGCGGAACCAGGGCGTATCGGGCGCGCGCAGGCTGAAGAATTCGCCGGGCGCGAGCAGGATCCCGGCGCGCAGCGCGCGTTCGGCGATCGCGCGGCCGTTGCGTTGCGGCGTGGCGGGCTGCGGCCAGCCGGCGCTGACGAACATGCCGCCGCGCGGGCGCGCCAGCGGCTGCAGGCCGGCCTCCTGCAGGCGCTCCTGGGCGCGCTCGCCGGCCTGCGCGAGCTGCTGGGCCAGGCGTTCGACCTGGCGCCGGTAGGCCCGGCTGCTGACCGCGTCGAACACGGCGCGCTCGTTGACTTCCGAAGTCGTCAGCCCGGTCAGCATCTTGACCCGTACCAGTTCCGGGATCAGCGAGCTGGAAGCGCAGATCGAGCCGACCCGCAGCACCGGCGACAGGGTCTTGGAAAAGCTGCCGATGCGGATCACGCGGCGCAGGCCGTCCATCGCCGCCAGCGAGGCTTCGCCGGGGGCGGCCAGTTCGCGGTAGATGTCGTCCTCGACCAGCCAGAAGTCGAACGCTTCGGCCAGCGCCAGCAGGCGGTGCGCCTGGGCCTGCGACAGCGAGGTCCCCAACGGATTCTGCAGCACCGTGTTGACGAACATGAGCTTGGGGTGCTGCGCCGCGGCTTCCTGCGCCAGGGCTTCCATGTCGAGGCCGGCGGCGGTGCGCGGAATGCCGACCGGGACGCAGCCGTGGTGGCGCACCAGCGCGAGCAGGTTGCTGTAGCCGGGGTCCTCGACGAACACGACGTCGCCGGGACGCGTCAGCGTGCGCAGGACGAGGTCGAAGGCGTGGGTCGCGCCATGGGTCAACAGCATCTGTTCCGGCTCCACCGCGCCCAGCTCGGCCGACAGCGCATGCGCCAGGTGCTGGCGCAGCGAAGGGAAGCCGAGCGGATGGCCGTAGCCGCGCAGGCGGCCGGCCGGGATCTTCATCGCGTGGCGCACCGCGTCGAGGATGGTCGACTCGCCGTACCAATCGGGAGGCAGCCAGCCGGCGCCGACCGGCAGCGCATCGGACTGGCCGGAATACAGGTCGGGAGTGAGGGCGTCGACGGCGGCCGAAAAGCCGGCCGGGAAGGCGGACGGGCAGATAGCGTGGCCAGTGGGCGATGCGGTGTCGGGGCCACCGCGCGCGACGAAGAAGCCGGAACCGCGGCGCGAGCTCAATACGCCCAGGTGCAGCAGGCGGTCGTAGGATTCGACCACCGTGAAGGTGCTGACGCCGTTGACCTTTGCGAATTGTCGAACCGAGGGCATTTTGGTGCCGACGCGCAGTTCGCGCCGATTGACCATCCCGGAGATCGCCGCGACGATCTGGTCGACCAAGCTGCCGCGGCGCTGGCGGTCGATCGCCAGCACAGGCCAAACAGGTGCTTCCTCAGCCTCAGCCATTGCCTGCTCCTTCCGGTGCGACGCTGGCAACTGTACCGGTTATGCTACCAATACGGTTGGACAATTTCGCCGGTTGTGTATATGTGCCGCCCTTGTCTTGCTGTCTATTATTGCATGATGATTTTGCCAATTGGTAAATCTTTTGGCCACCACCAGGGAGAGAGACGAGCATGAACGAATCCAAGCCGCAATCGATGTCGTCGTTCTGGATGCCATTCACGAACAACCGCGACTTCAAGGCCCATCCGCGCCTGCTCGTATCGGCGCAAGGCATGTACTACAAGGACGTCGACGGCAACGCCATACTCGACGGCACCGCCGGCCTGTGGTGCGTGCCCTGCGGGCATGCGCAGCCGAAGATCGTCGCCGCCGTCAGCGAAATGGTCGGCCAGCTCGACTTCGCGCCGACCTTCCAGATGGGCCACCCGGCCGCCTTCGACCTGGCCGAGCAGCTGATGGAGTACACCGGCCACAAGTTCGGCCACGTGTTCTACACGAACTCGGGCTCGGAAGCGGTCGACACCGCACTGAAGATCGCGCTGGCCTACCACAAGGCGCGCGGCGAGGGCGGACGCACCCGCCTGATCGGCCGCGAGCGCGGCTACCATGGCGTCGGCTTCGGCGGCCTGTCGGTCGGCGGCATCGGCCCCAACCGCAAGAACTTCGGGCCGCTGCTGCCCGGCGTGGACCACCTGCCGCACACGCACAACTTATTGAAAAATGCGTTCTCGCGCGGCGAGCCGGACTTCGGCGCCGAGCTGGCCGACGAGCTGGAGCGCATCGTCGCCCTGCACGATCCGTCGACCATCGCCGCCGTCATCATCGAACCGGTATCGGGCTCCACCGGCGTGCTGGTGCCGCCGAAGGGCTACCTGAAGCGCCTGCGCGAGATCTGCGACAAGTACGGCATCCTGCTGATCTTCGACGAAGTCATCACCGGTTTCGGCCGCCTGACCACGCCGTTCGCCGCCGACTACTTCGACGTCGAGCCGGACATGATGACCACGGCGAAAGGCCTGACCAACGGCGTGGTGCCGATGGGCGCGGTGTTCTCGAAAAAATTCATCCACGACGCCTTCATGGACGCGCCGCCGGGCATCGAGCTGGCGCACGGCTACACCTATTCGGGCCACCCGCTGGCCTGCGCGGCCTCGATCGCCACGCTGGAGGTGTTCAAGGAGCAGGGCGTGCTGGAAAACGCCAGGGCCATCCAGCCCTACTGGGAAGACGCGGTGCACGCCCTGCGCGGGCTGCCGCACGTGATCGACATCAGGACCATCGGCCTGGTGGCCGGCATCGAGCTGGAGCCGATCGCCGGCAAGCCGGGTGCGCGCGCCTTTGCCGCGTTCAAGAAGGCCTTCGCGGACGGCGTGCTGATCCGGGTGACGGGGGATATCATTGCCCTGTCGCCGCCGCTGGTCCTCGAGAAAAAGCACATCGACGAACTGTTCGGCAAATTGACCGACGTACTCAGGAACCTGGACTGAGACAAACATCATGAACGAGACGATCCAGCACTACACAGGAACGAATACGGCAACGGCGTCGCCGTGTTCACCCGCGACGGCGGCGTGGCGCGCGAGTTCGTGCGCCAGGTACAGGTGGGCATGGCGGGCGTGAACGTGCCGCTGCCGGTGCCGATGGCCTTCAACAGCTTCGGCGGCTGGAAGAAAAGCCTGTTCGGCGACCACCATGCGTACGGGCCGGAGGGCGTGCGTTTTTATACGCGGCACAAGGCGGTGATGCAGCGCTGGCCGAATACCGCGAGCAGCGGGGTGGAGTTCGCGTTCCCGCAGATGAAGTAGGGCGAGCATCACGGCATTTCCGGCAGTACGACGTACTCAATAATCAAAGGGATGCATATGATCGAGTCACTCCAGCACCTGCCGTCCGCAGAAGGCACGCACGGCGCGTTGTCCGAGCGCTTCACCGACCTGGCCCCACCGCTGACGGCGCGCCAGGCCGCCATCGAAAGCGCGCGCTGCCTTTACTGTTATGACGCCCCCTGCACGCGCGCCTGCCCGACCGGCATCGACGTCGCCAGCTTCATCCGCAACATCCACGACCACAACCTCGAAGGGGCGGCCAGCACGATCCTGCAGCAGAACATCTTCGGCGGCAGCTGCGCACGCGTGTGCCCGACCGAGATCCTGTGCGAGGATGCCTGCGTGCGCAACCACGACGCCGAGGGCCAGCCGGTGAAGATCGGCCTGCTGCAGCGCCATGCCCTCGACCACGCGCAGTTCGGCGGCCATCCGTTCGAGCGGCTGCCCGCCACCGGCAAGACCATCGCCGTGGTCGGCGCCGGCCCCGCCGGACTGTCCTGCGCGCACCGGCTGGCGATGCTGGGCCACGACGTGGTCGTGTTCGAGGCCCGCGAAAAGGCCGGCGGCCTGAACGAATACGGCATTGCCAAATACAAGCTGCCGGGCGATTTCGCCCAGCGCGAAGTCGAGTTCCTGCTGTCGATCGGCGGGATCGAGATCCAGTACGGCCGCGCCCTGGGCAGCAATCTGCAGCTGTCCGACCTGCATGCGCGCTACGACGCCGTGTTCCTCGGCCTCGGTTTATCCGAAAGCCGCCGGCTCGGCCTGACCGGCGAAGATGCGCCGGGCCTGGTGGCGGCGGTCGACTACATTGCCACGTTGCGCCAGGCCCAGGACCTGGCCGCGCTGCCGGTGCCGCGCCGCGCCATCGTGATCGGCGCCGGCAATACCGCGATCGACATGGCGGTCCAGCTCAAGCGCCTGGGCGCCGACGAGGTCACGCTGGTCTACCGCCGCGGCTTCGACGCCATGAGCGCGACCGGGCACGAGATCGAGATCGCCAAGACCCATTTCGTGCGCATGCGCACCTGGGCCGCGCCGCTCGAAGTGCTGCTCGACGACGTGGGGCAGGTGCGCGGCATGCGCTTCGAGGAAACCCGGCTGGAAGAAGGCCGCCTGGTGACGACCGGCGCGATCATCGAGATCGTCGCCGACGCCGTGTTCAAGGCGATCGGCCAGGGCATGGACCTGGCCGCGCTGGCCGATCCGCTGGCCCGTGAAATCGAGCGCAGCAACAAGATCCTTGTAGACAGCTGCTTCCGCACCGCGCTGCCGGGCGTCTACGCCGGCGGCGATTGCGTGGCGCCGGGGCAGGACCTGACGGTGCAGGCAGTCCAGCACGGCAAGCTGGCCGCGCTGGCCATCCATCACGACATCCAATCCAAAGCGGAGGCAGCATGGCCGACCTGAGCATCGATTTTTGCGGCATCAAGTCCCCGAACCCGTTCTGGCTGGCCTCGGCACCGCCGACCGACAAGGCCTACAACGTGGTGCGCGCCTTCGAGGCCGGCTGGGGCGGCGTGGTGTGGAAGACGCTGGGCGAGGATCCGCCGGCCGTCAACGTGTCCTCGCGCTACTCGGCGATCCACGGCAAGAACCGGGAGGTGATCGGCTTTAACAACATCGAGCTGATCACCGACCGCAGCCTGGAAATCAACCTGCGCGAGATCACCGCGGTGAAAAAGGCGTGGCCGGACCGCGCGCTGATCGTCTCGATGATGCTGCCCTGCGAAGAAGCGCCGTGGCGCGAGATGCTGCCGCTGGTCGAAGCCACCGGCGCCGACGGTATCGAGCTGAACTTCGGCTGCCCGCACGGCATGCCGGAGCGCGGCATGGGCGCGGCGGTCGGCCAGCAGCCCGACCTGATCGAGCGGGTCACGCGCTGGTGCAAGCTTTACACGCGGCTGCCCGTCATCGTCAAGCTCACCCCCAACATCACCGACGTGCGCGCGCCCGCGCGGGCGGCGCTGGCGGGCGGAGCGGACGCGGTCTCGCTGATCAACACCATCAACTCCATCACCCACCTCGATCTCGACCGCATGGTGGCCTACCCGATCGTCGGCGGCGCCAGCACCCACGGCGGCTACTGCGGCGCGGCGGTGAAGCCGATCGCGCTGAACATGGTGGCCGAGATCGCGCGCGACCCGGCCACCAGCCGCCTGCCGATTTCCGGCATCGGCGGCATCGGCAGCTGGAGCGACGCCGCCGAATTCATCGCGCTGGGCGCCGGCTCGGTACAGGTCTGCACCGCGGCGATGCTGCACGGCTTCCGCATCGTCGAGGAGATGAAGGACGGGCTGTCGCGCTGGATGGACCGCAAGGGCTACGTGAACATCGCCGCGTTCTCGCGCAAGGCGGTGGCCAACACGACCGACTGGAAATACCTGGACATGAATTATCAGGTCATCGCCAGCATCGACCAGGACAAGTGCATCCAGTGCGGCAAATGCTACGTGGCCTGCGAGGATACCTCGCACCAGGCAATCGCCCGGCTGGTCGACGGGAATACGCGGCGCTACGAGGTCAAGCCGGCCGAATGCGTGGGCTGCAACCTGTGCGAGATCACCTGCCCGGTCGAGGGCTGCATCACGATGGTGCCGCAGCCGACCGGCCTGCCCTATATGAACTGGACGCAGGACCCACGCAACCCGCGGGCGGAGGTACTATGCGGGGAAGTTTAAACCGCAACCGACGGAGATTCACCCGATGAGCATGGACCCTGCAGTAAACAAAGAACTCTGGAACGAGGACCTGGCCCCGACCGGCGCCGCGCAGCGCACCTGGCGCTGGTATCACTTTGCCGCCTTGTGGGTCGGCATGGTGATCAGTATCCCGGCCTATATGCTGGCGGCCAGCCTGATCGAAGGCGGCATGTCGGCCTGGCAGGCGGTGCTGACCGTGTTCCTCGCGAACGTGATCGTGCTGCTGCCGATGCTCCTGATCGGCCACGCCGGCACCAAGTACGGGATCCCGTACGCGGTGCTGGCGCGCGCCTCCTTCGGCACGCGCGGCGCGCGGCTGCCGGCGCTGATGCGCGCCATCGTCGCCTGCGGCTGGTACGGCATCCAGACCTGGTTCGGCGGCAGCATGATCTATACGCTGCTCGGTGTGCTGCTCGGCGCTCCCATCGGCGGCGGCAATCTGCCGGGTCTCGGCATCAACCCGGGCCAGCTGGCCTGCTTCCTGGGCTTCTGGGCGGTCCAGATGTATTTCATCGTGCACGGCATGGAATCGATCCGCAAGCTCGAGACCTATACCGCGCCCCTGAAGATCGCCATCTGCTTCCTGCTGCTCGGCTGGGTCTACCAGAAGGTTGGCGGCTTCGGTCCGCTGCTCGCTCAGCCTTCCGCTTTCGTGGCGGGCGGTCCGAAGGCCGGCCTGTTCTGGTCCGTGTTCTGGCCGTCGCTCACCGCGATGATCGGCTACTGGGCCACGCTGGCGCTGAACATCCCCGACTTCACCCGCTTCGCCAAAACCCAGCGCGACCAGGTGCTCGGCCAGTCGCTCGGCCTGCCGCTGCCGATGGCGCTGCTGGCGGCGCTGGCGGTGACCGTCACCTCGGCCACCGTGGTCCTGTACGGCAAGGCGCTGTGGGATCCGGTCGACGTCGCCAGCCGCATGACCGGCGTTGCGGTGCTGGTGGCGCTGTTGATCCTTCTGATCGATACCGCCAGCGTCAACCTGGCCGCGAACATGGTGGGGCCGGCCTACGATTTCTCGGCCCTGTCGCCGAAGCACATCTCCTACAGGATGGGCGGCTACATCACGGCGGGAATCGCCCTGGTCATGATGCCGTGGAAAATCCTCGAAAAGACCGAGAACTACATCTTCATCTGGCTCACCGGCTACTCGGCGCTGCTCGGCCCCATCGCCGGGGTCTTGATCATCGACTACTACTTCATCCGCAAGACCGAGCTGGCGGTCGACCAGCTGTACCGCGACGACGGCATCTATTCATACCGGAACGGCTGGAACACGGCCGCCATCGTCGCCTTCGTGGCCGGCGTGCTGCCGAACATCCCGGGCTTCCTGAACGCGGCCTTCCCGGAATCCTTCCCGGGCGTCGGCGCCGGATTCAAGACCTTATATACCTATGCATGGTTCGTCGGCATCGCGATCGCCGCGGTGGTGTACGGCCTGATGATGAAGGACAGGGCGGTGCCCGCGATGGCGCCGGCCCGCTCGTTGGATTGACTATGTAGGGTGGACCTTGTGCCCACCCTACCAACCGGAGGGGACCTGATGACCGTATTGATCCGCGGTGGTACCGTCGTGAACGCCGACCGGGCGTTCCGCGCCGACGTCCTGTGCATCGGCGACAAGATCGCCGCCGTCGGCGAACATCTCGAGGCGCCGGCCGGCGCAACCGTGATCGACGCCGGCGGGCAGTACGTGATGCCGGGCGGGATCGACACCCATACCCACATGCAGCTGCCCTTCATGGGCACCGTCACCGCCGACGATTTCTATACCGGCACCGCGGCCGCGCTGGCGGGCGGCACCACGACCATTATGGACTTCGTGATCCCCGATCCGAAGCAGCCGCTGATGGATGCCTTCCACACCTGGCGCGGCTGGGCGCAGAAGTCGGCCGCCGACTACAGCTTCCACGTCGCCGTCACCTGGTGGGACGACTCGGTGCACCATGACATGGGCACGCTGGTGCGCGAGCATGGCGTGAACAGCTTCAAGCACTTCATGGCCTACAAGAACGCGATCATGGCCGACGACGAGACCCTGGTGAAAAGCTTCCGCCGCGCGCTCGAACTGGGCGCGATCCCGACCGTGCACGCCGAGAACGGCGAACTGGTCTACCAGCTGCAGCGCGAACTGCTGGCCAAGGGCATCCGCGGCCCCGAGGCGCATCCGCTGTCGCGCCCGCCCGCGGTCGAGGCCGAGGCGGCAAACCGCGCGATCGCCATCGCCGGCGTGCTCGGCACCCCGGTGTACATCGTGCACGTATCCTGCGCCGAATCGCTGGAGGCGATCCAGCGCGCCCGCGCGCACGGCCAGCGCGTGTATGGCGAAGCCCTGGCAGGCCACCTGGTGATCGACGACAGCGTCTACAACAATCCCGACCCGGCCTTCGCGCGCGCCTTCGTGATGAGCCCCCCGTTCCGCTCCAGCCACCACCAGACCGCGCTGTGGCAGGGCCTGCAGGGCGGGAGCCTGCACACCACGGCCACCGACCACTGCACTTTCTGCGCCGAACAGAAGGCGATGGGCGCCGACGATTTCACGCGCATCCCGAACGGCTGCGGCGGTGTGGAGGAGCGCATGGCCGTGGTCTGGGACGCCGGCGTCAACCTGGGGCGCCTGACCCCGTCCGAATTCGTGCGCGTGACCTCGACCAACGCGGCCCAGATCTTCAACATCTACCCGCGCAAGGGGGTGCTGGCGGCGGGCGCCGATGCCGACGTCGTGGTGTGGGATCCGCAAGCGACGCGTACCCTCTCAAGCGCCACCCAGCACTCGAAGGGCGGCTTCAACGTGTTCGAGGGCCGTACCGTGCGCGGCGTGCCGACGCATACGGTGGCGGCCGGGAAAGTGGCGTATGCGCAGGGCGACCTGCGAGCCGAGCAAGGAGCGGGGCGGTATGTCGAGCGGCCGGCGTTTACGGCGACGACGTGCTGATACAACAAAGGACCACACCCATGAACGAACTGCGCATCAACGGCTCCCGCCTCTGGAATTCCCTGATGGACCTGGCCAGGATCGGCGCCACCGACAAGGGCGGCGTCAAGCGCCTCGCCCTCACCGACCTCGACCGACAGGGCCGCGACCTGGTCGTCCAGTGGGCGAAGGAGGCCGGGCTGAGCGTCACGGTCGATAAAATCGGCAACGTCTTCATGCGCCGCGAAGGCGCCAACCCGGCCCTGCCGCCGATCGTCACCGGCAGCCATATCGACACCCAGCCGACCGGCGGCAAGTTCGACGGCAACTACGGCGTGCTGGCCGGGCTCGAAGTGGTGCGCACCCTGAACGACCTGGACATCCGGACCGAGGCGCCGATCGAGGTCGCGTTCTGGACCAACGAGGAAGGCTCGCGCTTCGTGCCCGTGATGATGGGCTCGGGCGTGTTCTGCGGCGCCTTCAGCCTGGAGACTGCGTATGCGGCGCGCGACGTCGACGGCCGCAGCGTCGGCGAGGAACTGGAGCGGATCGGCTACCAGGGAACACAGACGCCGGGCGACCATCCGATCGGCGCCTACTTCGAAACCCACATCGAACAGGGCCCGGTGCTGGAGGATGCCGATAAAGTGATCGGCGTGGTGCCGGCCGTGATGGGCCTGTCCTGGTACGACTGCACGGTCGAGGGCATGGAGGCGCACGCCGGCCCGACCCCGATGCACCTGCGCCGCGACGCCCTGCAGGTGGCGACCCGCATCATGCAGGAGACGGTGGCGATCGCGAACCGCTATCCGCCCTACGGCCGCGGCACGGTCGGCATGGTGCAGGTGTTCCCGAACAGCCGCAACGTGATCCCCGGCCGGGTCAAGTTCAGCATCGACCTGCGCAACGTGAACGATGAACTCCTCGACACCATGCACGAGGAGATGACGGCCTTCGTCGAGCGCACGCGCGCCGCGAGCGGACTGGCGATCCAGCTGGAACGCGTGTCCTACTATCCACCTTGCCCCTTCCACCCGGACTGCGTGGGCGCGGTGCGCACGGCCGCCGCGAAGCTCGGCTATTCGACCATGGACGTGGTGTCCGGCGCCGGCCACGACGCGATCTACGTGGCGCGCCTGGCCCCGGCCGGGATGATCTTCGTACCCTGCAAGGATGGCATCAGCCACAACGAGATCGAGGATGCCCAGCCCGGTCACCTCGAAGCGGGATGCAACGTGCTGCTGCACGCGATGCTGGAACGGGCCGGCGTGGCGGGCGGCTAGCACAGAATCGTGCCGCACGATTGACGAAATTGTTGCATAGTCGTAACAATTCTCTTTCGGATGTTTCACGTGTCGTCGAACGGGGGAAGTCGTAGCATACTGAGAGCCGTTTCCATTCCCTGCTCCTAGGTGCGTTTGCCGATGCTGACTGGACACTACGAAACACCGCTGGTCCTGGCTTCCATCCTGGTCGCGATCGTCGCCTCGTACGCGGCGCTCAGCCTGGCGGGCCGCGTGAGTGAATCGCGCGGCCGCGCCGTTTCCGCCTGGGTCGTGGGCGGCGCCGTCGCCCTGGGCTCGGGCATCTGGGCCATGCACTTCGTCGGCATGCTGGCGTTCCGCCTGCCGATCCCGATCGCCTACGACCTGCCGCTGACCCTGGTCTCGCTGCTGCTGCCGATCGCCGCTTCCGGCCTGGCGCTGTGGCAGGTCAGCCGCGCCGAGCTGGGAAGGAGGCGCCTGGCCGTCAGCGCCTTCCTGATGGGCATCGGCATCAACGCCATGCATTACACCGGCATGGCCGCCATGCGCATGGAGCCGGGCATCGTCTACGACCCGTGGCTGTTCGCGCTGTCGGTCGTCATCGCCGTCGCCGCCTCCGGCCTGGCGCTGTGGATCGCGTTCCGCCTGCGCGCCAACGTGCCCCATGTGTGGCTGGCGCGCGCGGGCGCGGCGGTGGTGATGGGCGCCGCCATCGTCGGCATGCACTACACCGGCATGGCTGCCGCCAGCTTCCCACTGGATAGCGTATGCACCGTGGCGGGCCGCGGCGTCAACCATGACGGGCTGGCGACCCTGGTCATGATCGCGACCTTCGGCGTGCTCGGCTTGGCCCTGCTGGCGTCGCTGTTCGATGCGCGGCTGGAGGCGAATGCGCGCGTGCTGCAGGTTTCGCAAGCCACCGCCGCCGAGCGCCAGGACCTGCTCATGCGCGAGCGTGAGGCGCGCGACGAGGCCGAGCGCCTGAGCGCCCTCAAGGACGAATTCCTGGCCACCCTCTCGCACGAGCTGCGCACGCCGCTCAACGCCGTCCTCGGCTGGGCCAGCATACTCCAGCGTGGCGTCAAGGACGAGGAGACGCTGCGGCGCGGCCTGGAGACCATCGAACGCAATGCCCGCGCCCAGGGCCAGCTGATCGACGACCTGCTCGACATGAGCCGCATCATCTCCGGCACCCTGCGCCTGGACGTGCAGCTGATCGAACCGGACAAGGTGGTCGAGGCGGCCCTCGGCACCGTGCACCCGGCCGCGGTAGCCAAGCGGATCGATTTGCGTGTCGACCTCGAACGCCCGTCGGAACAAATGCGATGGACGGTGCTCGGCGACCCCGCCCGGCTGCAGCAGGTGATGTGGAACCTGCTGTCGAACGCGGTCAAGTTCACGCCGAACGGCGGCATGGTGCAGGTGATGCTGCACCGCGACGGCCACGACGTCGTGATCCGCGTGGCCGATTCGGGGATCGGCATCGCGTCCGAGTTCCTGCCCTATGTGTTCGACCGCTTCCGCCAGCAGGATGCTTCGATTACCCGCCAGCACGGCGGCCTGGGCCTGGGCCTGTCGATCGCGCGCCAGCTGGTCGAGCTGCATGGCGGCACCATCGGCGTCTCCAGCGCGGGCGAGCACGCCGGCACCACGTTTACCTTGCGCCTGCCGCTGGCCGAGCCGCAAGCCGCGGCGCCGCAACCGTCCGAAGCGGCCGTGTCGGCCGCCGCCGGGGCGGGACAGGGCGAGCTGGCCGGCATCAAGGTGCTGCTGGTGGACGATGTGGCGGACACCCTCGACGTGCTGCAGCAGATCCTGCAGCACAGCGGCGCCACCACCATGGCGGCGCCGAATGCCGGTACGGCCCTCGCGCTGCTGGAGCGAGAGAGGCCGGACGTGATCGTCAGCGACATCGGCATGCCCGACGTCGACGGGTTCGAGCTGATGCGCCGCATCCGGCGCCGTGCGGCCGGGGCCGGCGGCGCCATCCCGGCCATCGCCCTGACCGCGTTGACGCGCCAGGACGACCGCAACAAGGCGATGCAGGCGGGCTTTACCGACTACCTCGCCAAGCCGGTCGAACCCGCCTCGCTGGTGGCCCGCATCGCGCAGGCGGTGGGCCAGCGCGGCGCCGCCGAAGCGGCGGCCAGCGCCTGACTTACTGCGGGTCGATCCGGCCGTACTGGCCGTGCGCTTCGTCGCCGGGGCCGGCCGCGAAGAACAGCGTATTCGCCGGCTGGTTGTTCAGACCGTTGCCGAAGGCGATGCCCCACAGGCCGTCGATGACGATCGGCGTACGGTCGGCTTTCATCAGGGTGCCGGCAAACTCGCCGGTATCCGGCTTGTAGGCGTTGATTTTTCCGTCGCCAAAATTCCCCACCAGCAGCATGTTGCTGGCGCCGCCGAAATTGGCCGGTGCCATCGCCAGGCCCCACGGCGCATTCAGTGCGCCGCCCGTCACCAGGCGCCGCATCAGGGCACCGCCGGCATCGAAGACGTCGACGATGCCGAGCCCGGCGCCCTTGGTTTCGTCGATGCTGCCGGCGGTGCGCTGGGCGTAGGCGACGTAGATGCGGCCGCCGATGGCCTGGATGCCGAACGGCGCGTAGCCGACCGGCAGGCTGGGGTCGCTGAAGCCGCCGCCGGGCAGCGTCACCCTGTTCCAGTTGGCGTTATAGACGTCGACCCGGGCGTTGCGGAAATCGGCCGCGTACAGATAGTTGGCGCCCGCGAAGCTGGCGATCGCCAGGCCCTTGTAGACCGCGCCGCCGACGCCGGTATCGACCGCCAGGATGGCGTTGGTGCGGTTGACCGCCGGCGACCAGCCCGACAGCGTGCCGGTCTCGGTGGCGAAGATGAAGGCGCTGGCGCCGGCGACGCCGTTCTGGGTCACCTGGAAGCTGGTGCTGCCGTTGAAGACGATGCCGGTCGGGCTGGCCGTGCCCCCGCTGCCCGGTGGGATCGCGACCACCAGGGTCTGCGGGACGCCGTTCCCGTCATACAGGGTCGAGGTCGCGCTGCCGTTGTTGGCGACCCAGACGAAGCCGGTCGGGTTGAACGCGATCCCCCAGCCGTTGACGAGGTGGGTATCGACATGTTCCGCGCCCGCGGTGTCCGCCACCAGCGATCGGGTGGCGAAGGCGCCGGCGATCGTCGGGGGAGTGACGGGCGGGGGCGTCATCTGCATGGTGTTGTTGTTGTCGCCGCTGTTGCCGCCGCCGCCGCCGCACGATACGAGGGCGGCGGCCAGGGCTGCGCCGAACAGGCCTGCCTTGAAGCAGGCGGTCGCTCTGGAATGGATGCTCATGATTGCTCCTGTCAGGACAGATCGAAGGAAGGGCCTCCGGTTAATGCCGTCCTCGTCCCTGAAGGTTCAATGCGGGTTCGATCAGAACCGGATGCCGGCGCTGCCGGTCAGGGCGCGGGCGCGCGGCGGGCCGCCATGTTCGGCGTGCAGCAGCGTCTGCCAGCCGAGTTGCAGGGTGCAGTCGCCGAAGGTCGAGGCCAGGCCGAGCCGCAGGTCGGCGCGGTCGCGCGGGCCGGCGTAGGCGCCGAAGGTGTGCAGCAAGCCCGCGTGGAAGGTCAACCTGAGCCGCTCGTCGAGGGGGTGAAAGGCGTTCAGGTCGAGGTAGGCGGTAGGCTCGTCGCCGTAATAGGCCGGCGACAGGAACAGGCGCACGCTGGCCCGGTCCAGCGCCAGTCCGGCATGGAATTCGGTGTAGTCGTAGTCGCGGTCGCGCAGGAAGGTGGTGCGGCTGATGCCGGCGTCCCAGGACAGGCCGGAGGCCAGCCTGCCGGCGCGGCCGCCGTAGACGATCAGCTCGCCCTGCCGGCGCTCGCCCAGCGTTGCCGGCGAGGCGAAACCGCCCGCATACCAGCCGCCTGCGAGGTCATGGTCGATGCGCAACTGCAGGGCCGGGCGGCCGGCGCTCAGCGAGATGCCGCGCACCGCATACTCCGACACCAGCGTCAGGTTGCCGCTGAGCTGGGCGCATGCGGGGAACGCGGCGCAGGCCAGGGAAAAGCCGGCGGCGGCTAAGGCAAAGGATCGGCGGTCACGGCGGCGGTCGTGGGACATTGGCAGGCGCAAGCTCCGGCGGCGCGCGCAATGGTCGCGCATGCGTCTATGCTACCAGCTTGCTCCAGCGCCCGGCCCGGATCGTGCGCGACCAGGGTGGTGCGCGGCGCCGTTGCGAAGGCGCGGCGCAGCTGCGGCGGCGTGGTGCCCGGGCGCAATTCGAGCACCAGCGCGGCCAGCCCGGCCACGTGGGCGGCGGCGTACGACGACCCGGACACCAGGCCCCAGCGTGCGCCGGGCAGCGGGGCCGGAACCTGGATGCCGGGCGCCTGGAAGGCCCCGGCCGGCAACGCCCGCCGGTCGCCCGCCTGCGTCACCGCGATCACGCCGGGGAGCGATGCGGGAAAGCCGCCGTCGGGGCGCTGCGGATCGACCGCGGCGACTACCGCCACGTCGCGCGCCAGGGCGGTGTCGATCAGGGTCTGCAGCAGGCGGTCGGCCGGCCCGCCCAGGCTCAAATTGATGACCTGTGCGCCGTTCAGCAGTGCGAAATGCAGGGCCTTGCCCAGCGTGAAGCTGTTGCAGAGGGTTTCCTGGCGCGCGGCCTCCCAGCAGGCGCGCAGGGCCATCAGCCGGGCCTGCGGGGCGATGCCGGCGATCCCAAGCCCGTTGCCGGCGCGCGCGGCGATGATGCCGGCGACCGCCGTGCCGTGCGCTTCGGCGGCATCGGGCATCGCATCGACGAAGTTCTGGCGCAGCAGGAGCTGGCCGGCCAGGTCGGGATGGGCGCCGTCGACGCCGCTGTCGACCACCGCCACCGCCACCTTGCGCCCGGTGCTGACGCGGTGCAGCTCGGCCAGGTGCCACAGGCGCGCGGCCGGCTGGGCAGGGTAGAGCGGATCGCCGCCGTGCGCATTGCCATCTTCCAGCCCGTGATACGGATGGACCGGCTGCGCCCAGGCCACGCGCGGATCGTGGGCGAGGGCGTCGAGCACACGCTCGAGCGGGGCGTCGCCCGGCTCTTCCATCACGAAGCAGTCGATGCCGATTGCCGGCATCGGCCAGTCGTCCACGACCTTGAGGCCGTGCGCGTCCGCCAGTTCGCTGGCCTGGCGGCGCCGCGCGGCGCCGGTGCCGTCGTCGGCGTAGCCGCCGCCATAGCTGCTGTCCGGCCGGAAGTGCTGGGGCGGCATGCGCAGCATCACCAGCACGCGGCGCGCCGCCTGCTCGTCGCCGTCGCTGGCGCGGGCGCGGGCGCCATAGGGCAGGACGCAGCAGGCCAGCGCCAGCATCAGCAGGGCGGCGAACAGGCGTTTCAAGGCCGCTGCTCCGTGCCGAGCGGTTCGGCCAGCACGACGGCGGGCTCGGCGCGCAGCCGGGCCAGCGCCCTTGCCGGATCGCCGCCGTCCGGCAGGCCCAGCACCCAGGCTTCGGCGGCGGTCGGGCCGTCCGCCAGATGGGCGCCGCTGGCACGCACGATGCGGCGCAGCTCGCGTTCCGGCGTATCCGGGCGGAACATAACCACGATGCCGGACTGGACGGCCGGAGCGGCGCCGAGCCCGCGGTAGGCCGCCTCGTCGGCTGGACGCAGCAGCAGGGCGGCCAGCACGGCGATCAGGCAGCATTGCAGGGCCACGGCGCGGCGCAGCCAGCTGCGGTCGTTGGCGGCGACGCGGTCGCGCCAGCGCACCGGTACGCCGGCCGCCGGTGCGCCGGCCGCCGGTGCGCCGGCCGCCGGTGCGCCGGCCGCCGGTGCCGGCGATGCCTCGATGCGCGGGAGCATGCGCGCCCAGGCGCGTTCGGGGTCGCAGTCGGGCGCCGGGCCGGGGCCGGCGGCGCGCACCGCATGCAGCAGGTCGAGGTCTTCCCGGCACTGCGCGCAGCTGCGCAGGTGCGTG
>NZ_JBKFGF010000073.1:0-4065 GCF_051233485.1 Massilia sp. LXY-6
GTGCGCCGGCCGCCGGTGCCGGCGATGCCTCGATGCGCGGGAGCATGCGCGCCCAGGCGCGTTCGGGGTCGCAGTCGGGCGCCGGGCCGGGGCCGGCGGCGCGCACCGCATGCAGCAGGTCGAGGTCTTCCCGGCACTGCGCGCAGCTGCGCAGGTGCGTGCGCAGCCGGTCCTGTTCGGCGCCGTCCAGGGTACCGTTGGCCAGCCAGGGCAGGGCATCCTGCGCCGCCCGGTGCTCGGCGGAAAAAGTGTCGTCCGGGCTCATGTCCTGTCCTCCAGTTGCCGCCCCAGCTGCGAAGCAAGGCGGCGGCGGGCGTGGAACAGCCGGGTCTTGACGGTGTTGACGGGGCATTCCATGATGTCTGCGATCTCCGCGTAGCTCATCTCGTGATAGAAGGTCAGCTGGAAGGCCGCGCGCTGCTCCAGCGGCAGTGCGGCGAGCGCGGTGTCCAGCGCATGGCCGAGACGCAACTGCTCGAAGCGCCATTCCGGCTGGCAGTCCGCCGCGCCTTCGCAGGTGTCCGGGAAGGCATCCAGCGGCTCGTCGAGCCTGTGCAGCGCCTTGCACGCCTTGCGGTACGCGATCGCGAACACCCAGGTCGAGAGCTTGCAGCTGCCGTCGAAGGTCGCGGCGCGCTGCCACACGACCAGCATGGTGTCGTTGACCACCTCCTCGATCGTGGTCGCGCTGCGCGTCATGCGATGCAGGAAGCGCGTCAGGCGTGGAAAGTAGGTGCGGTACAGGATTTCGAAGGCATGACGGTCCCCCGCCGCGATCCTGCCTACCAGGTTCGCCTCGCCATCGGGCCGCTCATACCCCTGCTGGTCCACGCACTGGTCTCCCTTGTTTTCGGTGAATACCCGGGCACCGCATGAAGGTTCAATCCATTGTTACACGGAAGTGCGCGCAGGGCCCGAGTTGGCATCGCTCAATAACTTCGTGGAAGGGACGCGCACACTGGTCGATGTTGTTTCAGCTTAATGTCTTTACTTCACACTAGCGAGGTCAACATGGTCAAACTCCCAGGCAGCATGCCGGCCCCGATGGCCGGTGCGCAATCCCTCGGCCCGGTGCCGGCCGACGAACGATTCCAGATCACCGTGGTGCTGCGCCGGCGTGCCGCTTTGCCGGACCACGCGCTGCACCCCGAGCGCGCGCAGCGCCGCTACCTGACGCGCGGAGAATATGCGGCGGCGTACGGCGCCAGCGACGAAGAGCTGGACAAGGTCGCCGACTTCGCGCGCCAGGCCGGCATGGCCGTGGTCGAGCGCAGGCCGGCCGCGCGCAGCATCGTGCTGTCGGGCACTGCGGCCCAGGTCGGCGCCGCGTTCCAGACCAGCATGGAGCGGGTCGAGCATGCGGCCGGCATCTCGCGGCGCCGCACCGCGCCCGTGCATCTGCCGCCCGAACTGGGCGAGATCGTCGAAGGCGTGTTCGGGATCGACGACATGCCGATCGCCAGGCCCTACTACCGCTTCTCGACGCCGCCGATGCAGGCGGCCGAGGAGCGCGCCGCGGCCACCGCCTTCACCCCGCCCGACATCGCCCGGCTGTACGATTTCCCGCAAGGGCTGGACGGCAGCGGCCAGTGCATCGCCATCATCGAGCTCGGCGGCGGCTACCGGAGCTCCGACCTGAAGGCCTACTTCCGCAGCCTGAACCTGCCGACGCCGAAGGTCACCGCGGTGTCGGTGGACGGCGGCCGCAACAGCCCCTCGCTGCCGTGGAGCGCGGATGCCGAGGTCATGCTCGACATCGAGATCGCCGGCGCGGTGGCGCCGGGCGCCTCGATCGCGGTGTACTTCGCGCCGAACAGCGAACAGGGCTTCGTCGACGCGATCTCCACCGCCGTCCACGACGCCGTCAACAAGCCTTCGGTGATCTCGATCAGCTGGGGCGCGCCGGAATCCGAGTGGTCGGCGCAGGGGCTGCAGGCGATGGACCAGGCCTTCCAGGCCGCGGCCGCGCTCGGCGTCACGGTGTGCTGCGCCGCCGGCGATGCCGGCTCCGGCGACCAGAATCCGCAAAACGGCACGCCGGACGGACTGGCGCATGCCGACTTCCCCGCTTCGAGCCTGTGGGTGCTGGGCTGCGGCGGCACCCGCCTGGCGGCCAACGGCGGCACCATCGCCAGCGAGACCGTGTGGAACGACGACCCGCAGACCAGCGCCACCGGCGGCGGCGTCAGCGACGTGTTCGGCCTGCCGGCCTACCAGGACACGGCCGGCGTGCCGCGCTCCGTCAATCCGGGCGGGCGCATCGGGCGCGGCGTGCCCGACGTGGCCGGGAATGCCTCGCCGGCGACCGGCTACCGGGTACGGGTCGACTTCCTCAACTTCGTGGTGGGCGGCACCAGCGCGGTCTCGCCGCTGTGGGCGGGCCTGGTGGCGCGCTTCAACCAGCGCCTGGAGCCGCCGGTCGGCTGGCTCAATCCGCAGCTCTACGGGCCGGTGGTCGGCACCGGCTCCTTCCACGACATCACGGCCGGGAACAACGGCGCGTATGCGGCGGGGCCGGGCTGGGATGCCTGCACCGGCTGGGGCTCGCCGATCGGTTCGCGCCTGCTGGCGGCGCTCGGCGGCTGACGAGTTGCGTGCGCAGGCGAACGGATGGCGCCGCCGCCTGCGCTCATCATGGAGGCATGGACTTCAAGGACTCCGACAAGCCGTCTCCCGAAGCCTCGGCCTGGCTGTCGAAGCTGGGACCGGGCCTGATCACCGGCGCCGCCGACGACGACCCGAGCGGCATCGCCACCTATTCGCAGGCCGGCGCCCAGTTCGGGTTCAACCTGCTGTGGACCCTGCTGCTCACGTATCCGTTGATGGTGGCGATCCAGGTCATCAGCGCCCACATCGGCCGGGTCACCGGCCGCGGCCTGGCCACCAACCTGCAGCGCTTCGCCCCGCGCCAGCTGGTCTGGCTGATCGTCGGCCTGCTGCTGGTCGCGAACGTCATCAATATCGCGGCCGACATCGCGGCGATGGGCGACGCGATGGTGCTGGTCGCTCCCGGCAAGGCCCATTACTACGCGGTGGGTTTTGGCGTGCTGTCGATGCTGCTGCAGGTGTGCGTGCCTTACCAGCGCTACGTCAACCTGCTGAAATGGCTGACCCTGGTCCTGCTGGCCTATGTCGCCACCGTGTTCGTGGTGCGCGTGCCCTGGGCCGAGGTGCTGCGTTCGCTGGTCTGGCCGCAGCCGCAGTGGCACAAGGAATACCTGACCACCGTCGTCGCCGTGTTCGGCACCACCATCAGTCCCTACCTGTTCTTCTGGCAGGCTTCGCAGGAAGTCGAGGAGCTGCGCGCCGATGCCGACGCCCAGCCGCTGCGGCGCGCGCCCGACCAGGTGCAGGCGCAGTTCCGGCGCATCCGCTTCGATACCCTGGTCGGCATGGCGGTCTCGAACCTGGTCGCCTTCTTCATCATGCTGACCACCGCCGCGACCCTGCATGCGCACGGCGTGAATGACCTGCAGTCCTCGGCCCAGGCGGCATCGGCGCTGAAACCGATCGCCGGCGAGCTGGCCTTCGTGCTGTTCGCGGCCGGGATCGTCGGCACCGGCCTGCTGGCGATTCCGGTGCTGGCCGGCTCGGCTGCCTACGCGATGGCCGGCACCTTCCACTGGAAGAGCAGCCTCGATAACAAGTTCTCGGCGGCGCGCAAGTTCTACGCCATCATCATCGTCTCGACCCTGGCCGGGATCGGCATCAACTTCGTCCCGCTCGACCCGATCAAGGCACTGTACTGGAGCGCGGTGCTGAACGGCGTGATCGCGGTGCCGGTCATGGTGATCATGATGGCGGTGGCGTCGAGCCCGAAGATCATGGGCGCGCTGAAGATCTCGGGCAGGCTGCGCGCGCTCGGCTGGCTGTGCACCGGCGTGATGGCGGTGGCGGTGCTGGCCATGTTCGGCGCTTCCCTAATAAGTTAGGAGCGCCTGACAAGCCCGCAGGGCAAGGGATGCGGCCACCCGACGCATCGGCGAAGACAGTACGCTGATATGTATTGACCTTGTCAACGACTGCGACAAGAGATTTTGGCTTTTGCAGCGGGTTGGTAGCAGA
>NZ_JBKFGF010000074.1:0-30445 GCF_051233485.1 Massilia sp. LXY-6
GTCTCGAGACCCCGCACCAGACGCGAAAAATACCTGAATTCGACCACCGTGGCATCCGATGCTGGTTTGTCGTCTCGACTCGGGCGCAAAACCTATTTGTTCAGCGCTTCCCTAGCTTTTCTGCTTTTCCTGCTCCACGAACGCAATACACACCCCCGACGGATCGATGATCGAGAACTCGCGCGTGCCCCATGGCCGGATGCCGAGCGCGCCGTTCGGGTGGGTGCAGCCGGTCGCCTGGCAGCGCTCGTACAGCGCATCGACCCCGTCGACGACGATGCGCAGGCTGGTCTGGTCGGCCAGGTACTTGTCTTCATTAAAAAACAGGTTCAGCCAGGCTGAATCGCGCCCGACGATCGCGAACCGGGCCGGTTCGCCGTCGCGGTAGTCCAGTTCGAAACCGAGCGCGTCGCGGTAGAAGCGGATGGCTTCCTCGACGTCGCGGGCGGGGACCAGGGGAGAGACGCTCAAGAAACGGGTAGACATCGGATCCTCATGGGAAGCGCCGGGCGGACGCCGGCTGGCCCGTCCAAGATACCCCTGAGTTATCTACCGGTCAACAAACTAGACCGCCGGCTCCTGATACGGCCGCGCATCGACCGGCACGTCGATCACGAACACCGTCCCGGACTCCGCATCGCTGAACACCATCGCGCTGCCGCCATGGCTCTGCGCCACCATGCGCACGTAAGGCAGGCCCAGGCCCCAGCTGCCGGTCGACGATTCACCGGCCCCCTGCGAGCGTACGAACTGCTGGAAGATCGCCTCGAACTCGCCCGGCGGAATCGGCTTGCCCTGGTTGCGCACCGCGATGACGGCGCGCGCGTTGTCGACGTTCAGGTGGATGTCGATCGGCGTGCCGGGATCACCGTATTTCTGCGCGTTGTTGAGGAGGTTTTCCAGCGCCCGCTCGAGGGCCGCATGGCTCCACCAGCCGCGCACGGCGACGCCCTGGATGCGTACCTCGGCGCCCTGGTAGTCGCGGGCCCGCTGGGCAACCGATTCGACCAGCGTCAGCATGTCGAACTCGGTCAGCGTCAGCCTGAGGCGGTCGCCGGCCTGCATCGACAGCGCGTCCAGCAGTTCCTCCAGCATGGTCGCCATCCGCTCGCCGTTCTTGACGATGCGTCCCGCCCACTCGGCGATCGCGGGCGGCGGGTTCAGGCGCAGGATCAGCTGCGCGCCCATGGCGATGTTCGACACCGGCTGGCGCAGGTCGTGCGCGAGCGCGCCGGCGAAGCGTTCGCGCATCGAATTCGCCGCCACCACGAACGACCGTACGCTCTCGCGCACCGCCAGGTCGATGCTCAGGTGCAGGGCGCGCCGCTCGGGGCTGGTCAATGCGATCTCGTGCGCTTCCAGCATATCGAACAGCACGCTGCGGAAGATCTGGAATTCGGCCAGGATGGCTTCGGCGTCGTAGTCGGTCAGGGTGGCGCGCTCGACCCCATGTTCGGCGCCGATGCTCGAGACGTCGATACCGTCGCGTTCGAAATAGGCCGGCGTCAGGACCGCGCACATGCACTCGTACAACACCGGCATCGTGTCGATCAGCACCGGATGGCTCAGCTTGCCAGTGCGCGGCAGCACCTGGCACAACTGCTCCTCCCAGACGCGCAGGACGGCGTCGCGCAGCGACAGCATGCGCAGGGAAGCGATCGAAAAACGGTCGGTCGGGATAAGGGAAGCCGCCACGCGTGCACCTTGGGAACGGGATTGCCGATTTTTCATCATACCCAAATCACCCGTTCCGGGTCGCACGCGCGTGCCCGCAGGAACTCAGCGCCCGTGCCGAACGCTACCGTCGTCGTAGCGGTGCTGGATGCGCTGCAAGCTGCCGTCGCGTTCCATCGCCGCGCGTGCGCAGGTACTGGTCGCGCGCATCACCGTTGTAGGTGCGCGGTGGTGAGGAACAGGCGCGATACCGGCTCTGCCTGGGACGCGGCGCAGCCGAGGGCAAGCATGGCAGCCACAATCACCGTCTTCATTCGCATGGCGCGCCCATTGCCAACGCTGCCAGCCGGCAGCGACCTGTAGACATGGCATACCAGCAACATCGAACGCGCGGCCAGCCATGACAACTCGACAATTTTCATCAATTTGGTGGCGCTCACGCGACAGCATTTGTTACCTGTCAGGGACTATCCCTTGTTCACCAACATTTTCCTATGAGAAAGTGACATACTTGCGGGCCCGCAAAATTTATCGTCATTTTCCTCATTTTTATGCCGTTTTCATTGTTCAAGGTACCGGACGATCCATCCCTGCTGAGTTACGGAATGTACACGCCCGGGCTGGTGATCCTGTCGGTGCTGGTGGCGATCTTCGCTTCCTGGATGGCGCTGCTGATCGCCGGCCAGGCCGCCGTCAACCGCAGCCAGCGCTGGATCGTGCTCGGCACCGGCAGCCTCGCACTGGGCACCGGCGTGTGGGCAATGCACTTCATCGGCATGCTGGCCTTCGACCTGTGCACCGACGTCGACTACGATCCGGTCGCCACTATCATCTCGGGCGTGCCGAGCATCGCCGCCTCCTTCGTCGCGCTGTGGCTGATCGCGCGCGAGCGCCTGGGCGGCTGGGGCCTGCTGGCGGGCGGCGTGGTGGTCGGCGCCGGCATCGGCGTGATGCACTACGCGGGCATGGCCGGCATGCGCATGGGTCTCGAACTGCGCTACGACCCCTGGATGTTCCTGCTGTCGATCGTGGTCGCGGTGGTGCTGGCGACGTTGGCGCTGTGGGTGCGCTTCGGGCTGTCCAGCCTGTCGCACCGGCTGAGCGAATCGCGGCGCCTGCTGCTGGCTGCCGTCGTGATGGGCTGCGCCATCGCCGGCATGCACTACACCGGCATGGAGGCCGCACGCTTCGTCGGGCGCGCCACGCTGAGTCCGCAAAAGGCGGCTTCCGATACCTTCTTGGCACTGGCAATCAGCTTGATCACGGTCGCCTTCACCATCTTCGTGCTGGGCGCCAACGGCCTGCTGCGCTACCGCCAGCTGTTCCGCGACCTGTCGCGCAGCGAAGCCTGGATGCGCGCCCTCCTGACCACCACGGTGGACGGCGTGGTCACGGTCGACCGTAACGGCATCATCCTCGAATTCAACGCCTCGGCCGAGCGCATCTACGGCTGGAAGCGCGACGAGATCGTCGGCCGGAACATCCGCCTCCTGATCGCCAACGAGGAAGCCTCCGCGCAAGCCGGCCTGCTGCGCGCGCTCGATGCCGGCGAGGTCACGCCCGGCGCCCAGAGCGCCGACGTCACCGGCCGCCGCAAGGACGGCAGCATCGTACCGATCCGGCGCGCAGTGGGCCATGCGCGCCTGGACGACAAGGACTTGTTCGTCTGCTTCATCACCGACATCAGCGGGCGCCGCGCGATGGAACAGGCGCTGCGCGCCAGCGAGCAGCAATTCCGCTCCCTGATCGGCAACATCCCCGGGATTTCCTACCGCAGCCTGCTGGAAGGCGCCCAGCCGATGGTGTTCCTCAGCGACGCCGTCGAGCGCGTGACCGGCTATCCGGTCGCCGACTTCCTCGGCGACTGCCCGCGCCGCCGCTTCGCCAACCAGATCCATGCCGCGGACCGCGTCCGGGTCTCGGAAGCGATCGCCGCGGCACTGCGCGAGAACCGCCCCTACCTGGTCGAATACCGCCTGCTGCATGCCGACGGCAGTACCCGCTGGCTGTGGGAAAACGGCACCGGCGTGTGCAACGATGCCGGCCAGCCGCACTGGCTGGACGGCGTGATCCTCGACATCACCGAACGCCGCGCGATGGAAGACGCGCTGCGCCGGGCGAAGGAGAACGCCGAGCAGGCCGCCGCCGCGCGCGCCAGCTTCGTGGCCAACATGAGCCATGAGATCCGCACGCCGATGAATTCGATCCTCGGCTTCACCGACGTGCTGCTCGACGGCGAACTGGCGCCGGAACAGCGGCGCCACTTGGATACCATTCGCAGCGCCGGCCGCGCGCTGCTGCGCCTGCTCAACGAGATCCTCGACACCGCCAAGCTGGAGAAAGGCGCCGTCGAACTCGAGCACAACGACTACAACCTGCTGTCCCTGATCGACGAGCTGTCGTCGACCTTGGCCGCCAATGCGCGCGCCAAGGGCCTGCACGTCGACGTCCACTACGATCCGGCCCTGCCGACTTGCCTGCGCGGCGACGAGCTGCGGGTACGCCAGGTGCTGACCAACCTGCTCGACAACGCCATCAAGTTCACCGAAAAGGGCAGCGTCACCCTGCGCGCCGAGCTGCAGGGCGAGCAGCTGCACTTCGAGGTGCGCGACACCGGCATCGGCATCGCGCCGGAGCGCCTGCAAGCCATCTTCGATCCGTTCACCCAGGCCGACGCCTCGATGACGCGCCGCTTCGGCGGCACCGGCCTTGGCACCACGATCAGCAAGCAGCTGGTCGAGCTCATGGGCGGCAGGATCTGGGCCGAGAGCGAACCGGGCCAGGGCGCCGTCTTCCACGTGGTGCTGCCGCTGGTGCTGGCGCGCTTCGCGCCGCAGCAGCCGCGCGTGCGCACCCCTGCCGCCCTGCCGCCGCTGCGCGTGCTGGTGGCCGACGACGTGCCGCAGAACCAGGAACTGCTGCAGCTGCTGCTGGCCCGCCGCGGCCACACCATGACCGCCGCCGGCGATGGCGCGCAGGTGGTCGAGCTGGCTGCGCGCGAGGAGTTCGACGTGATCCTGATGGACTTCCAGATGCCGGTCATCGACGGCTTGAGCGCGACCCGCCTGATCCGCCAGCAGGCGGAAAGCACCGGCCGCGCGCGCGTGCCGGTGATCGCGATGACGGCCAGCGTGCTGGCCGAGCACCGCCGCGCCAGCGTCGACGCCGGCATGGACGGCTTCGCCAGCAAGCCGGTCGACTGGTTCGCGCTGTCGCACGAGATCGCGCGCGTGCTGGGACTGGGCAGCGTACAGCATGATCCTGAGCTGCCGGCCCAGGAACGCATGCTGCTGAACCGCCAGGCCGGCCTGCGCCGCTGGAGCGGCAAGGAAGACGCCTATATCGAAGCGCTGGCGCATTTCGAAACCCGGCACGCCGACGTGGCGCTGCTGCTTTCGGCGCAGGCCGCGCAGGCCGACTACCGCGCCATGCGCATGCTGGCCCACAAGGTGCGCGGCGTTGCCGCCAACCTCGGCCTGGAACTGCTGGCCGATGCCCTCGGCAAGCTCGAAAGCCTGGTCGACGGCGACAGCGGCAAGCTGTACCCGGGCCTTGAGGCCACGCTGCAGGAGACGCTGGCCCAGCAGTGCGTGCTACTCGACGGCGCGCTGGCGGAGATCCGCGCGGCCCAGCCGCTACCCACCGCCAAGCCGGCCCAGACCGCGCGTCCGGGCGTCGACCTGGAGCGCGCCAGGCGCGCCGGCGGGGTGCTGCGCGATGCCCTGCGCCGCGGCGGGCTGGACGACGCCGCCTCGGCCGGCCTGGCGGCCGCGCTGACCGGCCATCCGCTGGCCACCCGCGCGGCCCAGGTGCACGCCGCGATCGCCGATTTTGATTTTGAACTGGCCCTGCAACAGCTCGACGCCGTGCTGGGCGCCATCGATGACCTGGCACAGGAGATGACCGAATGAGTACCGTCAACCTTCCGCTGATCCTTGCGGTCGACGACGAAGCAAGCAACCTGCAACTGCTGCGCCAGATCCTGCAGGACAACTACCGCCTGCGTTTTGCCAAGGACGGCCCGCGCGCGCTCGAACTGGTGCGCGAGGAATGCCCCGACCTGGTCCTGCTGGACGTGATGATGCCGGGCATGAGCGGCTATGAAGTCTGCGCGGCCCTCAAGGCCGATCCGCGCACCGCAAGCGTCCCGGTGATCTTCGTGACCGCGCTGACCGACACCGACGACGAGCTGGAAGGCTTCGAGGCCGGCGCGGTCGACTACATCACCAAGCCGGTCAGCCCGCCGGTCGTGCGTGCGCGCGTGCGCACCCACCTGTCGCTGGTGCGCATGGAAGAGCTGCGCGCGACGCGCCTGGAGATCGTCCAGCGCCTCGGCCTCGCCGCTGAATACAAGGACAACGAGACCGGCCTGCACGTGATCCGCATGAGCCACTTCTCGCGCATCCTCGGCCTGGCGGCCGGCATGAGCGAGACGGAAGCCGACGACCTGCTGCACGCGGCGCCGATGCACGACGTCGGCAAGATCGGCATCCCCGACCGCATCCTGCAGAAACCCGGGCCGCTCGACCCGGACGAATGGAAGATCATGCAGAGCCACGCCACCATCGGTGCCGAGATCATCGGCGAGCACCAGGGCGGCATGCTGGCGCTGGCGCGCAACATCGCCCTGACCCACCACGAGAAATGGGACGGCAGCGGCTATCCGCAGGGGCTGGCCGGCAAGGAGATCCCGCTGGAAGGCCGGATCACCGCGATCGCCGACGTGTTCGACGCCCTGACCTCGGTACGCCCGTACAAGAAAGCCTGGAGCGAACAGGAAGCGCTCGATTTCCTGGTCGAGCAGAAGGGCAGGCATTTCGATCCGGCCCTGGTCGATCTGTTCATGGGCCAGATGCCGGCGATCCGCGCGATCCGCCAGCGCTGGGCGGAAGATGCGCAGGAACTGAAGGCCGCCTGACTCGTAGGGTGGGCACCACGTGCCCACGCGGGCGTCAGCCCAGCCGCGTTGCCGGCGTCAATCCCACCTGCTCGCGCCGCGCCACCAGCTCCTGGTACAGGCTGGCGTATCCGTCGGCCATCTGCTCGGCGGTGAACAGCTGCCAGTACCTGGCCTCGGCGCGGCCGCCCATTTCCCGGGCCAGCTGCGGATCGTCCCACAGGGTGCGCATCGCCGCCCGCAGGGCTACATGGTCGGACGGTGGAACCACCAGGCCGGTCTGCTGGTGGATGTTGATATAGGTGGTTCCGGTGCCGATCTCGCTCGAGATCATCGGCTTGCCGAACATCGCACCTTCCAGCAGCGAGATCCCGAAGGCCTCCGAGCGCAGGTGCGAGGGGAAGGCCACCGCATAGCACAGCTTGAGCAGCGCGACCTTGTCCAGCTCATCCACCTTACCGACGAACATCACGTTCTTCAAGCCCAGGCGCTCGGCATGGGCCTTCAGCTCCTGCTCGATCGGGCCGGCGCCGACGATCACCACCGGGTAATCGGTGCCCGCCACCGCATCCAGCAGGATGTGCAGCCCCTTGTAGTAGCGCAGTACGCCGACGAACAGGAAGAACTTCGGCCCGACCTTGGCGCGCCAGTGGTCCAGGCGCGCCTGGTCCGGTTCCGGATAGCTGGACTTGTCGAGGCCGAAGGTGATCACGCGGCTCTTGTCGCGGTAGCGGTCCAGCACTGCGGACGAGCCCATGTAGTTGGGCGAGGTCGCCACGATCGCGTCGACGCTCTGCAGGAAACGGTGCTGCAGCGGCTGGTACAAGCGCAGCAGGGCTTTCTGGCGCACGATGTCGGAATGGTAGGTCACCACGGTGGGCTTGTTCACGCGCGCCAGGAAGTGGGCCAGGTCCATGAAGGGCCAGGGAAAGTGGTAGTGCACGACGTCGGCATCCGCCGCCATGCGCGCCAGCTGCGAGACGGCCTGCATCGACACCGCGTTCGACGCCAGCTCGAAGTTCTGCGGCACCCGGTGCACCATGTGCCCCTCGAACTCGAAGGGCTGGAGATCGGGCTTGCGCGACAGCGACAGCACCTGGTTGGTCACCCCCAGCCGCCCGGTCCCGACGCACATCTGGCGGATGACCTGTTCGATCCCGCCCACCGAATCGGGATAGTAGGTCTTGTAGAAGTGAAGGATACGCATGGCTTTATCGCGGATAGCTAGTCTTCAGATGAGTGAACGGTAGACGGCGGCAGTCCGGCGTGCCGTCGCATTCCATGTCAGCTGGGCCGCGCGCGCGCGCCCGGCGGTAATGCAACGGGCCCGCAGCGCGGGTTCCCGCACCAGTGACAGCATGGCTTCGCCGATCGCACCAAGGTCGAGCGGGTCGACTTCGAGCGCCGCACCGGCCGACACCTCGGGCAGCGAGGTCAGGTTCGAGGCCACCACCGGCACCCCCGACGCGAATGCCTCGACCACGGGAATGCCGAAGCCCTCGTACAGCGAAGGAAACACGAACACGCCGGCACCGGCATACACATGGCGCAACTGGTCGCTGTCGGTCAGGCGGTTCAGCCAGAGCACACCGGCGCCGTTCTGGACCGCGGCGGCGATACGGCGCAACAGCTCCTCCGAGCGGGCACCGGCGTTGCCGACGATGACCAGTTGGCGCTCGTCGCGCACCGCCCGCGGCAGCGCCAGGTAGGCTTCCAGCAGGCGTTCGACGTTCTTGCGCGGCTGCAGCGTGCCGACGAACAGAAAATAGCCAGGCCGCAGACCACAGGCTTCCAGCGTGGCCGCGACTTCGCCGGCCGCCGGCGGCGCCAGCCATTCCTCGTCGACGCCGTTCGGCACCACCGAAATGCGGCGCTCATCGACGCCGAAACAGTCGACCAGCTCCTCGATCGCATAGTGCGACACGGCGATCACGTGGTCGGCCTTCTGCGCCGCCTTGCGCTGCAGCCAGTTCTTCATTCCGCGCAGGCGCGGGTTGCACCACTCCGGATGCTTGATCGGCAGCGCGTCATGCAGGGTCGCCACCACCGGGCAATCCATCCGCGCCACGCGGTAGTCGGTGACGTGGAAGACGTCGAGCGGCATGTGGATCCGGTGCGCGCCTGGCGTCAGCAGATCGGTCACGGTGGCGTGCCCGAAGGATTGCGGCATTGCCCGGCCCACGCTCGGCGGCGTGTTCCCGGCGGGCCAGGAGAACGGCGCCACCTCGCAATCGGCATCCGGCAAGTGGCGCAACAGGGCCTGGGTGTAGACCCCGATGCCGTCCAGCCGTCCTCCAGTGAAACCCGGTTCGATCATGGTCGTCCCCAGGCCGACTCGCACTCCGCTCACGCCGTATACATCCAGCGCAGCGTTTCAAGCAGCGGGGTCGGCTCGACCTTGCCGATGACCCCGGCCAGCTTGGCGTTGCTGCCGGTGAGCGTGAGTACCTCGTTGGCGCGCACGAAAGCCGGATTGACGTGCACTTCGATACGGTAGCCGGCGATCTCGCTCATCATGTCGATCAGGCTTTCGAGCGAATGCGGATGGCCCGAGCAGACGTTGAAGGCCTCGCCGCCGGGTGCGGCAGCCAGCAGCCGGCGGTAGCACTTCGCCACCAGGCGCACGTCGGAAAAGTCGCGCGCGATCGCCAGGTTGCCCAGCTCGATGCGCCGCGCCTCCTTGCGGAAGTGCGACACGATCTTCGGCAGCAGGAAGTTCTCGGCCTGGCCCACGCCGGTGTAGTTGAACGGGCGCGCGATCGTGATCGGCAGCTTGTCCATCCACAGGCGCGCCATATATTCCATCGCCAGCTTGCTGACCGCGTAGTCGTTGGCCGGCGCCGGACGCACGTTCTCGTCGATGACGGGGACGTCGGCGTTGCCGTAGATGTTGGCGGAGGAAGCCAGCAGCACGCTGGACGGCTTGTGCGTACCGGCCGCCAGCGCTTCCAGCAGGTTGCGCGTGCCGACCACGTTGACGCGGTACATCTGGTCGGCATCGTTGTGCGCCACGAAGGCGATACCGGCCAGGTGCACCACCACGTCCGGCCGCACCTGTTCGATCGCCGCGGCAACCGAAACACGGTCGAGCAGGTCGACGGCGAAGATGTCCGGACCGGTCGGCTCGCCCGGCAGCACGGTGCCGTGGACGTGGTAACCGGCCGCGCTCAGCTCGCG
Source organism: Massilia sp. LXY-6 (assembly GCF_051233485.1). NCBI lineage: Bacteria > Pseudomonadati > Pseudomonadota > Betaproteobacteria > Burkholderiales > Oxalobacteraceae > Massilia > Massilia sp. LXY-6. Next base: position 9,749 of record NZ_JBKFGF010000074.1, read on the forward strand.
CGCCATGTAGTAGCCGGTGAAGCCACGCAGCCCGGTGATCAGGGCACGTTTGCCCTCGCCTTCGCGCGGTTCGGCCAGGCCAATGATCTCTTCCGTGACCATGCGGTTCATGTCAGAACGAGAAACCCAATTCGTTGCGGCGCAGGTCGGCGTCGACCATCATCTGGCACAGTTGCTCGAGGTTGGTGGTCGCCTTCCAGCCGAGTTCGCGCTGGGCCTTGCTGGAATCGCCGATCAGCAGATCGACCTCGGCCGGACGGTAGAATTTCGGCGAGACGCGCACCAGCAGCTTGCCGGTACGGCCACAGTGGCCGGTCTCTTCCTCGCCCTGGCCCTGCCATTCGATATCGATGCTGGCGCCCTTGAAGGCCATGGTCACGAAGTCGCGCACGGTCTCGGTGCGGTTGGTCGCCAGCACGTAGGTGTCCGGCTGGTCGACCTGCAGCATGCGCCACATGCCTTCCACGTATTCACGCGCATAGCCCCAGTCGCGCTTGGCGTCCAGGTTGCCCAGCTCGAGCACGTCGAGCTTGTTGAGCACGATCTTGGCCACCGAGTCGGTGATCTTGCGGGTCACGAATTCGCGGCCGCGCAGCGGCGACTCATGGTTGAACAGGATGCCGGAGCTGCCGAAGATGCCGTAAGACTCGCGGTAATTGACCGTCATCCAGTGCGCATACAACTTGGCCACGCCATACGGGCTGCGCGGGTAGAACGGGGTGCTCTCGACCTGCGGCACGGCCTGGACCTTGCCGAACATCTCGGAGGTCGATGCCTGGTAGAAGCGCGCCTTCGGATGGACGATGCGGATCGCTTCCAGCAGGTTGACCGCGCCCAGGCCGGTGATCGAGGCGGTCGTGACCGGCTGCTCGAACGAAACGCCGACGAAACTCTGTGCCGCCAGGTTATAGACTTCGTCCGGGCGGGAGGATTCCATCAGGCGGATGCTGGAGGACAAGTCGGTCAGGTCGTACTCGACCAGCGACAGGTTCGGGTGGTTCTCGATGCCCAATTCCGCGATACGCCAGAAGTTGACCGAGCTCGACCGGCGGAAGGTACCCGTTACGTGATACCCTTTTTCCAGGAGCAATTGCGCAAGATAAGCGCCATCCTGGCCCGTAATGCCGGTAATTAGGGCTCTTTTCGTTGTTTGCATGTTCTAGATATTTTCAGGTGCTGGTCGAGGATGCCACCGCGGCAGGCGGCCGGCGTTCGGGAGAGTCCGGACCAGATGATTCCGACAAACCCCGCATTGTAACAGAGTCAATGCTTCAAGCCTTGCACGGGAGAAATCGTGCAAAATAAACAACATATGCTTGATTATTATCACCTGAAATGCTTGAACGACGGCGCGTGATTACGCATTGTTACGTCTGCCTCAACAATTATTACAAAATCTTTAAATGTAAGGAACTTCTACATTTTTAAGACGCCGAGAATGGAAAAAGGCCGCGCGAACGGCCTTTTTGCCTGATGAAATTGTAAAATTTCAGCGTGCGGAGACGGCGTCCACCACGCACAAGGCCGTCATGTTGACGATCCGGCGCACGGTCGCCGACGGCGTCAGGATATGCACAGGACGGGCACAGCCCAGCAGCACCGGACCGACGGCGATGCCGTTGCCGGCCGCAGTCTTGAGCAGGTTGTAGGCGATGTTGGCGGCGTCGATGTTCGGCATTACCACCAGGTTGGCGTCGCCCTTCAGCGTCGATTGCGGCATGATCTTCGCGCGCAGCTTCGAATCCAGTGCGGCGTCGCCGTGCATCTCGCCGTCGACTTCCAGGTCCGGGGCCTTTTGCTGCACCAGCGCCAGTGCCGCGCGCATCTTGGTGGCCGACTCGCTGTTCGAGGTGCCGAAGTTCGAATGCGACAGCAGGGCCACGCGCGGGCTGATGCCGAAGCGTTCCAGCTCCTCGGCCGCCATGATCGTGATCTCGGCCAGCTCTTCCGCGGTCGGGTTCTCGTTGACGTGGGTGTCGACCATCGCCAGCTGACGCTCTTCGGTGATCACGAAGTTCATCGCCGCATAGACGTTGCTGCCGGCGCGCTTGCCCAGCACCTTGTCGATGAATTCCAGGTGCGTCTGGGTGGTGCCGTACGTGCCGCAGATCATGCCGTCGGCATCGCCCTTGTGGATCATCATCGCGCCGATCAGGGTATGGCGGCGGCGCATCGCCAGCTTGGCCATGTCCGCGGTCACGCCCTTGCGCATCACCATCTGGTGGTAGGTCTGCCAGTAGTCGCGGTAGCGCTCGTCGAAGTCCGGATTGATGACGTCGAAGTGCAGGCCGAGCTTCAGGCGCAGGCCGAACTTCTCGATGCGCTGTTCCAGCACGGCCGGGCGGCCGACCAGGATCGGGCGCGCCAGCTTCTCGTCGACCACCACCTGCACCGCGCGCAGCACGCGCTCGTCCTCGCCCTCGGCGTAGACGATGCGCTTGAGCTCTGGCGGGGTGCTCTTGGCGATCTGGAACAGCGGCTTCATGAAGGAGCCGCTGCGGTATACGAACTGCTGCAGGCTCTCGGCGTAGGCGGCCAGGTCCTGGATCGGACGGCTGGCGACGCCGCCGTCCATCGCGGCCTTCGCCACCGCTGGCGCGATGTGGGTCAGCAGGCGCGGATCGAACGGCATCGGGATCAGGTATTCCGGACCGAATGACAGGTTCGAGATGCCGTAGGCGGAGGCCACGATGTCCGACTGCTCGGCGTGGGCCAGCTCGGCGATCGCGTGCACCACCGCGATCTCCATCTCGCGCGTGATGGTGGTCGCGCCGCAGTCCAGCGCGCCGCGGAACATGTAGGGGAAGCACAGGACGTTGTTGACCTGGTTCGGGTAGTCCGAACGGCCGGTCGCGATGATCACGTCGCTGCGCACGGCTTTCGCGTCTTCCGGCAGGATTTCCGGGTTCGGGTTGGCCAGCGCCAGGATCAGCGGATTCGGCGCCATCGTCGCCACCATCTCGGGCTTGAGCACGCCGCCGGCGGACAGCCCCAGGAAGATGTCGGCGCCGGGGATCACCTCGGCGAGACTCCTGTGCGGGGTGTCCTGGGCGAAGCGTTCCTTGTCCGGGTCCATCAGCTCGGTGCGGCCCTTGTAGACCACGCCGGCCAGGTCGGTGACGTAAATATTCTCGATCGGGAAGCCGAGGTCGACGATCAGGTCGAGGCAGGCCAGCGCCGCCGCGCCCGCGCCCGACACCACCAGCTTGCAGTTCTTGATGTCCTTGCCGACCACTTTCAAGCCGTTCAGGATGGCGGCGCCGACGATGATCGCGGTGCCGTGCTGGTCGTCGTGGAAGACCGGGATCTTCATCCGCTCGCGCAGCTTGCGCTCGATGTAGAAGCACTCCGGCGCCTTGATGTCTTCCAGGTTCACGCCGCCGAAAGTGGGCTCGAGCGCGGCGATCACCTCGATCAGCTTGTCCGGATCGTTCTCGTTGATCTCGATGTCGAAGACGTCGATGCCGGCGAACTTCTTGAACAGCACGCCCTTGCCTTCCATGACCGGCTTGCTGGCCAGCGGGCCGATATTGCCCAGGCCGAGGACCGCGGTGCCGTTCGAGATGACCGCGACCAGGTTGCCGCGCGCCGTGTATTTATACGAGTTGGCCGGGTCCTTGACGATCTCCTCGCAGGGAGCCGCGACGCCCGGCGAGTAGGCCAATGCCAGGTCGCGCTGATTCAGCAGCTGCTTGGTCGCGGTGACCGAAATCTTGCCGGGCCGGGGAATCTGGTGATATTCGAGCGCTGCAGCACGCAGTTGTTGGCGTAATTCTTCTTTTTTATCGATTGACGAATCCATGCTATGCAGGCCTTCCTGTACTGGCTGACTGGGGGCTTGTGATTTTAGCAGAGTGAATCCTCTAATCGTGTAGGTATTTTTACCGACGCCATGTTTACGCTTGCGAACATGGATCGCGCGGCCGATCGCTCGGCAGGCATGGTGCCAGCCCGGCCGGATAATGTATCGTTGCGATCCCAGCCAAGGAGATGCCCATGTCCGATCCGATCCATTTCTATGAACCGCGCGAGGGCCACCGTTTGCCGCACGATCCCTTCAACGCCATCGTCGGGCCGCGCCCGATCGGCTGGATTTCGTCGCGCAGCAGCACCGGTGCGTTGAACCTCGCCCCCTACAGCTTCTTCAACGCTTTCAACTACACCCCGCCGATCGTCGGATTTGCCAGCATCGGCTACAAGGACACCGTGCGCAACATCGAGCAGACCGGCGAATTCTCATGGAATCTGGTCACCCGCCCGCTGGCCGAGGCCATGAACCAGACCTGTGCCCCGGTGCCGCCGGAAACCAGCGAGTTCGCCCTGGCCGGCCTGACGCCCGCCGATTCGCGCGTGATCTCGGTGCCGCGCGTGGCCGAGAGCCCGGTCTCGTTCGAGTGCCGCTGCACCCGCATCCTGCAACTGGAAACGGCCGCCGGCGAGAAGGTGCCGACCTGGCTGGTGCTGGGCGAGGTCGTCGGCGTGCACATCGCGCAGTCGCGCCTCAAGGACGGCATCTACGACACCGCGGCGGCCGCCCACGTGCTGCGCGGCGGCGGCCCCGCCGACTATTTCAGCGTCGACGCCACCCAGCTGTTCCATATGTTCCGCCCCAGGTAAGCCGCACCGCCTGTCCTTCCTCCCTGCCCCGCCGTTTGCCATCGCGGTTCGCGATGGCAAACACACCATTGGCTTCTTTACGCCTTTTTCCGGGCGCGTCAGTATTGCAAAAAAGCCCGGCGAGCGACCGGACGGCAAACCCTCGACACTCTCGGAGACAGCATGAAATCAGCATCCCTACAACCGGGCATCGCCCCGGCCGCGTTCAGCGTACGTCAACAATATCTCACTTTGGCCGGCTCCTGGGTTGCCTGGCTGTTCGATGCGCTCGACGCCGGCATTTTCGGCTTCGTGATGCTGGCAATCGCCACCAGTTTCGCCGTGACGATGGGCGACGTGGTGTCCACGGTGGCGTGGTTCCTGCTGGCGACCGGCATTGGCGGCTACTTCCTGGGGAATATCTCGGACAAGATCGGGCGCAAGAAGACCATCGCGCTCTCAGTGTTCGCCTACGGTACCGGTACGCTGATGTGCGGCTTCGCGCACAGCCTGGCCGAACTGAACGCCTACCGCTTCATCGTCGGCATCGCCGTCGGCGGCCTGTGGTCCGCTGCCGCTTCGCTGATCTGCGAAGTCTGGAAGCCGGAAGGCCGCGCCAAGGCGATCGCCTTCATGCAGACCGGCTGGTCGGGCGGCAACCTGCTGGCGGCGGTGTTCGCCTGGAACCTGCTCGATCCAGGCAATCCCGAGGGATGGCGCAAGCTGTTCATCTACGCCAGCCTGCCGGCCTACGCGACCCTGCTGTTCGTGCTGGTGTTCGTCAAGGAGTCGCCGGTCTGGCTCGCCAACCGTGAGTTCATGAAGAAAAACAGCGGTTCCGACGGCCTCCTGAAAATCTTCGCACCGCAATACCTGCGCTCCGTGCTGCTGGCGCTCGCCATCTCCGTGCTGGGCATGCTGGGTTACTGGATCGTCTTCACCTTCACCCCTGCCTTCCTGCAGAAGACGCTGGGCGTGCGCATCGACCAGGCCCCGGTGTTCCTGGTCTGGACCGGCGTCGGCGCGATGCTCGGCTACGTGGCCTACGGCTACCTGGCCGAGAAAGTCGGCCGCCGCATCTCGTTCGCGCTGTTCTTCCTGGGGATGACCATCATGGTACCGGTGTTCACCTTCGGCGCAGCGGCCATGCCGCTGACCAATGGCAAGCTGGCGTTCACGATGCACAACATCGCGACCCTCGGCATCCTCGCCGCCCTGCTCGGTTTCTTCACCGGCTACTTCAGCGGCTTCGGTGCCTGGTATTCGGAACTGTTCCCGACCAGCATTCGCTCGACCGCCTCGGGCTTCTGCTTCAACTTCGGCCGCGTCGGCGCGATAGCCGGCATCAAGCTGGTGCCGGTCCTGATCCCGGTGATCGGCTTCGGCTCCACCATCTCGCTGGCATCGGTGGCCTATTTCGCCGCCGCGCTGATGGTCTTCACCCTGAAGGAAACCAAGGGCACCGTCCTCACCAGCGGCAACTGATTCATCACACAGAAAGCGCTCCACCATGAAAACCTATCGTATCGGCCAGATTGTTCCAAGCTCGAACACGACCATGGAAACCGAGATCCCGGCGATGCTGCTCGCGCGTGCCCAGCAGTTCCCGGACGAACGTTTCACCTTCCATTCGGCGCGCATGCGGATGATGCATGTGACGCCGGAAGAACTCAAAAAGATGGACGTCGACAGCGACCGTTGCGCCCTCGAACTGAGCGACGCCCGCTGCGACGTGCTGGCCTATGCCTGCCTGGTCGCGATCATGTGCCAGGGTCCGGGCTACCACCTGCAGTCGGAACGCCGGCTGTCGGCGACGGTGCGCGAGAACAAGGCGCCGGCGCCTATCGTCAGCTCGGCCGGCGCACTGGTTGACGTGCTCGGCGAGCTCGGCTTCAAGAAGGTGGCGATCATCACGCCTTACATGAAGCCGCTGACCCAGCAGGTCATCGACTACATCGAAGACACCGGCATCCAGGTCACCGATTCGATCAGCCTGGAAGTGTCCGACAACCTGGCGGTGGGCCGCCTCGATCCGATGGACCTGCTCGGGCATGCCGACCGCCTCGACATCAGCGACGCCGACGCCATCGTGCTCTCGGCCTGCGTGCAGATGCCGTCGCTGGCGGCAATCCAGGCGGTCGAGGACCGGCTCGGCAAGCCGGTGCTGTCGGCCGCCGTCGCGACCGTGTACCAGATCCTGAAGCGGCTGGAACTGGCGCCGGTGGTGCCAAATGCCGGCTACCTGCTGTCCGGGAAGTTCTGATCGCCGGGACCGCGCCCTGCGGTCCGTCTGGTTTATCAATGCAAAATGCCGTTCACGATCTCACGTGAACGGCATTTTTTTGGCCCTGTTCGCGTCCACACCGGACGCCTGCCCCTAGCTCACCAGCCAGGGGGATTCTTCCCGCACCCTCGCCTCGTACGCCCGCACCTGCTCGGCCTGCAGCATCGACAGCCCGATCTCGTCGAGGCCATCGAGCAGGCAGCGCTTGCGGAACGCGTCGACTTCGAAGGCGTACACGGCGCCATCCGGCGCGCGCACTTGCTGGCGCTCCAGGTCGATGTCGAGCCGGTAGCCCGGCGTTTGCGCGACCTGTTCGAACAGGTGCCCGATCGTATCGGCCGGCAGCACCACCGCCAGCAGTCCGTTCTTGAAGCAGTTGTTGTAGAAGATATCGGCAAAGCTCGGCGCCAAGATTGCTCTGAAACCGTATTCGGCCAGGGCCCACGGGGCATGCTCGCGCGAAGAACCGCAGCCGAAATTCTCGCGTGCCAGCAGGATTTCCGCGCCCTGGTAGCGCGCCAGGTTGAGCACGAAGTCGGGATTCTTCGGCCGGACCGAGCAGTCCATGTCCGGCTCGCCATGGTCGAGATAGCGCCACTCGTCAAACAGGTTGGGGCCGAAGCCGGTGCGCGTGACGCGCTTCAGGAACTGCTTGGGCACGATGGCATCGGTGTCGACATTGGAGCGGTCGAGCGGGACGACCAGGCCGTCGAGTCGGGTAAATGGTTTCATTGGCTTTCCTTCACGTTACAACTGTTCGATGTCGACGAAATGGCCGGCGATGGCGGCCGCGGCGGCCATCGCTGGGCTTACCAGGTGGGTCCTGCCGCCCGCGCCCTGGCGCCCTTCGAAATTGCGGTTCGAGGTCGAGGCGCAGCGCTCGCCAGGGCCGAGGCGGTCCTCGTTCATGCCCAGGCACATCGAGCAGCCGGGTTCGCGCCACTCGAAGCCGGCCTCGAGGAAAACGCGGTCCAGGCCTTCCGCTTCGGCCTGCAGCTTTACCAGCCCGGACCCCGGCACCACCAGCGCCTGGCGGATCGTGGCCGCCACCCGGCGCCCGCGCACTACCGCCGCGGCGCTGCGCAGGTCTTCGATGCGCGAGTTGGTGCATGAACCGATGAACACTTTGTCGAGCCGGATGTCGGCGATGCGCGTGTGCGGCTGCAGGTCCATGTAGTCGAGCGCCCGCCAGGCGGCCTCGCGCCGCACCGGATCGTCCAGGAGCGCAGGATCGGGAATCGCCCCATCGATGCTGGCCACCATTTCCGGTGACGTGCCCCAGGTCACCTGCGGACGGATCGCCGAGGCATCGATCTCGACCACACGGTCGAATACCGCTCCGGGATCGGACACCAGCTCGCGCCATTGGCGCACCGCACGCTGCCACTGCTCGCCTTGCGGCGCATACGGCCGGCCCTCGAGATAATCGATGGTAGTCTGGTCGACCGCGATCATGCCCATGCGTGCGCCGGCCTCGATCGTCATGTTACACAGGGTCATGCGCCCTTCCATCGACAGGCTGCACACCGCCTCGCCCGCATATTCGATGGCATGGCCGGTGCCGCCCGCGGTGCCGATCGCGCCAATGATCGCCAACGCCAGGTCCTTGGCACCGACGCCGGGCGCGAGCCGCCCCTCGGCCCGCACCAGCATGGTCTTCGACTGCTTTGTGCGCAGTGTCTGGGTGGCCAGCACGTGCTCGACTTCCGAGGTGCCGATGCCGAACGCCAGCGCGGCGAAGGCGCCATGGGTGCTGGTGTGCGAATCGCCACAAACCACGCTCATGCCTGGCAGGGTTGCGCCCTGCTCGGGACCGAGCACGTGGACGATGCCCTGGCGCGCGTCGTCCAGCGCGAAATAGCGCATGCCGGTGTCGCGGCAATTGCGCTCCAGGGTCTCGACCTGATGGCGCGAGACGGCATCGCCAATGCCCCGGCTGCGTCCCTCGGTCGGGATGTTATGGTCGGACACGGCCAGGTTGGCGTTCAGGCGCCATATCGGGCGTCCACCCAGCCGCAAGCCGTCGAAGGCCTGGGGGCTGGTGACTTCATTGATCAGGTGGCGGTTGATGTAGATCGACGCCGTGCCGTACTCGTCCACGTGCACCACATGCTGGCGCCACAGTTTCTCGTAAAGGGTTTCCGGTTTCATGCTGGTCCTCATTGCTAAGTCGTCAAGTCGCTAGCGATGAGGATGAACCGGTGCGGCGCGGGCGTAAAGAATTGCTTTGCCATGCTGCCCTCGCGTGTCGCGATGGCAGTACGGATTACCGGGATGGCGGCAGCGAACGCAGGTGATCGAACAGCAGTTTTGCCGCCACCGACAGCGCGTCGTAGGAACGGACGCAGATCTCCAGCTCGCGGCACGCCCAGACTTCGTCCAGGCGCAGACTCTGGATCGCCAGCGCGCTGTAGGTATGCATGCTGGCGCGTGGCAGCATGCCGATCCCGAGGCCGGCTTCCACCATCAGGCACTGGGCGTCGTAGCCGGCTACCTGGATGCTCAGCTTCAGCGGGCGTCCGAGTTCGCTGGCCGCCTTCACCATCGTATAGTTCAGGCTGCTGCCCGCGTGCAGGCCGACGAATTCGTAATCCAGCGTCTCGGCGAACGACACCGACCCGCGGCCGGCCAGCGGGTGGCCGTTCGGCACGATCAACACCAGCTCGTCGGTGGCATACGGATAGACCTCGATGCCGTCGATATGCGGCACTTGCGTGAAGATGCCGATGTCGGCCAGATTGTCGGCCACGCCGCGCATAATGGCGGTGCTGACCTTTTCCTCGAGGTGCACCTGGACCTTGGGATAGGCCGAGCGGAACGATTTGAGCGCGTGCGGCATGAACTGGGTGATCACCGACACGTTGGCCTGGAGCCGTACCGAGCCGCGGGTGCCGCTGGCGAAGTCCTGCATCTGCGCCACCACGTTGTCGAGGTCGTTGATGATGCCGCGCGCCATATTGATCAAGGCAAAGCCGGCCGGCGTGGCGGCGATCCCCTTGTTACTGCGCACCAGCAGCTGGGTGTTCAACTGCGCCTCCAGCTCGCTGATGCGCTTGCTGACGGCGGCAGCGGCGATGTGGTGGCGCGCCGCCGTGGCGGCAATCGTGCCCTCTTCAATCACACTGACGAACAGGCGCATCGACAGAAGATCGAGTTTCATACAAACTGGGGGAAAAAGCTTACTCTAACACATGGTTCATGCCTTCCGGCACGCTATGGCGGCCCGGCCGGGTCCGCGTCACATTAGAATGGCGGCATGCTCTCCGAATTCGACCTCATCAAACAGTATTTCACCCGTGGCGCACGTCCGGATGCCTCCGGCCGCACCGTGCTCGGCGTCGGCGACGACTGCGCCCTGCTGGCCCCGACACCCGGCATGCAGCTGGCCGTCTCGTCCGACATGCTGGTCGAGGGCCGCCACTTCCTGGCCGGCGCCGATCCGTTCGACCTCGGCCACAAGTCGCTGGCCGTGAACCTGTCGGACCTGGCGGCGATGGGCGCCGCGCCGCTCGGCTTCACGCTGGCGCTCGCCCTGCCCGGCGCCGAACCCGCCTGGCTGGACGGCTTTTCGCGCGGCCTGTTCGCGCTGGCCGACTTTCATGCCTGCGAACTGGTGGGCGGCGACACCACCAAGGGTCCGCTGAACATCTGCATCACCATCTTCGGCGAACTGGCGCCCGGCACGGCGCTGCGGCGCGACGCCGCCCGTCTGGCCGATGACATCTGGATCTCCGGCACCCTTGGCGACGCCCGCCTGGCGCTGGCCGCCTGCCTGGACGAGATGACCCTGAGCGATGCGGACCGGCGGCAGGCCGCGCCGCGCCTGCACGCGCCCACGCCGCGCGTGGCCCTGGGCCGGCTGCTGGCCGAAGGACGGCTGGCGCACGCGGCGCTGGACATCTCCGACGGCCTGGTCGGCGACATCAAGCACATCCTGGCGGCCTCGAAGGTCGGCGCCGTGCTCGACCTCGACGCGCTGCCGGCCGGCCCGGCCCTGGCGCGCCAGCCGCGGGATCTGCGGCGCCGCTTCACGGCCGCCGGCGGCGACGACTATGAACTGTGCTTCACCGCGCCGGCGGCCAAGCGCGACGCGATTCTGGCGGCCGGCGCGCGTGCGGGCACGCCGGTCACGCGCGTGGGCCGGATCGAGGCCGAGCCGGGCCTACGGTTCATCGATGCCGACGGCGCGCCGCTGTCATTGAACCTGCACGGCTGGGATCACTTCGCGTAGCGTGGGCACCACGTGCCCACGCGTGACGTCCACCCTGCAAATCACGCGACCCGCTCGTCGCGCGGCGTCTTGCGGTCGTCATACGGCCCGTGCGTCAGCCAGTAGTGGCGGAAGGCCAGGCGCACGTTGTCGCGCAGCTCGTTGTCGTTCCAGGGCTTGGTGTAGAAGCGATAGATGGCGCCGCGGTTGATCGAATCGAGCACCGTCTCCACGCCGGTGTAGCCGGACAGGATGATGCGGATGGTGTCCGGATACATCTCCTTCACCTTGCTCAGGAATTCGGTGCCGCTCATCACCGGCATGCGCTGGTCGCACAGGATCACCTGCACCCGGTACAGCGCCAGCAGCTCGAAGCCCTCGGCCGGCGTGGCCGCCGTCAGCACCCGGTAGTTATCGCGCCGGAACAGGCGGTGCAGGCTTGCCAGCACGTTGACGTCATCGTCCACCACCAGCAGGGTCTGGACGTTGCGGTCGTCCGCCGCCGGCCGGCTGGGCTGGGCGCGGTTCTCCAGCACCAGCTTGCCCAGCTCGTCGGGCGGCAGCGCGCGCGCAAAGTGGAAACCCTGGATCTCGTCACAGAAATAGCGGCGCAGCAACGCCATCTGGGCGCGCGACTCGACGCCTTCGGCAATCACCTGCATGTGCAGGCTGTGCGCCATGCTGATGATGGCCAGGGCGATCGCGGCATCGTCCGGATTGGTCGTGATGTCGCGCACGAAGGCGATGTCGATCTTCAGCTTGTCTATCGGGAAGCGCTTCAGGTAGGCCAGGCTCGAATAGCCGGTGCCGAAGTCGTCGATCGCGATGCGGATGCCGAGCGCCTTCAGGCTCTCCAGCACCTGGATCGTGTGCTCGAAGTTCGACATCAGCGCGCTCTCGGTCAGCTCCAGCTCGAGCAGGCCCGGCTCCACCTTGTGCTTCTGCAGCGCGGCGCGGATGTCGCCCTCGAGGTCGCCCTCGGCGAACTGGCGGCTGGAGACGTTCACGGCCACCCGCACGTCGCGCACGCCCTGCCTGTTCCAGGCGGCGATCTGGCGGCAGGCCTCGTCGACGATCCAGGCGCCGACCCGCACCACCATCCCGGTATCCTCCATCACCGGCACGAACTCGGCCGGATAGATCAGGCCGAAGCCGGGGCGGCGCCAGCGCAACAGGGCCTCGACCCCGCTGACCCGGCCCGTATTCAAATCGAGCTTGGGCTGGTAGTGCAGTTCGAACTGCTCGCCGTCGAGGGCACTGCGCAGCGCCAGCTCGAGATCCAGGCGCGCCAGCACCTGTTCGTTCATGCCGGCCGTGAAGAAGCGGTAGCCGTCGCGCCCGGCCTCGCGGGCGCGCACCATCGCCACGTCGGCGTACTTGACCAGGGTGCCCGGATCGAGCGCGTCGTCCGGGTACATGGCGATGCCGATGCTGGCCGTCAGCGCCGCCTGCTGCCCGTTCAGGTCGAACGGCGCGCGCAGCGCTTCGCGCACCGCGTTGGCGACACCGACCGCCTCCTCTTCCTTCTGCTCGCGGGTGGTGGTGAGGATCAGCGCGAACTCGTCGCCACCGAGGCGCCCGATGGTGTCGCGCAGGCGCACGCAGCGCACCAGGCGCGTGCTGAACTGGCGCAGCAGCTCATCGCCCAGCGCCGGGCCGAGCGAGTCGTTGATGATCTTGAAGCGGTCGAGCGTGATGAACAGCACCGCGATGCGCCAGTTCTTGTCCTGGGCCAGCTCGATGGCGTCGCGCAGGGTCTGGAAGAACAGGGTGCGGTTCGGCAGGCCGGTCAGGCTGTCGTAGTTCGACATGTGTTTCAAGCGCTGGGCCGCGTGCAGGCGCTCGCTAATGTCGCGCGCCACCGCGATCAGCATGCGCATCTGGTCGAGCTGCTGCAGCTTCCAGCTGATCTCGACCGGCACCGCGCCCTGCCCGTCGGCGCGCAGCAGCTCGGTCTCGACGATGTCGTGCTCGCGCGGCGCGGCGTCGGCGTCGGTGTAGCGTTCGAGCTGGGCGCGCTCGGCCAGGCCCAGCGCCACCGGGTCGATGCGCAGCAGCGCCTCGCGCGAAAAGCCCAGCATGCGGCAGGCGCCGTCGCTGACGTCGAGCATCGCCATGTTGCGCGCATCGACCAGGAAGATGGCGTCGGCGGTGGCATCCATCGCGCCGCGGAAGCGCTGCAGCTCGGCGGTGCGCTCCCTCACCTTGCGCTCCATGCGCGCGCCGTGCTCGCGCGACTCCTGGTGGAACAGGCGCACCTCGAGCAGGTTGCGGATGCGGGTCAGCACCTCGACCGTGTCGAACGGCTTGCCGATGAAGTCGCGCGCCCCGGCCTCGAGCGCGGCCAGCTTCTTGTCCGGCTCGGCCGTCACGACCAGCACCGGCAGCCAGGACTCGCGTTCCATCGGCTTCAGCGCTTCCATCACCTGGAAGCCGTCCATGTGCGGCATCTGCAGGTCGAGGATGATGAGGTCGAAACGGTGCTGCAGGTGCAGCGCGGCCACCTGGCGCGGATCGGTGGTGCTGGCCACCTGTTCGTAGCCGGTGGTCTTGAGCAGGAATTCGAGCAGCTGCACGTTCACCGGTTCGTCGTCGACGACCAGGATGCGCGCACGCCGGATATCCGAAGGCGAGATCATAGCGCTAACCTCATGGGGCGGTCCTTTCTTCAGCGGCGCGCTGGGCCAGCACGCCGTCAATGGCCTCATTGAATTGTTCGATGTCGATCGGCTTCGTCAGGTAGCGGGCGAAGCCGGCCGACAGGCCGCGCTCGATATCGCGCGGCATGGCGTTGGCGGTGAGGGCGATCACCGGAATGTGCGCGGTGTCCGGGTCGCGCCGCAATTGCGCGAGTACGTCGAAGCCGCCCATGCCGGGCAGGTTCAGGTCCATCAGGACGATCGCCGGGCGGTGGGTGTGCGCCAGCGCCAGGCCGGCGTGGCCGTCCGGGGCCGCCAGCAGGCGCAGGTCGGCGCGGAAGCCCACGATTTCCTGCACCAGCCGCAGGTTGGCCGGATTGTCCTCGATGTACAGGATCAGGCGCGGCGCGGCGCCGTGCGCAGCCGCCGCGGGCTGCCCTGCGCCCGGTTCCGCCGGCGCTTCCGGTTGCGCCAGCGGGGCTGCCGCGGACAGCTCGATCCAGAACGTGCTGCCGGCACCGGGACTGCTGGTGACGCCGATCTCGCCCTTCATCAGCTCGACCAGGCGCTTGGTGAACACCAGGCCGATGCCGGTGCCTTCCTGCACGCCATTCTCCTGGCCGAGGCGGTTGAAGGGCTGGAACAGCGCGGCCACCTGGTCCGGACGCAGGCCCATGCCGGTATCGACCACCGACAGGCACAGCCGGTCCGGCCCGCAGGCGGCGCACTCCAGCGTCACCGCCCCGCCCTCGCGGTTGTACTTGACCGCATTCGACAGCAGGTTGAGCAGCACCTGCTTCAGGCGGGTGCGGTCGGCCGCCACCTGCGCCGCCACATGCTCGGGGAATGCGACGCGGATGCCGCGCGCCGCCGCCAGCGGCTCGATCATGGCGCGGCATTCGGCCAGCACCTCGGCCAGCCCCACCGGTTCCATCGACAGCGTCAGCGCGCCCGCCTCCACCTTGGCCAGGTCGAGCACCTCGTTGATGAGTGTCAGCAGGTGGCGCCCCGACTTCAGGATGTGGCCGGCGAATTCCGTCTTCTGCGCCGGCGTGGTGGGCAGCTTGTCGGACGCCAGGATCTGGGCGAAGCCGAGGATGGCGTTGAGCGGCGTGCGCAGCTCGTGGCTCATCGACGACAGAAACGCCGACTTGGCCTGGTTGGCGTTGCGCGCCTCGTCGATCGCCAGCTCCAGCTCGGAATTGGCCAGTTCCAGCTGCATGGTGCGCTCCTGCACGCGTTGCTCGAGCTCGCCGTTCAGGCGCATCACTTCCTGCTTCGAGCCTTCCAGGGCCAGGGTGCGCTGCTCGATCTCGGTCAGCATCGCATTGAAGGAATCGACCAGCGCGGCCGCCTCGTCCTCGCTGATGCGCGGCGCGCGGCGCGAATAGTCGCGCTTTTCCACCACCTCGCGCGCGATGGTGGTGATGGCGTCGATCGGGGTCGTGATCGTGTGCCCCAGCCGGCGCACCAGCAGCCAGGCGGTCAGCAGCGCCAGCAGGGTGGTGCCGATGCAGATCAGGAGATAGTCGCGCATCCGCTCCACCATCAGGTTCGAGGAGCGCAGGTAGACCGTGCCCAGGGCATCGCCGTTCTCGGCGATCGGCCTGTACAGAATGAGGTCGTCGCCCTCCTTGCGGTGCCCGGCCTTGCCCGGATGCGGCGGGAAGGCGCTGCCCTCGCCCGGCGCCAGGTAGGACGCGAACAGCGCGCCGGCCTCGTCGTAGATGGCGGCCGCGCGCACCGTGGGCCGCGAGCGCAGCATGGCCAGGTTCTCGCGCGCCAGGCGCGGGTCGTCGAACGACAGCGCGGCCGAGGTCATGTGGCCAACCAGTTCGGCCTGGGTCGAGAGATCGTTCAGCAGCGCGCGCTGGTAGGCGCGCAGGTCGTAGGCGACCAGCGCGCCGACCGACACCGCCAGCGCCGCCAGCGTGGTCGACATCACGATCGTGACCAGCTTCGTGCGGATCGAGCGCTGGCCGATCATCCCGCCTCCGTCGTACGCCGCACCGGCGATTTCAGCCGCGCCGGCCCCATGTGGCGTTGCGTGAAACGTTCGAGCGGCATGTCAGTCCATCATCAAGAAGAGAACACTACCGGGACGAGCCCGGCAGGCGTGCAGGATAGCAGCAGCCTCCCGAACGATGTCGCACGGAACGACATCGAATATTTACACTGTCCACTGTCGCATGGCTTTTAGTTAACGTTTTTTACGCGCACCGGACCGAGGCGCGCTAGAATGATCCGGCGCAGTACAAACGGAGAGGGAGAGGAGCGACAGACATGGAGAACGACATTCTTGAACTTGCGGCCAAGGTCGGCAAACTGCTCGAAACGAAAGGCCTGCTGCTGGCCACCGCCGAGTCCTGCACCGGCGGCGGCGTGTCCCAGGCCATCACCGAAATCCCCGGCTCGACCGGCTGGTTCGAATGCGGCTTCGTGACCTATTCGAACGCGTCCAAGTCCGAGATGCTGGACGTGCCGGCCGCGCTGATCGCCCAGTGCGGCTCCGTCAGCGTGGAGGTGGCTGGCGCGATGGCCGAGGGCGCGGTCGCCAACAGCAATGCCGACGTGGCCGTGTCCACCACCGGCATCGCCGGCCCGACCGGCGCGGTGCCGGGCAAGCCGGTCGGCACGGTCTGCTTCGGCTGGTCGAAGGGCGGCACCACCTATACCGAGCGGCTGGTGTTCCAGGGCGACCGCCGCGCCGTGCGCGAACAGACGGTGGCGCACGCACTGGCCGGGCTGCTGCGCTTCCTCGAGTAAGGAGGTGCCGGCTTTCGCGACCCGCGCAGGCCTGGCGGCCGGCGGCCTGCTGCTGGCCGCCGCCGCATCGGCTGCCGCAGCACCTGCCGGCACACCAGCCGCCGTTACCGTCTACGCGGCCGGCGACATCGCCCGCTGCGCGTACAGCGATCCGGCGTATTCGGGCGCGGCCGACACCGCCCGCACCGTCGCCGCCGGCCTCGCCGCCGACCGCGATGCCGTGGTGCTGACCCTGGGCGACCACACCTATCCGCACGGCAGGGCGCAGGAATTCGCCGACTGCTACGGCCCGACCTGGGGACAGTTCAAGGACCGCACCTGGCCGGCGCCCGGCAACCACGAGTACTACACGCCGCACGCCGCCCCCTACTTCGCCTACTTCGGCGAACGCGCCGGGCGCGGTTATTACAGCCTGGAGCTGGGCAGCTGGCACGTCGTTTCCCTCGACAGCAACCTGGCTCCGGCCGAGCATGCGGCGCAACTGGCGTGGCTGCGCGCCGACCTCGCCGGCCATCCGGCGCGCTGCACGCTGGCGTTCTGGCACCATCCGCTGTACAGCTCGGGCGGACATGGCAGCATCCCCAAGATGCGCGATGCATGGCGCCTGCTGCAGGAGGCCGGTGCCGAGCTGGTGCTGTCCGGCCACGACCACGACTACGAACGCTTCGCGCCGCAGGATGCCGACGGCCGCCTGGACCGCGCGCACGGCATGCGCCAGTTCGTGGTCGGCACCGGCGGCGCCTACCCAACGCCGTTCCTGTTAACGGTAAAAAACAGCGAGATGCGCGACAGCGGCCGTACCGGCGTGCTGCGCCTGCGCCTGCTGGACGGCCGCTACGAGTGGGAATTCCTGGAATCGGCCAGGCTCACGCCGCTGGGCCTGCCTTCTCCCGACCGCGGCAGCGAGGTCTGCCACTAAGCCATCCACGGAGTTTTCATGCACATCCGCCTGTCGTCGCTCCTGACTTCCCCGCTGTTGAGCTGTCTGCTGATACTGGCCGTCGCCGCGCCGTCCGGGTCGGCGCAGACCGCGCAGACCGCCCATAACCCGGCGCTCGCTGCCCTGCCCCAGGTCGCCTACGAGAAGACCACGCTGCCCAACGGCCTGGAGCTGATCCTGATCGAGGACCACCGCCTGCCGATCGTCGCCGTGAACGTCTGGTACCACGTCGGCCCGGCCAACGAGGTGCCGGGCCTGACCGGCTTCGCCCACCTGTTCGAGCACATGATGTTCGCCGGTTCGCGGCACCTGCCGCGCGGCCTGGCCGACCGCCTGCTGGAAGGCGCCGGCGCCACCGACAGCAACGGCAGCACCGACTACGACCGCACCAACTACTACGACACCGTGCCGTCGAACCAGCTGGAGCTGGCGCTGTGGGTGCACGCCGACCGCATGGGCTACCTGCTCGACGTGCTCGACCAGACCGCGCTGTCGAACCAGCAGGACGTGGTGCGCAACGAGCGCCGCCAGAGCGTCGAGAACCGCCCCTACGGCATCGTCGAGGAGGCGATGAACCATGCGCTGTTCCCGAAGAACCACCCGTACTACGCCTCGGTGATCGGCTCGCACGCCGACATCCAGAACGCGAAGCTGGCCGACGTGCGCGACTTCTTCACCCGCTACTACGGTCCCAACAACGCCAGCATCGTGATCGCCGGCGACATCGACAAGGCGAAGACGCGCGCCCTGGTCGCGAAATACTTCGGCAGTTTCAAGCGCAGCGCGCCGGTGGCGAAACCGACCGTGAGCACGCCGCCGATCACCCGCGAGCGCCGCCTGACGGTGGCCGACCGGGTCGAGCTGCCGCGCGTCTACATGGCCTGGCTGACGCCGCCCGCCTACCAGCCGGGCGACGCCGAGCTGGCGGTCACGGCCCAGATCCTGGCCGGCGGCAAGGCGGGACGCCTGTACAAATCGCTGGTCTACGAGCGCCAGATCGCCCAGGACACGGCGGCGGCGCAGAACTCCAACGCCCTCACCTCGACCTTCGTGATCGACGTCACCGCCCGCCCCGGCCATGAAGCGTCGGAGCTGGAAGCCGCCATCGACGCCGAGCTGAACGCGCTGCGCGACGTCGGCCCGTCCGACCTGGAAGTCGAGCGCGCGCGCAACACGATCGAGACCGCGATGCTGACCTCGATCGAGAAGCTGGGCGGCGCGGGCCTCGCCAACCAGGTCAACCAGTACAACCAGTACACCGGCGACCCGGGCTACCTGCCGAAGGACATCGCGCGCCTGCGCCGGGTCAGCGCCGCCGACGTGCAGCGCGTGGCGCGCAGCTACCTGCAGCCGAATGCGCGGGTGGTGGTGGCGGGCGTGCCGGGCAAGCCGGAGCTGGGACCGGATCCGGTGGCACAGCCCATCAAAACGGGCACGCGGGCTGCCAGCAGCCTTGCCCCGACCGGCATCAACCGCGACGAAGCCTGGCGCCGCCAGCCGCCGAAACCCGGTCCGGCGCCGAAGTTTACGCTGCCGCAGGGCGACAGCTTCCAGCTGCCGAACGGCTTGCGCGTGATCCACCACTACAATCCGGCGCTGCCGCTGGTGGCGGCCGAGCTGGTGGTCAAGAGCGGTTCCGACGCCAACCCCGGCGACCAGCCCGGCCTGGCCGGCTTCACCGCCCAGATGCTGCCGGAGGGGACCGCCACGCGCAGCGCACCGCGCATCGCCGACGAGGTCGCGCAGCTCGGCGCCTTCCTGGGCAGCGCCAGCAGCCCGGACGCGTCCACGGTGTCGCTGCTGTCGCTGCGCTCGACCTTCGCGCAGGCGCTGGACGTGCTGGCCGACGTGGTCCAGCATCCAGCCTTCCCCACCGCCGAAGTCGAGCGCCAGCGCGCGGCGCGCCTGGGCGAACTGACCCAGCAGCGCGACGACCCGGCCCTGGTGGCGGCGGTCGCCGGCGCCGGCGCGCTGTACGGGGCACGGCACCCCTACGGCTACGGCCAGCTCGGCACCGAGCAGGCGATCCGCGCCGTCACCCGCGACGACCTGTACCAGTTCTGGCGCCGCCGCTACGTGCCCGCCAACGCGGCCCTGATCGTCTCCGGCGACATCTCCCTGGACGAGCTGCGCGGCCTGGCCACCAACCGCTTCGGCGGCTGGCCGCGCGCCGTGCCGGCGCCGTCGCTGCCGGGCGACCCGGACGGTACGCGCGCGCGCCTGGTGATGGTCGACAAGCCGGGTGCCCCGCAGACGGCGCTGCGCGTCACCCAGGTGGCGACGAACCGCAAGACACCCGACTATCCGGCCCTGCAGGTGATGAACGCCGCGCTCGGCGGCCTGTTCTCGAGCCGCATCAACCTCAACCTGCGCGAAGACAAGGGCTACAGCTACGGCGTGTTTTCAAGCTTCCGCTACGACCGCACCCCCGGCCCCTTCGTCATCGCCGGCAGCGTGCGCACCGACGCCACCTCCGCCTCGATCGCCGAGATTTTCAAGGAGGTGCGCGGGATCCGCGCCAAGCCGCTGCCGCCGGCCGAACTGGCCGGCGCGCGCGACTCGCAGGTGTATTCGCTGCCGGGCCAGTTCGAGACCAACAGCGCGATCGGGGCCAGCCTGGCCGAGACCTGGGTGTTCGACCTGCCTCTCGACTATTGGCGCACGCTGCCGGAGCAGCTCCGGCGCGTCACGGCGCCGCAGGTACAGGCGGTCGCGAACAAATACCTGGCGCCGGAGCGGATGAAAGTGATCGCCGTGGGCGACCGGGCAAAGGTGCTGCCGCAGCTGAAGGACCTGGGGCTGGGGCCGCCGGAAATGCGCGATGCGGATGGGCAACTGCAGTGATCTGTCTCAATCGTAACGTCGAACTCACCGGCTCCCTGTTAATCTAAATGCACAGATAGGGGGGATCCATGGTTAGTCGGCGTGACATACTTATCCTGGGCAGCACGGCGTTGTTGTCCGCTTGCGGTGGTGGAGGCGGAGGTGGAGACGGTGGCGCGAGCCGGACCAACAGCGGGACCGGTCCCGGCCCCGCGCCGGCGCCGCCCCCGCCCCCGACCCCGGCGCCCGGCGCGGGCGGTCCTCCTGTTGCCGGACCGTATGGAATGCCCATCGCAGACTGGT
Organism: Massilia sp. LXY-6; assembly: GCF_051233485.1. Taxonomy (NCBI): domain Bacteria; kingdom Pseudomonadati; phylum Pseudomonadota; class Betaproteobacteria; order Burkholderiales; family Oxalobacteraceae; genus Massilia; species Massilia sp. LXY-6. The sequence continues at coordinate 30,310 of NZ_JBKFGF010000074.1, forward strand.
CCGGTGCACTGCAGTCCAGCGGCAACGTGCAACTGGTCGCGAGCGACCAGCCATCGGCCATGCCATCCAGCAAGGCTCTCCGTCTCGGCTGGGCCCAGACGCCGACCACCGCCCAGCAAAGCGTGCTGGCGACGGC